>JBEISV010000644.1:0-2203 GCA_040375265.1 Verrucomicrobiales bacterium
GACGAAGTCGGTGGCCCCGGGAATGAGCTGGTTCTCCCGGTAAATGACGCCGTCCATGTCAATGAGGTAGCCGTATTTCATCAGGTCTGGAGTCTGCCCAGCGGCGTGGAACGAGCCGATGGTGGTTGAGTGCGCTGGCAGGTGAGCTGGGGATTTTGCCCGCCGCCGCGCGGAGTGTGCGTTCCCGTCGGCCGAAGGCAAATGGAAGATGCCTCCCGCCACCGCGCCACCATGGCCGGCGAACCGTCCGGAATGCCTGCCACCGGCCGGCAACGTCATCGTTGCCGGGCCGGAGAATCGGTTGAACACTCCCGCCGACAGCCATTCACCACCCTATCAGGAACTACCATGACCACGATGCATTCTGAACTTCCCAAAGCCGGGATCATGCCCCATCCGCCCGTCCCGCAGGAGGCCTTCGATTGGTATGACGAATACGCTCACGGCGTCATCGACCGCCGCACCTTCATGGGCCGGTTGGCAACGCTCACCGCCGCGGGGTTCACGATGAGTTACCTGCTGGGCGCCCTGCTGCCGGACTACGCCCACGCCGAGCAGGTCTCGTTCAACGATCCCGAAATTAAGGGACGCTATATGACCTTTCCTTCGCCCAACGGCCACGGCGAGGGACGCGGTTATCTTGTCACACCCACCGCGCTCAAGGGCAAGGCGCCTGTCGTGCTGGTGGTGCACGAAAACCGCGGCCTGAATCCCTACGTCGCCGATGTCGCGCGGCGCGTCGCCAAGGTAGGCTTCGTTGCGTTCGCGCCCGATGCACTGCATCCGAAGGGCGGTTATCCCGGCAACGACGACGAGGGCCGCGTGCTCCAGGGCTCGCTGGACAAGGCCAAGATCGAGCAGGACTTCATCGCCGCGGCGAAGTTCCTCAAGGCGCACGAGCTGAGCACCGGCAAGCTCGGTGCGGTCGGCTTCTGCTTCGGCGGCTACATCGTCAACATGCTCGCCGCCGTGGTGCCGGACGTGCTCAACGCCGGCGTCCCGTTCTACGGCACGCCCGCGGCCAAGGAAGTCCGCAAGAACATCAAGGCGCCGCTGCTGATCCAACTCGCGGAACTGGACACACGGGTCAACGAAAGCTGGCCTGGTTACGAGGCCGACCTGAAGGCCGCCGAGGTCAACTACACCATGCACCTGTATCCCAAGTGCAATCACGGCTTCCACAACGACTCCACCGGCCGCTACGACGAGAAGAACGCGCAACTCGCCTGGGAGCGGACGATTGCCTTCTTCAAGCAGCACCTCGCGTAGCGTCTTCGTCGCGCGGTCTCCGTAGCGCAGACTGGCAGTCTGCGCTACCAACACGTTGACGGACGCCCGTTGGCTTCCGGCAATCGCACCATGAATCCAAACGAACCCAATCGCGGCCTGGAACGGGTGAGATTTCAGCTCCGGGCTGAGGGTGTTTCTGTGGAACCGCCTAACCCGCTGCGGACCGGCATTCATTCGCGAGGCTACCTGCCCCATGTTAAACGCGAAGGCGCCGCTTACTTCGTCACGTTCCGTTTGGTGGATTCCCTGCCCAAGGAAGTGTTGCTCCGTTTCGAGCACGAACACGCGGAGGCTTTGCGGTCAGCCCTAACCAACGGCGAATCGACGGAGGAAATCCACCGGGAACTCCGCCGCCAGATTGAGCGCTATCTCGACACGGGTGCCGGCGAGTGCCACCTGCGCCGCCCGGAAATCGCAGACATGGTCGCGGACGCCCTCCGCCACTTTCACGGCGAACAATACCAGCTCGACGACTGGGTGGTGATGCCCAACCACGTCCACTCCATCCTGTGGCCCCGGCCGAACTTCACCCTGAGCGAGATCCTCAAGAGCCGGAAACGTCACATAGCCCGGCAGGCGAACCTGATCCTCGGACGAACCGGGGAAACCTTCTGGCAGCGGGAGTCCTACGATCATTGGATTCGCAACGAGGCGGAACAGGAACGGATTCGCCGCTACATCCGCGGAAATCCGGTTGCGGCGAAACTCTGCGCCCGCCCCGAGGATTGGAAATGGAGCAGCGCGTGGCCCGGCTGGCAAACCACCCAGCAACCACCCCGCCCCCATTGTAGCGCAGACTGTTAGTCTGCCGTGTCGCCGACTGGCAGTCGGCAGGGCGTGCCGGCAACCGAAATGCGGAATCTCCTGCCCCGCCCACCGCGATCGCGCTTCGCAGGTTGCCAACCTGCGACAC
>JBEISV010000643.1:0-2234 GCA_040375265.1 Verrucomicrobiales bacterium
CAATCCAGAGACCGCCGCCCAGTGGGCCTATCCGGACCCGGGCAAATGGGACGCCGACCGCAACACCCGCGAGTTCCTCGCCGCGATGCCGGACTGGAAACGCCACGGACTGCTCGCCTTCACGCTGACTCTTCAGGGCGGTTCGCCGCAGGGCTACTCGCAGGCGCAGCCATGGCACAATTCCGTCTTCAACGCCGACGGTTCGCTGGACCCCGCCTACCTCGCGCGCCTCGAACGCATCCTCAACCGCGCCGACGACCTCGGCATGGTGGTCATCCTCGGGTTGTTCTACTTCGGCCAGGATGAGCGCCTCACGGATGAGGCCGCGGTGATCCGGGGCGTGGACAGCACGCTGGACTGGCTCTTCGCCAAGGGCTGGCAGAACGTGCTGATCGAGCTCAACAACGAGTGCAACGTCCGCTACGACCACGCGATCCTGAAGCCCGAGCGCGTCCACGAGCTGATCGACCGCGTCCACAAGACCAAGCGCGACGGCCGGCGGTTTCTGGTGAGCACCAGCTACGGCGGCGGCACGTTGCCGGGCACGAACGTGCTCAAGGCCGCCGACTTTGTGCTGCTGCACGGCAACGGCGTGAGCGATCCGCGCAAGCTTGCCGAAATGGTCCGGCAGACGCGTGACCTGCCAGGCTGGAAGACCAAACCCATCCTGTTCAACGAGGACGACCATTTCGACTTCGCGCAGCCGCTGAACAACTTCACGGCGGCGCTGACGGAGCGCGCTGGTTGGGGCTACTTCGACTTCCGGCAGAAGGGGGAGAAGTTCGCGGAAGGCTTCCAGAGCGTGCCGGTGGATTGGTCCATTGGCAGCCAGCGCAAGCGGGACTTCTTCAACCTGCTCGCCGGCATCACCGGCAGCCTGCCGCGCGGTGCGCGATTCATTCCAGATCCCGGCGCGCGCTGGTGGAAGGGCAACCTGCACACGCATTCACTGTGGAGCGACGGCGACGATTATCCCGAGATGATCGCGGCGTGGTATAAGGAGCGCGGCTACCACTTCCTGAGCTTCACCGAGCACAACCAGATCGCGCAGGGCCAGAAGTGGGTGACCGCGACGGAGAAGAAGGCCGGCGGGGCGGTCCTGACGAAGTATCGTGCGAAGTTCGGCGACGCCTGGGTGGAGGAGCGCCTGCGCCTGGGCACCAATCAGGTTCGGCTGAAGACGCTGGGCGAATTCTACCCGCTGCTGAACGAGCCCGGGAAATTCCAGCTCATCCCGGCCGAGGAGATCACCGGCGGCCACCTGACTGCGCCGGTCCACGTCAATGCGACCAACCTGCGCGAACCCATCGATCCGAAGGGCGGCAGCAACGTATGGGAAGTCATGCAGAACAGCGTCAACTCCGTGCTGAAGCAGCGCGGCAAGACCGGCCAGCCGATGTTCCCGCACATCAACCACCCGAACTTCGGCTGGGGCATCACCGCCGAGGAGCTCATGCGGGTGAACGGCGAGCGTTTCTTCGAGGTGTATAACGGGCATCCGTCGGTCCACAACGAGGGCGAGCCCGGTCGCGCCGGCATGGAACGTGTGTGGGACATCGTGCTCACCTGGCGGCTCGGCGTGCTCGGGTTGCCGCCGATGTTCGGCCTCGGCGTGGACGATTCGCACAACTACCACAAGTTCGAGCTGAAGGAGTCCAACCCCGGCCGCGGCTGGGTGGTGGTCCGGGCCGCGCGCCTGACGCCGGAGTCGCTGATCGAGGCACTGGAGCGGGGGGACTTCTACGCGAGCTCCGGCGTGACGCTGAAGGACGTGCGCCGGGAAAAGAACCGCCTGACCGTGCAGATCGCCGCCGAACCGGGCGTGACCTACCGCACGCAGTTCATCGGCACCCGGCGCGGCTTCAAGACGGACAACGAACCGTTCCGCAACGCCGCCGGCGACATGCTCCGGGTCACCCACCGCTACGGCGACGACATTGGAGAAATCCTCGGCCAAGTGGATGGTCCGGTCGCCACCTACGAACTCACGGGCGACGAACTCTACGTCCGTGCCAAGGTCACCTCGTCCAAGCGGAAGGAGAATCCCTACGCCAAGGACGAAACCGAGGCGGCCTGGGTGCAGCCGGTGATGCCATGACGGAACGGACGCTCGGCGGGAGCGCGGGGGGCGGGGGAGCCCCGGGCCCGACCCGGGGGGGGCACAAGACGCGCCGAGACCCCCCCCCCCGGGCCAGCCACAAAGGTTAGCCCCCCCCCGGGGAAAAGTAAGCAAA
>JBEISV010000430.1:0-4268 GCA_040375265.1 Verrucomicrobiales bacterium
GAGGCTACGCGGAGGGCGGAGGTTGGCAACCCATCAGGCGGCGTGCTGGTAGAGGGCGGTTTCGAGTTCGCGGAGGGCCGAGAGGTAGCCGGGTTTGCCGCCGAACAGGCCGACGATCTCCACGGGCGTGCCGAAGGCGGTGAGCGGATCCACCTTGAGGATTTCCAGCGACTCGACGCTCCGGAGGCCGCTGTCGGCGTATTTCTGGAGCAGGGCATCGAGGACGGCCCGGGCCTTGGCCCCGTGCTTGGCGAACACGTCGCGCTTCTTCACGCGGTCGGCCCGCTCCTTGCGGGTGAGCGGCGGCGCATCGAAGGCGACATGGCAGACGAGGTCGAAGGCGTCGTAGTCGCGCCCGACCTGCTCGGCGAGTTCGTCGAAGAAGACGCCCTGCGCGGCCAGCTCCGTGAGGATGGCCTGCTTCTTGTCGGCGTCGTGCCAGACCGTGAGGAACTGGTCGAGCGAGGCGTAGGCCTTGCGGACGGTCTTGCGGGAGTAGTCCTTGAGCGACTCGGTGATCAGCTTGCCGTGTTCGTCGAGGTATTGGACGCGTTCCGTGGCGACCCGGACCTCGACGTTGTCCACGTAGTATTTGGCCGAGGGCGGACCCGTCGGGCCGTCCGGATCGGGGCCGGGGCCGTCCACCAAGTAGGGCGGCACGTCGTCATGCACCGCGTCGGCGGGTTCCATCGGGGGAACCACTGAGTCGTCATCCCCGGGTTCGTAGATCTGCACCGGGTCGCCGTCGAAGGCGGGATCAGCAAACAGGGCGGTGGCCCGTTTGAAATCCATGATGGTGAAGAAGAGCTTGTCGTAGTCTTCGTTGATGCGGGTGCCGCGCCCGATGATCTGCTTGAACTCGGTCATCGAGGCGATGCGCTTGTCTAGGACGATGAGCCGGCAGGTCTGGGCATCGACGCCCGTCGACATGAGCTGCGAGGTGCAGGCGATGACCGGATAGGTGGACTCCGGATCAATGAAGTTGTCGAGCTGCGCCTTGCCCTCGTCGTTGTCGCCGGTGATCCGCATCACGTAGCGCGGGTTGGCCGCGGCGAGGTCGGCATTGGCGTTCACCAGGGCCTGCCGCATCCGCTCCGCGTGGTCGATGTTCTCGCAGAAGACGATGGTCTTGGCGAAGCGGTTGGTGGCCCGGAGAAACTCGGTGACCTTGGCGGCGACGACGGCGGTGCGCTTTTCGAGGATCAGGTTCCGGTCGAAGTCGCGGTCATTGTATTCGCGGTCCTCGATGACCTGGCCGTATTTGTCGGTCTGGCCATCCTCGGGCCGCCAGCCGTCGAGATCCTTGTCGAGGCCGAGGCGGACCACCTTGTAGGGGGCGAGGAAGCCGTCGGCGATGCCTTGGCGCAGCGAGTAGGTGTAGATGGGTTCGCCGAAGTATTCGATGTTGGAGACCTCCTTGGTCTCCTTGGGCGTGGCGGTGAGG
The DNA here is from genome assembly GCA_040375265.1 of Verrucomicrobiales bacterium. Classification (GTDB taxonomy): domain Bacteria; phylum Verrucomicrobiota; class Verrucomicrobiia; order Limisphaerales; family UBA9464; genus CAIWAH01. The sequence continues at coordinate 1,445 of JBEISV010000430.1, forward strand.
CCGATCTGGGTGGCGGTGGTGAAGTATTCGAGCACTTGCCGCCATCGGGCGTCCTCCGCCGCGCTGCCCCGGTGGCATTCATCCACGATCACGAGGTCGAAGAACTCGCGGGAGAACTGCTTGTAGATGTTCCGTTCCTCCTCGGTGCCGGTGACGGCCTGGTAAAGGCAGAGGTAGATCTCGAACGACTTGTCCACCGTGCGGTTCGTGATCTTGGTCATCGCCGTGCCGAACGGCTTGAAGTCGTTCGTCTTGGTCTGGTCGGCGAGGATGTTGCGGTCTACCAGGAAAAGGATGCGTTTCTTGGCGCCCGACTTCCACAGGCGCCAGATGATCTGGAAGGCGGTGTAGGTCTTGCCCGTGCCGGTGGCCATGACCAGCAGCAGGCGGTTTTCCCCGCGGGCGATGGCGTCCACCGTGCGGTTGATGGCGTTGAGCTGGTAGTAGCGCGGGGATTTCTGGGAGCCGTCGTCGTAATAGTCCTGGGTGGCGACCGCGGCCTGGCCGGCGGTGTAGCCCTTGGCAGCGCGGTAGCGGGACCAGAGCTCCTCCGGCCCGGGAAACTGGTCGAGCGGGATCTCGCGGGTCACGGTGCCGCCCTTGGCGGTTCGGTCGTGCTCCAGGAAGGCGTCGCCGTTGGAGCTATAGGCGAAGGGAACGTCGAGGATTTCGGCGTATTCCAGCGCCTGTTGCATGCCGGCACCGACGGAATGGGTGTTGTCCTTGGCCTCGATGACGGCGAGCGGCAGGTTCGGTTTGTAGGAGAGGAGGTAATCAGCCTTCTTCGCCTCGCCGCGCATGACCATTTTGCCGCGCACGATGACCCGCCCCTTGGTGAAATAGGCCTCCTCCCGGATCTGCGTCATCAGGCTCCACTTGTCCCCGTTCGCGCCGACCAGGGCAGGGGTGATGAACTTGGTGCGGATGTCCGCCTCGGTGAGGAGCTTCTTGTTCATCGGGGGAATCGTGCCGGGGGCGGCACGGCGGCTGCCAGCCCCGCCCGCCGTGGTGCGGGGGCTTCTCGCTGAACAGTGCGGAACCGGTGCATGCGGTGGTGTGCGGTTGCCGGACGCTACTCACCGGGGCACCCCGATGCCAAGCGGCCGCTGGCGGCAACTTCGGGGCGCGGCCGGAGAATCTGGCTGGCCGGCTGGACGGTTTCGTCCCCGTGCTGTCCGCCCGGAGCCACGTCCTCCGCCTAGCCGTTCACCGCCGCCAATTGCCGCAACGCGTCTTCAATCGTCAGGGTGCCGGTGACGCCTTGTTGGATGCGGTCGCCATACACCTTAGGCCGCTGCTTCGAGGCAGACCACGTGGGCGCGGCAATCTGCGCGCGTCGGCACTGCGGTTCCAGGTGCCGATCACGGCTGACTTCGACCAACCGGTCCGGCCAAGGTCGATGGCGTCCGGCCCGCAATTCTCCTGCGACTCAGTCACGGGACGGGGCTGGCATGAACCGACTATTGCGCCACTGTTGCGTGGCAGTCATCGGTGAATCGCGTTCGGTGCCGTGAGTTGTTGATTATGAAATGGAGCCAGCTGTCGGATTTGAACCGACGACCGACGGTTTACAAAACCGTAGCTCTACCACTGAGCTAAGCTGGCAAATGCAACCACCGTTATCCGGGGAAGCCTCCCGGAGATCAGCACAGAAGCGCTGACTCTGGTTGCGCAGGAGATCGCCGAAAGCAGCACCCGGACACATGTTCCGGCTCGCTTCAAACAAGTCTTGCCTGCCGCGCGGTCCAGATACTCCGTGAGGCAGCACAGAGGCAAACAGTTTCGTGGTCGCAAAGTGGTTCTCTGGTGTTGCCCGCCAGGCAAATGGTGCGACCGAAATTCGGTGAATCGACGCCTGTGGGCGTCGCGCCTTGGCTTTGGCGGCGGCGGGCGCTACACCAACGGGGCGTGTCTGCGAAGCAATCCGTGGAATCCAGTGAAGCCGTCAGGGGAATACCCCTCGATTCGCCTCAGCGTCGGCGTTTGCCGCCTTTGTTGCGGCGGGCTTGGTATGGCTTGAACCAGGCGTTCCGGCGCCGCATTGCCCATACCGGAGTGACTCCTGACCAATTCACCGCGATGCGCACGTTGCTGGAAGGTTCCCCCGAAGGCAGCACTCAGCGCGATCTGACCCAGGCCATGTCCAGCGATCCCAACACCGTGGCGTCGCTACTGGAACGCATGGAAGAGGCCGGGTGGGTGGAGCGCCGGCCGCACGAACGCGACGGTCGAGCTTACCGGATCCGACTCCTGCCTGCCGGCCGGGAACGCTACGAGATCGTGCGGGACGAGGCGGTGGCGCTGCAGACCGAGGTATTGTCCGGCCTGCCCGAAGGACAACGGGAGATTTTCCTCGAACAACTGGACCTAGTGGCCAGCGCCTGTCGCCGGGCCGCGGAACGGGCCCCCCGGGCGTCGGCTAAGTGAGGCGGCGGGCCGCGTCCTCGGCGGTGATCGAGTCGAGGCGGATGGACTTGTGAGTGGAGGTTTGGCCGCGCACCAAGGTCACGCAGCGACGGGGCAGCTTCAGGTGGCCGGCAAGAAACTCGACTACCGCTTCGTTGGCTGCGGAATCAACCGGTGGGGCGGTGACCTTCAGCTTCAATTCGTTGCCGAGGAGGCCCGCGATTTCATTCCGGCTGGCCCGCGGTTGAACTTTCAGCGCGAGGATGACCGCGCCGTCCTGGATCCGAAGAAACGGCGGCAGGTTCACAGGTTGAGCGCGGCAAAGGCCCGGGCGAGCCCGATTTCCATGCCCCACCATAGGGTCCAGACCACAGCCGCGGCAATCAGGGGCGTGAGGTCCAGCTTGCCCAACCGGACC
>JBEISV010000157.1:0-9135 GCA_040375265.1 Verrucomicrobiales bacterium
GGCGTCTTCTTGAGCTTCCCGAGCAGCAGTTCCATGCCCTCGACCGGGGGCACGCCCACGAGCGCGCGGCGCAGCACGGAGATGCGCGGGTATTCGTCGGGATGGTAGAGCAGCTCCTCCTTGCGGGTGCCGGAGCGCTCGATGTTGATCGAGGGGAAGATGCGGCGGTCCACCAGCGCGCGGTCGAGGTGGATTTCCATGTTACCCGTGCCCTTGAACTCCTCGAAGATGACCTCGTCCATGCGGCTGCCGGTATCGACCAGCGCGGTGGCCATGATCGTGAGCGAGCCGCCTTCCTCGATGTTGCGCGCGGCGCCGAAGAAGCGCTTGGGCTTATGCAGCGCGTTGGCGTCCACGCCGCCGGACAGGATCTTGCCGGAGTGCGGCTGGACCGTGTTGTAGGCGCGGGCGAGGCGGGTGATCGAGTCGAGCAGGATGACGACGTCCTTCTTGTGCTCGACCATGCGCCGGGCCTTCTCGATGACCATCTCGGCCACCTGGACGTGCCGCTCAGGCGGTTCGTCGAAGGTGGAGCTGACCACCTCGGCGCCCTTGCAGGAGCGCTCCATGTCGGTGACTTCCTCGGGCCGCTCGTCGATCAGCAGAATGATGAGGTGGCTGCCGGGGCTGTTCTTGAGGATCGCGTTGGCGAGCTTCTGCATCAGCACCGTCTTGCCGGTGCGGGGCGGGGCGACGATGAGGCCGCGGGTGCCTTTGCCGATGGGGCAGACGATGTCCACGACCCGGGTGCTGAGCTCGTCCGCGCTGGTTTCGAGGATGAACCGGCGGTTCGGGAACAGCGGCGTGAGGTTCTCGAAGTGGGTCTTTTCCTTCGCGATGTCGGGGTCCACGCCGGCGACCTTCTCGACGCGCAGCAGGGCGTAGAACTTCTCCTTGTCCTTGGGCGGACGCACCTGGCCCTCGACGTCGTCGCCGGTCTGGAGGTCGAAGCGGCGGATCTGCGAGGGCGAAACGTAGATGTCCTCGGGGCAGGGCAGGTAGTTGAAGGCGGGCGAGCGCAGGAAGCCGAAACCCTCGCTCATGACTTCCAGCGTGCCACGGATGAAGATCGTGCCGCCGGCCTTCAGGTTGCGTTGGACGATCTGGAAAATGATCTCCTGCCGCTTGAGCGTGCCGTAGTTTTCGATGCCGAACTCCTTGGCGATCTCCGCGAGCTGGATGATCGGCATCGGCTGCAATTCATGTAGGTTCAGCGACCGAGGCGTGACGATGAATTCGGGCTGGGGCGGTTCGAGGTCCTCCTCCGGCATCGGTTCGGGGTCGGGCTCGGGCGGGCGTTGGCGCCGCTGGACGACCGGTTCCGGTTCCTCGACGGGTTCGGGCGCTGGGGCCGGTTCCGGGCTCAGGGAAAGCGAGGTCTCCGCCGGTTCCGCCGGGGTGGAATCCGGTTCCGTGATCGGCAGGGTGGCCTGGATTTCCGCGGTCGTTTCGACGGCGGATTCGGATTCAACGATCTCGGGCGCGGCCTTGGCGGCCTTTTTCTTGGCCGTCTTCTTCTTGGGAGCCGCGGGATCTTTTGGTGCGCGTGCCATAATGAAAAGCTGGTTCGCCGACACGCCGGGAGGACCCGACTCTTGCGAGAGGAAAGCGCCTGTGCGCATCAGAGACACCAGAGGAAAGGAATGGCGAATCTGTGGGGAAGTTCCCGGACGTGCTGCGGGGGCAACATGGCGAGGAAGCGGCGCGGTGCAAGGGTGATTTTCGCGCGGCATGATGCCCGGGCCCGACTTCAACTTGGTCTGGCTTCCGCCGGCGCCCGTGGCAGAACCTCCGGCCGACATGGAATACGAAGCGGTCATCGGCCTCGAAACGCACGTCCAGCTCAAGACGAAGTCCAAAATGTGGTGCGGCTGCGCGAACACGTTCGGCTCGGACCCGAACACCAACGTCTGCCCGATCTGCCTGGGCATGCCCGGCGTGCTGCCCGTCGCCAATGCCGAGGCGCTTCGCCTGACCGTGCTCACCGGCTACCTGCTGAACTGCGAGATTCCCCGCTTCGCCAAGTTCGACCGGAAAAACTACTTCTATCCCGACTCCGCCAAGAACTACCAGGTCACCCAATACGACAAGCCCAGCACCGCCAATGGCTGGGTGGAGTTCGAGTTCGAGGGGCAGCTCGCCAAGGTGCGCATCACCCGGGCGCACCTGGAGGAGGACGTCGGCAAGAACAACCACTTCGACCGCCACAGCGGCGTGGATTTCAACCGCGGTGGCGTGCCGCTGCTGGAAATCGTGTCCGAGCCCGACTTGCGTGGCCCCGAGCATGCCTACGCTTACCTCAAGGCGCTCACCGATATCCTCGTGCGCGGCGGCATCAGCGACTGCGACATGGAGAAGGGCATGGTGCGCTGCGACGTGAACGTTTCCGTGCGGCCCAAGGGCAGCGAGAAACTCGGCGCCAAGATCGAGATCAAGAACATGAATTCGTTCTCCGGCGTCCGGACGGCGTTGGAATACGAGATCCCGCGCCAGATCGCGGCTGTGCAGCGCGGCGAATCCCTGCGCCAGGAAACCCGTCGCTGGGACGACGTGGGCGGAATCACCGAGACGATGCGGTCCAAGGAGGACGCGCACGACTATCGCTATTTCCCCGAGCCCGACCTGATGCCCTTCTGCCCGACCGATGAATGGTTGGCCGAGATTCGCGCCGCCGTTCCCGAGCTGCCGCTCCAGCGCAAGCAGCGCCTCATGCGGGAGTTCGGGCTGCCGGCCGGCGACGCCCAAGTGCTCACCGACAATCTCCCGCTCGGACGGTTCTTTGAGCAGGCCGCGACCGGCTACAAGACCCCCAAGGCCATCGCCAACTGGGTCATCAACAACCTTGCGGCGAAACTCGCGGAATCGTCCGGGGAACTCGGTGACCTGAAATTCGGTCCGGGTGCCCTGCGCGAACTCGTCGAATTGGTGGACTCGGGCAAGATCAGCAACCAGATCGCGCAGACTGTCTTCACCGAGCTGTTTACCCACGGCGGCGCACCGGCGGCGATCGTGGAACAGCGCGGGCTCGCCCAAGTCAGCGACACGGGAGCCATCGAGGCCCTGTGCGATCAGGCCATCGCGGCCAACCCGGCGGCCGCGGCCGATTACCGGGCAGGCAAGGGGGCCGCCCTCAATTCACTCAAGGGTCAGGTGATGAAGCTGTCCAAGGGCAAAGCCAACCCCGCCGTAGTTGGCGAACTGTTGGAGAAAAAGCTGAAGGCCTGAGGTTGCTTCCGGCGCAGGGAGCGTCACCGGATGGCGGTGGCACTCCCGGTTTCGGCGTCCGGATTCAATACTGCTGCGTGGACTCGTTCTCGCGGATCACGTTCTCGAACTGGTCGCTGTTCAGTTCCACGAGGAAACGGGCATCGTCCTCGGCCACGGCCTTCACGACGAGTTTCCAGGTGGCCAAGCCCTTAGCTTCCAGGCTCGGCAAGGCGTCCATCGTGACGGTCTGGCCGTTCGCCTTCACCGCGGAGGCGCCGTCGCCGGAGACGAATTGCTGGCTGGCCGGCAACGTGCAAACGAGGCGGATGTTTGATCCGGTGGCGGAGCCTTGGTTCGTTACCCGGATCTCGTAAGTGACTTCTTTTCCGACCTGAATCGGATCTTCGAGGTCGATGACTTCCAGCAGGATCGCGGCGATGCCGACGACCTTGGTGGCACAGGCACTGGTCACCACCGGGCCGCAGGCGCCCTGGACGGTTGGGGCGAAATCAACTGCCCCGAGTTCGCGCCGGCTCAGGCGGGCGCACACTTCCTTGCTGGCGCCTGGCGCGAGTTGGGTCACTTGCCAGACCACCGCACCGTCCGCCAACGTGCCGCCATCGGTTGCGCTGACCAGCGTGACGCCGGCGGGCAGGGGCAGCTTCGCCGTCGCCTTGCCCTCCGCGCCGTCACCGGTGTTGCGCACGGTCAGGCAGACGTTCAGGGGCCGGCCGGCGAAGACTTGGGCGGGCGCGGCACAGTCCAAGGCCAAAGTGGCGGCGTGGACCGTGGTGACCGCGGTGGATTCCACCGTGATGCCCTCCGCGCAGGTGATCCGTGCGCGGTTCGTGAACGTCCCGGCTTGGCTCGCCACCACGGGAATCTTCACTTCGCGACCTTGTCCCGGCGCCAAGGTTCCGAGGTCGAGGGTCACCTCGGATGCGCCGGCCTCGGTCTTCAAGCCGGCCGGCAGCGGGTCCACGAGGCGAACTTGCGTGGCGGGCATGGCGCTGACGTTGCGGTAAACCAGCTTGAGCTCGAACGGCGCGCAGGTTCCGGCTTCGGCGGGGGCGGACTTCACGAGCAGCAGCTCCGGTTTGTCCGGGCCAAGGTCCTCGACGTAGAAATTGCTGCACGGCTTGGGCGTCACGCAGCGGTAGCGGCGGCCCTTGGAAGAGAAGTTGAAGGCGTAGGCTTCGACCGGTTCCTTGCCGACCCAGAGCACATCCTTCAGGCACACCGGCTTGCCGTTTTCGCGCGACGACATGAAGGGCATCCGCGTGCCGACGGGCAGCCGGATGTCGGCGATCTCGGCCCGTTGGGCGGCGGCGTGCAGGTCGGCAACATCGCCGGTCCAGCCCCATTGGCGCAGGATTTCGGCGAAGTCCGGCTTGAGCTTCTCGTTCCGGAAGCGTTCGCGCAGGTCGTCAGGCGTGCGCAGCGGCGGCGCGAAGCGGAAGGCGGGATTGCCGAGGCGGGTGGCGCGGTGTTCGGCGCGCGCAACGCCGGCGACGAGGAAAAATGCCAGCGAGAGGAGTAGCAGCGGCATCTTGAACTTCATGCCTCGAAGGTTCGGGAACGTCCCGGACCTAGACCAGCGAATTGTGGGTCCGATTTCCCGACCTGGACCACCGATGCCGCCGCCGGCTCAGCGGGCCGCGGGAAGGAGGAACAACCGGCCGTCGCCCGCACCGAAGGACAGCTGGACGCCGGGCAGTTCCGGGCTGTCGTCCGTTAATGACGCTTCGGCGCCGGTGGCCTTGTCCACCTCGCGGACGGTGTTTGGGGCGGCGTCGAACGTCACGGTGGGCCAAGCGGTAAAGGCATGGTCGTGGTTCACCAGCAACACGGCGCGCCGGCCGTCGGCATGTCGGAAGGAGCCGACCAGGAATTCGGCGTGGGGATCGCCCTGCACCGATTGCAGATTCAGGACCGGCGAGTTGGCCAACGCACGGGCGGGTTCCCGGCCTGTATGGACCCGCCGCACGCCTTCGCCGGTGAGTTGCATGAGCGTGGGCCCCAGGTTCTTCAGTTCCGCGTTGATCCGTTTCGCCTCGTCGTAGTGCCGGGTCCGGCGACCTTCGGCGGTGAGCAGTGCGCCGCCTTTCGGGAATTCACCCGTGCCGGCGTTTCCTTTGCCCGGCGTCCAGTAGCAGAAATACAGCACGCCCTTCGCGCCGTAGGCGACCGCGGCGTAGATTTGCCAGCGGATCTGCGCCTCCGTGGGATCCATCCGGTCGGCGAACGGCATCGCGTGGAAGAAATTCCAGAACGGCACTCCGGCCGCCACCGAATGCCGGCGAAAGGTCTCCAGGTTCTCGCAATAGGCGCCGCGCCGGTCCGCGGTGGGCCGCATGAGCGGGTAATGGTCCATGGACAGCACCTCGGGCTTCACGTCGGCGAGGAAGCGGGCCACGTGTTCCTCGTAGTTCGTGGCGCCCAACTGGCCGGCGTTGGCGTAATTCGGGAAAAGGTTCACGTAGGCTAACCGCCCCGGCCGCAGCCGTCGGAGGTCGGCGACCGACTGGGCCAAGCCTGGAAAATCCGCCACGCCGGGCTCGTCCCGCAAGAGGTAGCCCCAGCAGGACGCGTTGGTCGGCCAGTTCTCCACGGCCCCGGGGACATGGACCAGCGTCTTGAGTCCCAGTTGGTCGCAAACACGAAGCTGCTCCGTGACCGGCACCGGCGAATTGCCGATGACGAGGTTGAAGTTCGCCTCGGCCAGCTCGCGGTAGCGGAATTCCAGGTCGTCCTTCGTCTGCGGCGGCACCCACATCCCGAGGGCGAAGCGGTCCTGCCGGAACGGCTCGGCGGTGGCCGAGGGTGCACTCACCCAAGTCAGCGAGATGGCGACGGCAAGACAGCGAAGGAACAGGGGCATTAGGACCCGAGGATGCCGGGAATTCGCCGACCGATTCAAGCCGGCGGTCTAACGCAGGGCCGGGAGTTGGGCCACTGCTGCCTCGTAGGCCGGAACCACCTCGGCACCGGATTCGAGGTTCAGCTGCAGGTCGCGGATGAGCCCGTCCTTGAGCGCGTAAATCCAGCCGTGAACGTTCAGGGTCTGGCCGCGTTCCCAGGCGTCGCGGACCACGGTGGTCTGGCAGACGTTGACGACCTGCTCGATGACGTTGAGCTCGCACAACCGGTCGCAGCGCAGGCTGAAAGGGGCTTCCGTGCCGATTTGCGCGAGGTGCTTCTGGCGAACGTCCTCGACGTGGCGGAGCCAATTGTCCACGAGCCCGAGGCGGTCGTGGTTCAAGGTCGCCCGCACGCCGCCGCAGCCGTAGTGGCCGCACACGATGATGTGCCGCACCTGCAGCACTTCCACGGCATACTGGATGACGGCGAGGCAGTTCAGGTCGGTGTGGACGACCAAGTTTGCGACGTTCCGGTGCACGAATACCTGACCCGGCAGCAGGCCGACGATCTGGTTGGCCGGCACGCGGCTGTCGGAGCAGCCGATCCAGAGATACTCCGGGTTCTGCTGGTCCGAGAGCCGCGAGAAGAACTCCGGATCTTGCCGGACCATGTGCCCCGCCCAGTCGCGGTTGTTCCGCAGCAGTTGGCTCAGTGCATTCACGTGAGGGCGAACCTAGGCGGGAACGGCCGGGCGGGGAACTGCGGACTGCGCCGGGCGGCCGTTTGCCGCCGTGGTTGTTTCCCCGGCGGGGCTCTGCCACGTTGCCCCGCGCCACCGGCCCGCCCTAATCTTGAACACCGCTGCCCTGGAACTTCGCGAGGTCACCAAGACTTACGGCACGTTTACCGCGGTGGACCGCCTTTCCCTCCGCGTGCCGCCGGGATGCGTTTATGGCTTTCTCGGTCCGAATGGCGCCGGCAAGACCACCTCGATCCGGATGATCCTCGAAATCATCCGGCCCACTACCGGAACGATTTCCGTGTTGGGGTCGCCCTCCGCGCTCGCGGTGCGGCAACGCATCGGTTACCTGCCGGAGGAGAAGGGGCTCTACAAGAAGATGCGGGCTTGGTCGGTGATTGCCTACTTCGCCACGCTGAAGGGGCTCAGTGGCTCGGCCGCCAAGCGACGGGCCTACGAACTGCTGGAGCGCTACGGCCTGAAGGATTTCGCCGAGGCGCGCACCGAGGCACTTTCGAAGGGAATGGGCCAGAAGGTCCAGGTGCTGGCCGCGGTGGCGCACGACCCGGAGTTCGTGATCCTGGACGAGCCGTTCTCGGGGCTCGACCCGGTGAACCAAACCGTGATGGAAGAAATCATCACCGACCTGCGTTCGCGCGGGCGCACCGTGATTTTCTCGACCCACGTCATGGCCCACGCAGAGCGCCTTTGCGACCGCCTCGTGATCATCGCGCGCGGCCGCAGCCTGTTCGACGGCACGCCTGCGGAGGCCCGGCGCGCCTTGCCGCGCCGCGTGCGGCTGACGTCCGACTCCGGCTTGGAACCGCTCCGCGAGTTGCCCGGCGTGCTGGCGTTGCAGGCGGGGCCGGCAGGAGCCTGGGAACTCCAGCTCCACGACGGCGCGGACCCGCAGGCGATCCTGGAAGCGTGCTTCACCCGCCAAATCCGGCTACGCAGCTTCAGCGCCGAGGAACCGACGTTGCATGACGTCTTCGTGAAGCTGGTTGGGCCCGACGCGACGGAGGCGCGCTTTCGCTGACCATGCGCTACGCGTTCCTCATCGCTTGGCGGGAGTTTGCGGAAACCCTGAAGACGAAAGGCTTCTGGATCGGCATTGCGCTGTTCCCCGCGATCATCGTCCTCACGGTGCAGATTCCCCGGCTGATCGAGAAGAAGGGCATTCCCACGCGCCACTTCGTGCTCGTTGACCAGACCGGCGAACTCGCGCCCGTGATCCGGTCGACGCTCGCCGCCAGCGAGCAACGCCGGCAGGAGGAGGCCCTACGGAGCTTCGCCCGGACCGCGCCGTATCAGGAGCCGTTCAGCTATTTTCTCGGGACGAACCGCGTGCTCGACCTCGCGCGCTGGCAGGAGGATCAGGGCCCCAATTGGCTCCGGGTGCGGGGCTTCGTTGCGCCACGGCCGCGGTTTTCGGAAGTCACGGCGCCCCTCGAGCTGCCGGCTGGCGCCAGCCTGGACACGGTGGCTGAGGCACTACGTCCATGGTTGCGCGGGGAGCGGAAACTGCGGACCGGAACCGGCGACGCCGACCTGTTCGCCGCGGTCCTCATCCCCGGAAACCTGCCGGAACTGGCCGCGAACCAGCCAGTCGCCGTGGGCACGAACGCGGTCGTCGGTCTTGAGTATTGGTCGGAGAATCTCGCGGACACGGCGTTGTTGCGGATGGTTGAGGACACGGTGAACGCAGAGTTGCGCCGGCGGGCTTACGAGGCCCGGGGTTTGGATCCGGCGGTGGTGCGGGCGCTGGAACAGACCCGTGCACCCGTCACGAGCCTCAATCCGAAGAAAGCCGTCGGCGAAGAGCAGGTGGGTCTATCGGATCGGTTGCGCCAATGGTTGCCGAGTGCCTTCGTTTACCTGCTCTGGGTGGCCATTTTCACCATCGCGCAGATGCTGCTTACGAGCGTCATCGAGGAGAAATCCAACCGGATCATCGAGGTGCTGCTGTCGTCGGTCACGCCGGACGAGTTGATGCTGGGCAAGCTGCTCGGCATTGCGGCCGTGGGGTTGACGATGCTCTCGGCTTGGATCGGCGCGCTGGTCGTGGTGGTCGCCTGGCAGGCGGCCGGGGTTACTCCCGAGCAAGCCGCCGCGGCCGGGCCGATGGCCAGCCTGTCGGTGGATGTCGCCGGCATCCTGCGCACGACCTGGCTGCTGCCGGCTTTCGGCATCTATTTCCTCCTCGGATACCTGCTCTACGCGGGCCTGATCATCGCCTTGGGCAGCACCTGCAACACGCTGAAGGAGGCGCAGAGTTTCATGGGGGTGATCGTCGTGCTGCTGATGGTGCCGCTGTTCACGATGAC
>JBEISV010000063.1:0-15739 GCA_040375265.1 Verrucomicrobiales bacterium
ACGGCAACCTTCCCGTTTCTCCAGCGCTTTGAAATCAAACGCCGCCGGAGCCTTCTTGGTATGCCGGGCGAGCAACTGCTGGAACCACTCCTCCGCGGACTCGGTCTTCGTTGATCCGGTCGCCGGCGTCTTGGACTGAGCGAGGCGGGCAAGCTGGTCCTTGACCCAGGCTTCATCGGCGGCGGTGGGGAGTCCCTTGCAACTGCCTGACCGGTTGAGGCCGCGCAGCCTGAGCCGCTTCAGCAACAGTTCGAGGCGGAGAGAGAAATACAGCAGGCGCGGAAAAATACATGGTCGGTCCCGGTCCCACCCTTTGAAGGGTTGCAAGTGGCAACCCCACTGGCGGGCCTTGAAGATGTCGTGAGGGGCAATCGGGCTCGACCAGTCTTCGCCCGGCTGGCTTTCGGTTTGGTAATGAAAGCACCAAGGCTCGCCACACGCCGGGCAGCGCTCCCGTTTCTGGGAAGGTGTGGCGGTAACCTGGGTATGTAGCGGCACCGCCAAGAACCAAGGCGTCGGCTGCCCCGTCTTTGCATGGGCGGTTGGCACAAAATGGCACTGTCCCGGGGCAATCGCTTCGAGGACTTGCCTGGCGGTTGCCCGCACCAAGAAGTTGCCGGCTTCAGCGATGGCCAAGTCCACCGGCTTTTCCAAGCCTCTGCCCACCTTGTAAGGACTTGCGACGTGGTCCAGATCAGGCATCCGACAAGTTTGGCACTTGATCGGTTTCGGGTTCAACGGCGTATCGAACCCAGCTTGGTCCATCTGACTTTCGGCTCCATAGAGAGTTACGCATTGAAGCAACCCCGAAGCTGGCTGAGCCACCTCAACAGCCCTGGATCTTGCGCCACCCCGGAAGTCGAGGATGTGGACGTGACCTTCAAGCGAAACCACCAGACGTTGCCCATCCGGTGAGAAGCAAGGGCTGCGAACACTATGGAAATTCGTCCTGCTCCATTTCAGCCAAGGCTTGTGGTTCACCACATCCCAGATCAGCACCGTGCCGGAACTGCCAACGATCGCGACGCGGATGCTGTCGGGCGAAAAGGCGAATTCGAACCCGCAGGATGACCGCGTGCCGCTGGCCATCTCCGGCTTCCAGGTCGTGGTGTCCGTCTTGAGGATGGTCCCCGTCTCGCTGGCACTGATCAGCACCCGACCGTCCGGTGACAAGGCATGATCCCAGCAGTAACCCTTGCCTTTGGGCAGGCCGAGAACTCTGACGGGGCTTTGGGAGCCCGCGGCCAGGCACTGCACTGCCGTGTTGCCCCCCAAGACAAGTTTCCAAGGCATGCCCGGGAGGAATCCGGCCGGTTCCAACAGCGTTTTAACGGACTGAAAATGCTCACCGGAGGAGGCATTCCAAACCTCGACCTGCTTCAGATTGGTCGCGACCCAGCAACCATCACCGCTCCAAGCGAGTCTGCTTAGGAATGGTTTGGAGGGGAGCTTGACGGAGCGAACTGCAGTCCCGTCGCCTGTGTCGAGGAAGACTAGTTGCCGTTCTGTGAGTAACGCGGTCAGACCGGGCGTGGGTGACGGTTTGAAAGCGTGACAGACGCCAGGAAGCGGGTCAGCCCTGCCCGAATTGGCGACGCCAGACTCGGCACTCCAAAACGCAAGGCGGCAGGAACCTTTGCTCTCTTGAATCCCGTCGGAGATTACTCCGACGACCTGCGAACCATCGTGATTGAAGCAAACATCGCAGGGAGAAAAGTTCGCCCCATGGTCCCCTTCGATCACTGCGAACTGCGGCTTGGCCATGCGGAAAGTCTGTTGGCGATTGGCCAGCGCGTGTCGAACACAAAGCGGACCTCATCCAGCAGTCGCGTGGCGAACAACGGTGTCTTCCAACGCAATCAGCTGAGCCGTGTCGCATCCCAACGGACGCGGAGGACGGAGCGTTTGGCCAACCGAAGTGTCGCCGCTGCCGCGACTACGTCGGTCAATTCCGCCAGTCCCTTCGCGGTCAGGCGATTACCCGCCACCTTTTGCTCCGCCCTGCCGGGCAGGTGCGCGAAGCGCCGGCCGGGGTCACTCCCATTGTGCCGCGGTTTCAACCGGCCCAATTGGCTTGTCGCTGACACCGGACTTGAGTTCCGTTGCGGCCGCCATGCTTCGCCTTGCTTCCCTTCTTCCGCTGGTAGCCGGTTGCGCCCTCGCCACGACACTCGTCACCCACGCCACCGATTGGCCGCATTGGCGCGGGCCGCAGCGCAACGGCATTTCCGCCGAGACCGGCTGGGGTGACTCGTGGCCCGCCGATGGTCCGCCGGTTGCCTGGAAGGCCAAGGTCGGGCTGGGATATTCCGCCTTCGTGGTCGCCCAGGGCCGTGCCTACACGCTGGGCCATGCCGACGGCGCGGACTCCGTGTTCTGCCTCGACGCCGATTCGGGCAAACTCATCTGGAAGCACTCCTACCCGGCGGAACTCGGCGACAAATACTTCGACGGCGGCACCACGGGCACGCCCACCGTGGACGGCGACCGCCTCTATTCCCTCAGCCGCTGGGGCGACCTCTTCTGCCTCGAGGCGGCGACCGGCAAGGTGGTCTGGTCGAAGAACGTGCAGCCGGAAACCGGCGCCCGCGTCCCGGAATGGGGCTTCGGCGGCGCGCCGCTCGTCTCGGGCAAGCTGCTGATCCTGAATGTCGGTGAGGCCGGCCTGGCGGTGGACAAGGCGACGGGCACGATCGCCTGGAAGTCGGCGCCGAAAGCCGCGGGTTATTCCACACCCTTGCCCGTGACCCACAACGGCAAGGAACTGGTGCTGCTGGCCTCGGGCCAGGCCTACGTCGCATTGCACCCGGCGACCGGCCAGGAAGCATGGCGCACGAAGTGGGTCACCCAATACGACGTCAACGCGACCGATCCCATCGTGGACGGCGAGCGGATGTTCCTCTCGACCGGCTACGGCAAAGGGGGCGCCATCTTCAAGTGGGCGGCCGGCGAGCCGGAACAGCTCACCAAGGTCAAGGCGCTGCGGACACAGATGAACACCGCGGTGCTGGTCGGCGGCCACCTCTACGGCGTGGACGGCGACACCTCCGAGAAGGCGACCCTCAAGTGCGTGGAGTTCGCGACGGGCGCGGAGAAGTGGGTCCACCCCGGCTTCGGCTCCGGCGCCCTCATCGTGGCCGACGGCAAGCTGATCGCGCTCAGCGGCGCGGGCGAACTCCTAATCGCCCCGGCCACCGCGACCGGCCTGGCTCCCACCACCCGCGCCCAAGTGCTCGGTGGCAAGTGCTGGACTGCTCCCGTGCTCGCGAACGGCCGCCTGCTCTGCCGAAATTCCAAGGGCGAAGTGGTGTGCCTGGATTTGCGGAAGAAATAAGGCGGGCACCACGACGGGGCGTCACACGGATTGCCGGTCCGTTCAGTCAAAGGCCACGCCGGTGAGATCGAGTTGGTAAACCATCCCTTGGTAGCCCACGACGTAGAGGTTGCCCTGCTCGTCCGCGGCAAACGCCGTGATGGCTTGGGGCGATTCGGCGATCTGCCGGATGGACTTGAGCGAGCGATTCTCCTGTTTCAGCGCCCAGATGCGCCTGGATTGGTAGTCGCCAAACACATAGGCGCCATACAGCGGCGAGCGCCGGTCGCCGCGGTAAACCTGGCCGCCCATCACTGCCGAGCCGTGCTTCCGGCGGGTGGCAAAGATCGGGGGCGTGAACACGGCGCCTTCCCGGCGGTGTCCGTTCGAGAACAGCTCGAATCCTTCATAGACATTCCAGCCGTGGTTTTCGCCGCGGCGCACGATGGCTACCTCATCGCCCCGTTCCTGGCCGAGATCGGCCACCCAAAGTTCACCAGTGACCGGGTCAAAGCTGAATCGCCACGGCTCACGTAGACCCAAGGCCCAGATTTCCTGGCGGGCGCCGGGTTGGCCGACGAACGGGTTGTCGGCGGGAATGCCGTAGTCCAAGCCCGGATCCCGGCGGTCCACGTCGAGCCGGAGCATTTTGCCCAGGAGCAGGCGGACATCCTGGCCGTAGCCCTGCGGATCGGAATTCGGGGCGGAGTCGCCCATGCCCAGGTAAAGATAACCGTCGGGCCCGAACTGGATGCAGCCGCCGTTGTGATGTTCGGCCACGGCCTCGATCTTCAGCACCCGGCGGGGTGGCAAGCCGGAGTCCTGCCGGAAGTCCGGCGCGGCGTGCCGCTCGACCAGCACCGTGGCAATCTTGCCGTGCTCGAACACCTGATGCTTGAGGTAATACGTCCGGTTTTCCCGGAACTGCGGGTGGAAGGCGAGGCCGAGCAACCCGTTCGGCCCGCGGGCGCTGAAGACTTCCGGGGTGAAGTCGGCAAACACCGATGTCTGACACTCACCGCCGTGCCGCTCGATCAGCCAGATTCGGCCGCCCTGATGCAACGCCAGGAAACGGTCCGGGAACCCCGGAACCTGACCGAACCAAACCACGCCCAACGCCACGCCGCCCGTTGGGCCGTCAGCCGCGGGCACGACGCGGAGTTCCTCCTCAAGCAGCGGGATCAGGCGGGCCGGCCGGGCCACTGGCGCGATCGTCTCCGGCATTCCCCGGTGGCTCGTCAGCGCATGGTCCGCTTGCTTGAGACTCACCAGATACTCGATCAGGTCCGTGAATTCCTGCGGCGACAACCCGGCCTGCAAACCCTCCGGCATGAGTGAAACCGTGCTGCCGTGCTGTTCCCTGAGGTCTCCGACGGCGATGCGAACCCGCTGGCCGTCGCCGCCCATCAGCTCGATGCCTGCGTCCGTCACCTGCTTGAGCACGCCTTGGTAGGTTTCACCCGACTTGGTCTCCACCAAGGTCGTGCCATAACCCACCGCAATCGTGGCCGAAGGCAGCAGCACGGCGTCGATAAGGTCACGGCGGGAGAACTGGTCCCCAACCGCGGTCAGGTCCGGTCCGGCCAGGTTGCCCCGGCCATCCCGCGAATGGCACTTGGCACAGGCGATCCGCTGTTCGTCGGCAAAGAGCCTTGCCCCGCGCGCGGCGTCGCCGTCGCGCTGGAGCGCGAACTGGCGATAATCCGCCAACGACGGCGGGCTTTGGGCGAAGCACGTAATCGGGCCAATGAGGCCGCCGGCCAGCCAAGTTGCGCCGGCGGCGAGTCGATTGGGATGGGACAGCAGGGGCACGGGATCGGGATTCAGGGGTGGGACAGGCGGTTTTACAGTTGATGGCCGGCACTTGGGAGCCCGCTCCGGTTAGGCGGCGGTGCAAACCCTGCCGAGCTGCGACCCGCACGGGCGCCAAGCCCCGCGGCCGAGATCCCCAACCGCGCTGTCCGCGCAGGCCCGGCCGCATGCCTGCGGCCCCGGATTCCAAGCGCCGTGGAACAGTTGGGCCAGCCGCCGGGGACAGTTGAGGGTGACGGCGCGCCCCCGCACCGACAGGAGCCGTTGGTTGCGCAAGCGGGCCAACGTCCGCGACAGCGTCTCGCCGCAGGTGCCCAATTCGGAGGCCAGCAATCGCTTGGTCGCCGTCATTAGGACCGTCTGTGGCTTCGGGCTGGTCGGGTCGGGACAGTGTTGCAGCAGCCAATCGACCACACGGGTCGGGACATCCTTGCGGGTCAGTTCGTCGATCCGTGCGACCAGCAGGCTGAAGTGCCGGTCCAGGCCGCGCAGCAGGTTCAGCGACAGTTCGGGGTGGCTGTCCAAGAGGGCCAAGAAGGCCTCCTTGGAAACCACCAGCACTTGGGTCGGTTCCGTCGCACAGGCGGAGGCCAGGCAGCCCGCCGCGGAGAACAGGCTTTCCTCCCCGAGCGATTCACCGGCCCGGAAGATGTGGATCACGACCTCCCGGCCCGCGGCACTCACCCGGTGGAGCTTGAGGGAGCCACGCCGCACGATGAACAGGCCGCCGACCTGGGCATGCTCATGGAACAGGAAGGCGCCCGTATCGAGCTTCCGCACGACCGTCAGTCCCGCCAGTTCGTCGAGGACGTCGGCCGGGCTTTCCGCAAACAGCGGACAGCTCCGCAGCCCGGCGAGGAGGTCGGACCGTCGGAGTCGGCCAAGGGGAGGATGCACGGAGATAGCTGACGGCGTCGGGCCGGGGTCCTGTCCTCCGTTTCTTGGGATATTGAGCGCTTATCTTGCATCCGTCTGGCCCGACGCACCCGGTGGCGAGGACACGGACAGTCACAGCCGGGAGGCCAGATTTGCCGGCACCGTGCTGGGGCGGCCGATTCTCGTGGAAACCAGGCTGCAGGAGGGGGCCGCTGTTGCCGGGGACAGTGCGTGGTCCGGGACCCGGAATCGTTGACTTTGGTCAAGTTGACCGAGCCCAGCCGCTGCCAGCCTGCGTCGTGGCAGAATGAAGGCCACTCGCGGGATCTGGGTTGCCGGACGGATGGTCACCCTGAGCCCAGCAAAGCACGGAACTGAAAATGAACCCCAGGCTCAGTCCACTCACGTTGGTCACGCTCGTTGCGGCCACCGGCGGCTTTCTGTTCGGCTACGACACCGCCGTAATCAACGGGGCCAATCAGTTCCTGAAGGCCCATTTCGGGCTCACGCCCGCGCAGGAGGGCATCGCCGGCGCCAGCGCGATTCTCGGCTGCATCCCAGGCGCGATGGCGGCCGGTTTCCTGAGTGACCGGTTCGGGCGGCGCAAGGTGCTGTTTCTCTGCGCGGTGCTCTACGCCTTGTCCGGCGCGCTCTCGGCGTTGCCGCGGACCTTCGGTGAATTCCTCGCCGCGCGATTCATCAGCGGGCTGGGCATCGGTGCCTCTTCGATGGTCTGCCCGATCTACCTGGCCGAACTCGCCCCCGCGGACCGGCGGGGCCGGCTAGGATCGCTTTTCCAGCTCGGCATCGTGCTAGGCATCGTCCTCACGCTGTTCGTCAACGCCTGGATTCAAGGCCGCGGCGACGCCGCCTGGAACGCCGCGGCGGGCTGGCGCTGGATGCTCGGGGCGGAAGTGGCCCCCGCGGCACTGCTGCTGGCGCTGCTGTTCTTAGTGCCCGAAAGCCCGCGCTGGCTGGTGCAGGCCGGCCGCGAAACCGAGGCCCGCGCCGTGCTCGGGACCATCGCGGGGCCCGCCCAGGCGGAGGTGGAAATCGCCAACGTGCGGGCGGCGCTGGGGCAAGAGGAAGGGCGCTTCCGCGACTTGTTCCAGGTGCGTGCCCGGCGGCCGCTGCTCCTCGCGGTGGCCCTGATGGCGATCTCGCAGCTCTGCGGGATCAACGCCATCATGTATTACTCGACCAAGATCTTCACGACGGCCGGCGTGGGCGTGAAGGACGCCTTCATGGCTTCCGTGGTCGTCGGCCTAGTGAACCTGGCGTTCACCGGCGTGGCCATTGCGTTCGTGGATCGCCTGGGGCGCCGTGCGTTGCTGCTGATCGGCCTGGCCGTGCAGGTGCTCGCGCTCGGCGCGATGGGATGGATGTTCCGGAGCGGGACCGCTGGCTGGCCGCTGTTGGCCGCCATCCTTGCCTTCATCGCGGCGTTCGCCATGGCGCTGGGACCGATCCCCTGGATTCTCTGCTCGGAGATTTTCCCCACCCAGGTGCGGGGGCGCGCGATGTCGGTCGCCACATTCACGATCTGGTCGGCCTGCTACCTCGTGGCGCAGACGTTCCCCATGCTCAATGACAGTCCGGCCGTGGGCCCGGCGACCACGTTCTGGATCTACGCCGCGTTCAGCCTCGCGGGATTGGTCTTCGTGCTGGCGCGCGTGCCAGAAACCAAGGGGCGCACGCTCGAGGAAATTGAACGGATGTGGGAGCCCGCCGTCCCGGGCAACCGGCCATGAACATCCTCGCCGGCATCGATGGCGGCGGCACGCGCACCCGGCTCGCGCTCGCGCGGACCGATGGCACCGTCATTGGTCGGGCGGAGGGCGGTTGCTGCAGCTTCGCCGAACTGGGGGTGCCAGGCGCGACGGAAGCCTACCGGATGCTCTGGCAGGCGGCGTGGGCGGACGCCGGCCAGGCTCCGCGACCGGCCGACGCCTTGGTCATCGGCAGCGGCAGCATCCTGTCCACGGACGACGGGCAAACCTGCGAGGCCATCGCGGTTTCCGCCGGACTGGCGCGAGACGGAACAGTGCGGGCCCGCAACGACGCCTGGGCCGCGCTGGCCGGCGGGCTGCGTGGGCGGCCGGGAATCCTGCTCATCGCCGGCACCGGCAGCGCCTGCCTTGGTCGCAATTCCGCGGGCGAAACCTGGCGGGCAGCGGGCTGGGGCCATGTCCTGCACGACGGCGGCAGCGCCTATGCGCTGGGGCTCGGGGCCATGATTGCCGCCACGCGGGAGGCAGATCGGCGCGGGCCTGCCACGACCCTCCTGCCACCGGTGATGCGGGCGCTGGAGCTGGGGAACATCACGGACATCTATCGGCGCGTGCATCTCGATGGCATTTCCCGGGCGCTCGTGGCGTCGCTGGCTCCCGCGGTGGTCGAGGCGGCCGGCCAGGGCGACGCGGTAGCCCGGGACCTGCTCGAAACCGGTGCCGCCGAACTAGTGGAGGCGATCGTCACGGTGGCGCGACAGCTTCGCCTGCCCACGCCGAAATTGGCGCTCACGGGCGGGCTCATCGAAAATGCCCGGTCGTATCGCGAACTGTTTCTCGAACGCCTGGCCGCGGCACTGCCGGGCTTCGCCCTCGCCGCCGACGGGTTGGATCCGGTATGGGGCTCGATCCTGCTCGCGTATGAGCAACTCCACGGCACCTCGGCTCCGGCAGAATTCGCCGCGAACCTGGCCCGGGGCCGGCAGCGTCACCCGCTGCCCAACCTGCAACGATCAAGCTACGACAAGTTTCCCGTAGTGCCGGTGCCCGACGCGGCGGACGCCTGTGTCGTCGGCTGGGACACCATCGGCGAGCGGCTTCAGCAAGCCATCGCCCGGCGGGGCGCCCGGCGGACGGTGCTCGTGGTGGACTGTTATCCCGGCGTCGATGTGGAAGGGGTGCGGCAAGAGTTGGAGCGACGCCTGCGGCCGGTGCTCACCTTCCAGGCCGCGGAGGCGATGCTGTCACCGGCGCAGGTGGACGCGCTCGTCGAACCGTTCCTGGGCGGCGCCGATCCGGTGTTTGGGTTCCTCAGCGACCTGACGTTGCCGCAGTTCTTCGCCGACGAGCGGGTGGAGGATGGACGGGCGGCGATCGGGCGGATTGAGGCAGGGGTGGTCCTCGTCATCGGCTGCGGCGCCCGGTTGCTGCACGATGGGGACCTGCTGGTTTACGCGGACCTCGCGCGCTGGGAGGCGCAGCTTCGCTTCCGCCGGAATGTCACCGGCAACCTTGGCGTCGCGAATCAGGGACTGGCCGCAGGCCTGAAATACAAACGCGCGTTCTTCGTCGATTGGCGGGTGGCTGACCGTTGGAAGCGCCCGCTAATCGCCCGCTGGGACTTCGTGCTCGATACCCATGAGGCGGACCGGCCGAAGCTCGCCGATGGCCCGGCCGTGCGGCGCGGCCTGGACCTCGCGGTCACTCGGCCATTCCGGGTCGTGCCGTTCTTCGATCCGGCCCCTTGGGGCGGACAGTGGATGAAGGACGTCTGCGGGCTGGATTCCAGCACGCCGAACTACGGCTGGTGCTTCGACTGCGTGCCCGAGGAAAACAGCCTGCTGCTCGGCTTCGGTGACACGACCCTGGAACTTCCGTCCCTCAACCTGGTGTTTGCCCGGCCGCGGGCATTGCTGGGGGACGCGGTGTTCGCCCGGTTCGGCGACGAATTCCCGATCCGCTTCGACCTGCTGGACACGATGGGCGGCGGCAACCTGTCGTTCCAGGTCCATCCGCTCCCGGACTACATTCGCCAGCGCTTCGGCATGCCCTACACGCAGGACGAGAGTTACTACCTGCTCGATGCCCGGCCGGGGGCGGGTGTGTTTCTCGGCCTGCGCGAGGGGGTGGACCGCACGGCGATGCTGCGCGACCTGGAGTTGGCGCAGACCGACGGCGTCCCGTTTCCGGCGGACGCCTACGCGAATCGTTTTCCCGCCAAGAAACACGACCACTTCCTCATCCCGGCGGGCACCGTCCATTGCAGCGGCGCCAACTCGATGGTGCTGGAGATCAGCGCCACGCCTTACATCTTCACCTTCAAGCTCTGGGATTGGGGCCGCCTGGGCCTCGACGGCCGCCCGCGCCCGATTCATCTCACACACGGAGCGGCCAATATCCGCTGGGACCGCACCACGGAATGGGCAAGCCGCCAACTAGTGAACCGCGTCGAACCGCTGGGCGCCGGCGAGGGCTGGCGCGAGGAACGCACCGGTCTGCACGAACTCGAGTTCATCGAAACCCGGCGGCACTGGTTCACCCAAACCGTGCCGCACGACACCGGGGGCGGGGTGAACGTGCTCAACCTCGTCGAGGGCGCCGAAGCCGTCATCGAAAGCCCCGACGGCGCGTTCGAGCCGTTCGTCCTGCACTACGCCGAGACTGTCATCATTCCCGCGGCGGTGGGGCGCTACACGATCCGTCCGACCAGCGCTTCGTCCGGAGGCGAACTGGCCACGCTCAAGGCCTTTGTCCGAACCTGAACCCGTTTCACCATGAAGTTCACCTGTGCCGTCCTGCTGCTAGCCAGCGTCTCCGCCCGCGCCCAGTTCACGCCGCTGACTCCGCTGCCCGCTCCCCGGGTCGTGGCCAGCACCACGGCCTACCCGGGTGGCAGCCATGAGGTCGCCCACCTGACCGACGGCAACCCCAAGACCGAATACTCGTCCGACGGCAAGGGCACGGACACGTTCGTTGAGTTCGACTTTGGCGCCCCCGCGCGCATCGGCGCATTCCGGCACGTGGACCGGAACGACCCGGCGACGATCGCTGTTTCCGAACTCGTCTTCAGCGACGCGAGCGGCGGCGTGGTGGCCACCGTCCCCGTGGCGCACGTCAATCAGCGCGGCGGCGAGACCTTCTTTAGCCTGCCATCCCCGGTCACGGCGCAGCGGGCGCGCTGGCGGGTAACTCAGCTGGGACAGAATCATCGCACGGTCGGCGGGGCGGAGATCGGATTTTATTCGACTGGCCCAGCCGAGGCGTCACCGGCGCGCGACACCCTTGAAGTAAAGCCAGTGCCCGTCCTGAGGAACACCGCCGCCGGCCCTGAACAGGAGTTAAGGGTGACCGTGCATCATCCCTATGCCGAACCGGTCGAAGCCCACCTGCGGATGGGCGGAGCCAGCCCGATCCCGCTACGCCTCGCCCCAGGTCAGCAGACGGTCACGCTGAAGGTTCCCGCCGTCGCCAGCGAAACCAACGTCCCGCTGAGCCTGGAAGTGGCCGGCCGCAGCGCGGTCACCACGGAGCTGCGCCGCCAGCCGGTGCGGCCGCTGACCGTCTATGTGTTGCCCCATTCACACACGGACATCGGCTACACGGAGCTCCAGACGGAGATCGAGGACAAGCAGGTGCAGAATCTCGTCAGCGGCATGGCGATCGCCCGCCGCACCGCGGGCTATCCGGCGGGCGCGCGTTTTGTCTGGAACGTCGAGGTCCTCTGGGCCGCGGACCTGTATCTGCGGCGGCTCGGCGAGACGCAGCGCGAGGAGTTCCTCGCGGCCGTGAAATCCGGCCAGGTCGCGCTCAACGGCATGTATCTGAATGAACTCACCGGGCTGTGTCGTCCCGAGGAGCTTGTCCGGCTGTTCCGCCAGGCCACACAGCTCGGCGCGCAGACCGGGGTGCCGGTCGAGTCGGCGATGATCAGCGACGTGCCGGGCTACACGTGGGGAACCGTGAGCGCCATGGCGCAGGCGGGCGTCCGCTACTTCAGCGTCGCCCCAAACTACTTCGATCGCATCGGCGACATCCTCGTGCAATGGGAGAACAAGCCGTTCTACTGGGTCGGGCCGGACGGCCAGAGCAAGGTGCTGGTCTGGATCCCGTTCTGGGGCTACGCGATGTCCCATCGTTACCACCGGATGTCGCCGCAGCTGGTGGAGGACTTCTGCGACGGCCTCGCCCAGCGAAATTATCCCTACGATATCGCCTACGTGCGCTGGAGCGGCCTCGGCGACAACGCCACGCCGGACCCCGACATCTGCGACTTCATCAAGGACTGGAACGCCAACCATGTCTCCCCGCGTTTCGTCATCAGCTCGACGACCGAGGCTTTCCGGGCATTTGAGCGGAAGCACGGCGACCAACTGCCGCGGGTCGCCGGCGACTGGACGCCCTACTGGGAGGACGGTGCCGGATCGTCCGCGCTGGAGACCGCATTGAACCGGGCGAATTCCGACCGCGTCACCCAGGCCGCAGCGGTGTGGGCAATGCTGAACCCGCGGGCTTACCCGACCGCGGCGTTCGAGGACGCCTGGCGCAACGTGTTGCTCTACTCGGAGCATACCTGGGGCGCCTGGTGCAGCATCAGTGAACCGTCCCGCCGCGACACCCGCGAGCAATGGGCGATCAAGCAGTCATATGCCGTAGCCGCCGACCTCCAGTCGCGGGACTTGCTCAGCCGCGGATTGGCTCAGTCCGCCGGCCCGGCGCAGGCAGAAGCCATCGATGTCTTCAACACGACCTCCTGGTCGCGCAGCGAACTGGTCACGGTGCCCAAGTTCCTTTCGGAAGGGAAAAACCGGGTGCTCGACGCCGCCGGCCAACCGGTGGCATCGCAGCGCCTACGCGGCGGTGAACTCGTGGTGCACGCGGGTGACGTGCCGCCGTTCGCCGGGCGACGTTACTCCCTCGGGACGGGGGCGGCCCACGTTGAAGGCCAGGCCACGGCCCAGGGCGCGGTCCTCGACAACGGCGTCGTCCGATTGCGCGTGGACGAGCAGACGGGCGGCATCGTCGAACTGCGCCTCACAGGCCTTGATGCCAACTTTGCCGACTCCGGGGACGGTCAGGCCCTGAACGAGTATCTTTACTTCAACGGGGAGAATCCGGCCGCCGCGAAACGCAACGGCCCGGTAAAGATCCACGTCGGCGAATCCGGACCATTGGTCGCGTCCCTCCTCATCGAATCCGACGCGCCGGGATGCCACCGACTGGTCCGCGAATTGCGCCTCGTCGCCGGCGAGGACTCCGTCGAAATCATCAACACGCTCGACAAGGACCGGCTCGACGCCGCGAGCTACCACGCGAAGGAGGGCAAGGAGAGCCTGAATTTCGGCTTTCCGTTCGCGGTGCCGGAAGGCCAGGTGCGGCTGGAAGTTCCGTTTGGCGTCATCCGACCTGACGACGATCAGATTCCCAGCGCGTGCAAGAACTGGTTCACCGTGAATCGGTGGGCGGACGTGGCGAACGACCGCTACGGGATCACCTGGGTGACCTTGGATGCGCCGCTCGTGCAGGTGGGCGGACTCACCGCGAACCTGCTCAACTCCCAGTCCAACCCCACCGTGTGGCGCAAGCAGGTCGGCCGCACCCAGAAGCTCTACTCGTGGGCAATGAACAATCACTGGGGCACCAACTACCGCGCCTACCAGGAGGGACCGCACGTTTTCCGGTTCATTCTCCGGCCGCATCGCGGACACGATCCGCTGGCCGCGTCGCGCCTGGCCATTGCCGCCAGCCAACCGCTGCTGCCGGCCGGCGCGCGCGGGGCGAAGCCGGCCGACGAGTCCCGGCTACGCCTGACCTCGCCGGACGTGCTGGTCACCGGCATTGAACCGAGCGACGACGGTCGTGCGCTCATCGTGCGCCTCTGGGGCGCGGCGGGACGGGAGGCACAGACAGACTTCGCGTGGAGCCATCCCCGGCCAAGGCAGCTTTGGCTGAGTGACACGAGCCAGCAGCCGATCCGCAAACTCAAGGGACCGGTGACGGTGCCCGCCTGGGGCGTCGTGACCGTGCGCGCGGAACTGGGGAAATAACCGCGGCGGCGGCCCTACGCGAGGCTTCGCAGGTGCCGAAGGGAGCGCTCCGCCTGTTCGACAGTTCCGCATTCCACCGAAAGCACGATGTCGCGCGGAGCCCCGGCACAGATTTCCAGGACGCGGCGCCAGTCGATGACCCCGTCGCCGCACGCGCAACCCACGGGCGTGCCGGTGACTCGGCCGCGCTCGGCCCCGGACTGCGCGTCGGAAATGTCCTTGGCGTGCAAGTGCACCAACCGGTTCGCAACGCGCCGCAGCCACGCTAGGGGATCATGGCCGCACAGGTAGCTATTGCCGGTGTCGAAGTTGATGCCGATGGCCGGACTGGCGACGAGTGAATGGATGCGGTCCAGGCCGTCCGGATGCTTGCTGTATTGCTGGTGCGGTTCGAGGCCCAGGAGGATGCCGCGCGGTTCGGCCACCTTCGCCGCCTCCATCAACGTGTAACGCATGAGCGTGAAGTCCTCGGCCTCGGTGGTCCACGGCGCCTTGGGCCCCTCGTCGGTGTTGACCACCGGGGCGCCACACTCGGCGGCGAAGCGGATGGCCTGTTTGAGATACTCGACGCCGATCTCCGGCTTGCCGAGCGGCGTGTGCGCGGAAAAGCCGGACAGTTTCACGCCAAACCGCTCACAGGCCCGGCGGATGCGCAACGGGTCGTCGAGCATCGAGACGCTGTGGAAGTAACCGGCTTCGCTGAGCAGCTCCCGGCCCCAATGCACCATGGGCTCGACGTGTGTGTATCCGAGGCGCGCGGCCTGCTCGACGCCCCATTCGAACGGCTTGTCGTGGTGGCGGACGAACTCCAGGTTGATGCCGAAGCGGATTGTTCCCATGGGTCAGGATGGATTGGTGTTGGTGGGGTGCGGGAAGATTCGGGAGTTCATTGCAGGCTCCTCAGCCAGCGTTGGTGGCGAGCGGTGACCTCGGCCGGCGGGTGCGCGACCGGATAAGCCAGCACGAGGTAATCGAGCGTGAAGCGGTCGCCGGAACGGTATTCCAGCGGCGTCCGGTCGAGGCCTTGGGTCGCCGCGAGGTAGGTAAACGGCTGGGTCATCGAGAAGAACAGGTTCGTTCCCGCCTGGCCCTGGGGCCGGGCGCCGAGGACAACCTGGGCCGCGCGCCCCTCCCACGCATGGCTGACCGAACCCCAGCGCGCGGGGACCACGTCGCGCCGCCCTTGCGTCACGTAGGGGGCTGCCTCGGAGTTTTCGTGGCGCGCCACCTGGTCCCAGTGCGCCGGCAGGCGCAGGCCCAGTCCGTTGTAATCCGTCCCATTCAGGTGGATCCGGTTGGTTTGCCCGCCCACCGCAAACTCCGCGTGCCACGCGAGGGCCACTTCCTGCCGGGCTTCGTCCACGGTCAGCTCCAACGTGCGCCACTCCACGAGGAACGCGTCCTGCTCCGTGGACTGCGTGAGGTCAGAGCCCGCGGGGAGCCAATGGATCAATTCCGTGAACCGCGCCTGCGGGTGTCCGTCCGCGCCGGAACCAGCCTCATGGCCAAGCATCGTCACGTGGCGCTGCCGTCCCGGTTGGCCGGTCTCTTCCCAGAAGTTCACGCCATTGATCTGGAAGGCGAACATCAGGCCGTGGTGATGCGGGTGGTCGGGCGGCCCGTCGCGCAGGACATTGTCGCCGGCCACGGTAGCCAGATCCCGCACGTAGGGTTTGAACTGGTTCGTGGCCCAAACGTAAGCGAGGAGCGGCCGCCCCTTGAACCGCCATTCCAATCGCCCTTGGGCCACGTCCAGCGTTTCCATCAAGCCGGGCCCGGGATCCGCCCGCAGGTTGGCGCCTAATGAACCCATGAGCCCGATAAGGACGGCAAGCGCGACGAACTTCAGCGACAATCGAGGAAGCACCGGGCCAGCCTGAACGCACGGTCCTGACCAGAGCTTGACCCAAATCAATTCCGCGCCGGCACGTGGCCGGACACCAGCCGGAGGGAGCCGATCACAG
>JBEISV010000619.1:0-2461 GCA_040375265.1 Verrucomicrobiales bacterium
CCGGCAAACAGCTGGCCGGTCAGCACAAACCCGCCGGTAACGAGGCCTATTCGCCCGCCGAGGCACAGAAGCTGTTCAACGTGCCCCAAGGCTTCGAGGTCCGGCTGTTCGCCAGCGAGCCCGAGGTTGTGAATCCCGTCGCGATGACGTGGGACGAGCGCGGCCGGCTCTGGGTCGTCGAGATCTACGAATATCCGATGGGCAAACCCGGCGAAAAGGGCCGCGACCGCATCAAGATTCTGGAAGACACCGACGCCGACGGCGTCGCGGACAAGGTCAGCGTGTTCGCCGACGGCATGACGCTCGCCACCGGCATCCTTGTGGCCAACGGCGGCGTCTATGTCGGTGAGACGCCGAACCTGTGGTTCATGGAGGACACGGACGGCGACGGGCGCGCCGACAAGAAGACGGCGATCCTCACCGGCTTCGGCCAGGAAGACCGGCACGAGCTGCTCAACGGCTTCACCTGGGGACCCGACGGCCAGCTCTACATGACGCATGGCGTCTTCACGCTCTCGAAGGCGAAGGATCCGAACAATCCGAACGCCGAGCCCGTCGTTCTGACCGCCGGCGTCGCGCGGCTTGATCCAAGGACGCGGAAGTTCGAGGTCTTCGCCGAGGGCACGAGCAATCCGTGGGGCGTGGACTTCGACGCCAAGGGCAACGCCTTCGTGAGCGCGTGCGTGATTGACCACTTGTTCCACCTCGCCCCCGGTGGCATCTACACGCGGCAGGGCGGTCAGGCGCCGTTTCACTACGCTTACGGCGAATTGCCGAGCATCGTGGACCACAAGCACCACATGGCCGCCTACGCGGGCATCAACATTTACCAGGGCAACCAGTGGCCCGCGGAATGGCAGGGCGCGGCGCTCCACGGCAACATCCACCAGAATGCGCTGAACATTGATCGGCTCACTTCCAGCGGTTCGAGCTTCAAGGCCTCGAAGTGGAACGATTCCGGTGACTTCCTGACGACGAAGGATGGCTGGTTCATGCCTGTGAACTTCCAGACCGGTCCCGACGGCGCGC
The DNA here is from genome assembly GCA_040375265.1 of Verrucomicrobiales bacterium. Taxonomy (GTDB): domain Bacteria; phylum Verrucomicrobiota; class Verrucomicrobiia; order Limisphaerales; family UBA9464; genus CAIWAH01. Next base: position 1,030 of record JBEISV010000619.1, read on the forward strand.
TATGGGTGATGGACTGGTATGACAAGTATCCCTGCTACCAGAACGCCAACGCCGACCCCGCCGGCGTGGACCGCGAACGCGGCCGCATCTGGCGCGTGGTGTGGACCGGTGACCAGCCCGGCAAACCCGTTCCGTCGCGGCCCGAAGTGAATCTGGATCTCGCGAAACAGTCCTCCGCCGACCTCGCGAAGCTGCTCGCGCATCCCAACGTATGGCAGCGCCGCATGGCCCAGCGCATTCTCACCGGCCGGGGCCTCACCGCCTTCGGCCCCCGCGAGCTGCACGTCACCACGCCGTTGCACACCTTGTTGAAGACGGGCGCAACCGTGGAGTCGCGGTTGGCGGCCCTGTGGACGCTGCACAGCACGGGGCTCCTCGATGAGAACTGGCTCGAACAGGCCGCCGAGGACAAGGAACCCGCCGTGCGCGCGTGGGTCGCGCGCCTGATCGGCGAACGCGGCTTCCTGCTGAAGGACTCGTTCGACCTGCTCTATAAACTTTCCAAGGACCCTGACCTGTCGGTGCGCCTCGGGGTGGCGGTCGCAGCCCGGCAGTTTGTGTCCGGGGCGCTCACCGTGGACACGGCGCCCAAGGTGCCTCTCAGCGAGGTCGTCACCGGCAGCGTCCTGAGCGGATTGTTCCTGAATGCCGCGACGCTGGGGACCGATCCGACGTTCGATTTCCTGTTCTGGATGGCACTGGAGCCGGTCATCGCCTTTGACCCGGTTCACGCGATTGGCTTCTACAAGGAAGACGGGGCGAAGAAGGCGCAGCCGTTCGCCTCGGAAGTGCTCCGCAAGATCATGCGTCGCACCTGCGACCTGCGCGACGAAGTGATGCTCAGCCGCGCCGTGCTGGAGTTTGGCAAGTTGCCGGCCGACGCCACGCCGGCGGTCGCCGCAGGACTGCAGGGCCTGATCGAGGGCCAGCGCGGCAAGGCGCTGGTGCCGAGCGCGGAGGCGGTGGCGGTGATCTCGAAGCTCCTGGCCTCACCCGACAAGAACGTGGCCAACGCCGCGCAGCAATTGGGCACGCTCTGGGGCGATGCCGCGTCGCTGAAGGCGATCATGGCCCGCATCAATGATGCTTCCGTGCCCGAAGCCGACCGTGTGGCCGCGGTGAAGACTTCCGTGCAGCAGAAGAGCGACGATTCGCGACGAGCGCTGTTCGCCGCGGTGAACGCGCCCAATTCTGACCGACTCAAGGTTGAGGCCGTGCGTGCGTTGCAACGGTCGGTGCCGACGACACCGGTTCGGTTCTGCTGGAGGGATGGGAGACCTGCACGCCGGCGGTGAAGGCGGCCGTGGCGGAACTGGGCACGACCCGCTGGCAATGGCGGCACGCGCTGCTGCGGGCGTTGCAGGCCGGCAAGATCAAGCGCGGCGATGTGCCGCCCACGGTGGTTCGCACGCTGGCCAACACCAAGGATGAC
>JBEISV010000678.1:0-1761 GCA_040375265.1 Verrucomicrobiales bacterium
CCCATGCGGCTGAACATCCGGAAGACATTGAGCACCGGCTTGTCGATGCCGTTGCTGGCCAGCGAGCGGAAGCCGGCGAAGTAGGGCTGATCCTCGAATTCAAAGGCCCACGTCAGCGCGCCCTCCAGGTTCACGCCGGTGCGCTTCGCAAGGTCGTATTTCCGGGCAAAGACCGCGGCGGTGTAGCTGGAGAACACCGTGCCGTTGCGGTAGGCGAGCTGCGGTCCCTGGCACGCGGCGCAGCCTTCGGGATCGGATTCGCCGATGACGATGGGCTTGTCCTTCAGTTCGGGAAACGAGGCGACTATTTTGAAGCCGTCCTCGATGGTCCGCAGTTGGTTCGCGATGCCCATGCGGACGTGTCCATTGGTGAACACCGGCGCGCCCTTGGCGTGGAATGATACGAAGTCGAGAGGCGTGCCCACCTGGCCGGTCGCGTAATTGGTGCCGCGCAGGCAATGCTCGAAGAAGCTGCGGCTGAACTTGCCGCCGCTCCCGGCCACGTCGGGACCGCCCACCCGCGCCGTGGGCAGCGCGCGCCGAACGGCATCGATCGCGTAGTCGTGGAGCTTGTGGAATTCCTCGGGCGTGCCGCGCCAGTAGCCGATGTTGGGCTCATTCCAGACTTGCCAATACCAGCGTTCGACTTCGGCCGCGCCATACTTCGTGACGCTGTGTTTAATCCACTGGAAGACGAGTTCCGCCCATTTCGCGTAGTCCTTCGGCGGATAAGCCCAGCCCGTGTAGATCTCGTCGTATTTCGCGGTCGGGGTCCAATGATGGCGATACGGCTCGGGCTTCACCGAAAGCGCCTCGGGCATGAACCCGATCTCGACGTAGGGCCGCACGCCGCGTTCGAGATAGGCGTCGAAGATGCCGTCGAGAATGGTCCAATTGTAAACCGGTTTGCCGGTGACGTCCTCGCGATAGGCGTCGGTGGAACCCCACTTCAATGCCGGCGTGCCGTCTCCGGTAGTGAGCAGGTTGTGCGCGCGGAAGAAGACCTCCTTCGGCTTCAGCTCACCAAGTTCGCCGAGCAGCTTCCGGCCGTTCCGCATCGTGGCGTAATTCGGTTCGTCGGCGCCGAAGAAGCGCCAGATGGGTTTCAGTTCACCCTGCGTGGCGGCGGCATCGACGGTGATGCGGACGGGAAAGGCGTTCGGGTCTGCCTGGGCGATGGCCGAAACGCCCGTCAGCAGGCAGCCCAGCGCCAACAGTGCGAGCGGGAGGAATCGGACGGTAAATCGCGGCTTCATGGGGATACGGTTTGCTTCAAGCAATGATGCCGCGGATGGGCTGGGCCTCGACGACGCCGGTCAGCTTGTGATTCAGGCCGCCGTAGAAATACGTGAGGCGCTCGTGGTCGAGACCCATGAGGTGGAGGATGGTCGCGTGCAAGTCGCGGAGGTGATGCGGATTCACGGCGGCGCCTTCGCCAAGTTCATCGGTCTCGCCGTAGCTGGTGCCGGCCTTCACGCCCGCACCCGCCATCCAATAGGTGAAGCCCTTCGGATTGTGATCGCGACCGCCGGGTTTGCCGCCGGTGTTGAAGGTCTCCGAAACCGGCATGCGGCCGAACTCGCCGCCCCACATGACGAGCGTTTCGTCGAGCAGGCCGCGCTGCTCCAAGTCGGCGAGCAGCGCGGCGATCGGCTGGTCCACTTCGGGGCAGTGCAGCTTCAGGTTCTCCTCGATGCCGTGGTGGCCGTCCCACGTGTTCTGGCCACCCGCGCCGCCGCCGCCGGAGTAGATCTGCACGAA
>JBEISV010000128.1:0-10606 GCA_040375265.1 Verrucomicrobiales bacterium
ATGGCCATGAACTTTCCCGGACCGACCGACAAGCAGGCGCGCACCATCTGGTTCGCAATCACCGCGCTGGCCGTGGCGCTCACCCTCGTGATTGTCGCCGCAGTGCTGTGGGGTGTCGGCTACGTCATCCAGGTGCTGTCGCCGGTGTTATGGCCGCTGGCCGTGGCGGGCGTGTTCGCCTACCTGCTGGACCCGGTGGTGGACTGGCTGGTCGCGCGGAACGTGGCGCGGCTGCGGGCCATCTTCTGCGTATTTGCGCTCGCGCTGCTGTTCGTCGTCGGCGTGCTCGGCAGCATCATTCCCCGGGCCGTGAGCGAAGCCCGCGATCTCGCCGGCCGGGTGCCGACCTATGTCGAGCGGTTGCAGCAGAAGACCGAGGATTGGATCAATCATCCCCCCGCGCCGCTGATGCGGCTGCTGCCGCCGGCTCTCCTGGAGCGGTTCCAACTCGGCCAGGCCACCAATTCGCTCGTCCTGACCAACGCGGTTCCCGCCCCGGCGCTCACCTCCACCAACCTGTTGGCGGTGCTGCCCGAACCCACGCCGGACTCGCCCTGGTGGGTGAAGGCCCTGGATCCGCGCGCGCTGAAGAGCGCCGGCGGTTGGCTGGCGGCCGTGCTGCCGGACATCGGCAAATGGGTGGGCGGCCAGTTTGGCAAGGTGGCGTCGTGGTTCGGCATCCTGGCCGGCCTCGCGCTCATCCCGGTCTATACGTTCTACTTCCTGCTGGAGAAACGCGGCATCGAGAAACAATGGACCGACTACCTGCCGATCAGCAATTCCAAGTGGAAGGACGAGCTGGTGTTCATCCTCAGCAACATCAATGACGCGCTGGTGGTCTTCTTCCGCGGCCAGGTGCTGGTCGCGATCTGCGACGGTGTGCTCTATTCGATCGGCTTCCTGCTGATCGGCCTGCCCTACGCGCTGCTGCTCGGACTGATGGCGACGGTGCTGACCATGATTCCTTTCCTCGGGGCGATCACCACCTGCGCGACGGCGCTGGTCATCGCGCTGGTCCAGTTCGGCGACTGGCTGCACCCGGGCTTGGTGCTGGTGGTGTTTGGCATCGTGCAGACGCTTGAGGGCTTGGTCATCCAACCCCGCATCATCGGCGACCGCGTGGGCCTTCACCCCATGACGATCATCGTCGCCCTGATGGTGGGCACGACGCTGCTCGGCGGCATCCTGGGCGGCATCTTGGCGATCCCGCTCACCGCCGCACTGCGCGCCCTGATGTTCCGCTACGTTTGGCGACGGAAGTGATGCGGCCGCCACTTCGGTATCTGGTGGGCCGTCAGCCCGTTTATGGCTTTGAACTTTCGGCATGGGCGCGGGAAGGTGGCTCCTCGCCATGATTGAGGTGGATAACCTGTCGAAGCTTTACGGCGACTTTGCCGCGGTGTCCGGGCTTTCGTTCATCGTCCGCCCGGGCGAATTGCTCGGCTTGGTGGGGCCGAACGGCGCCGGCAAGACGACGTCGCTGCGCTACGTGGCTGGTATTATCCCGCCGACCGGCGGCACCGTCCGCATCGGCGGGCATGACCTGGCGAAGGATCCCGTCGCGGCCAAACAGCAACTCGCCTTCTTCTCGGACGAACCGCGGCTCTTCGATTACCTCACGGTGCGGCAGCATCTCGAATTCACCGCCCGGCTCTACCAGGTGGCCGACGCTTCGGCCCGGATTCCGGGTCTGCTGGTCGAATTGGATCTGGCGGACAAGACGGACAGCCTCCCGGGAGAATTGTCCCGGGGCATGAAGCAAAAGGTCCAGATTGCCTGCGGCCTGCTGCATTCGCCCTCCGCGATCCTCTTCGACGAACCGCTGACCGGGCTGGACCCGCTGGCGATCCGCCGGATGAAGGACACCATCCGGCGCCTGGGCCGGGAGGGCGCGGCCATCGTGATCAGTTCGCACCTGCTGCACCTGCTGGAGGAACTGTGCAGCCACGTCCTGATCGTGAAGCGCGGGGTGAAGGCGGCCTACGGCACTGTGGCCGAAATCCACGGGCAGTTCGCCGGCGAGGGCGACGCGAGCCTGGAAGATGTCTTCATCCGCATCGCCACCACGGAAGCCCCGCCAATCGTGCGGCCGCCGGCCGCGCCATGAACCGGACGCTGGCCCTCATCCGTGCGTTGGCGTTCCTGCAATCGCGTTCGCTGGTCAATGCCCTGAAGGTGCGCCTGCGCCGGCTGCGGCAGCCGAAGTATCTGATCGGGGCGGTGGTCGGGCTGGGCTACATGTATCTCTGGATCGGACGGGCCGTGTTCTCCAGCTGGCGCCACGGCGCCCGCAACGTGGACATGCCGGGTGAGGCCATGGAGTTGTTTGAGGCGCTGGCAGCCCTGGTTGTCTTCGTCCTGTTCCTCGGCAGTTGGCTTTTTTCCGGGGAACGGGCATCTCTCCGGCTCAGCGAAGCCGAACTCAACTTCCTGCTGCCGGCGCCGCTGACGCGGAAGATGCTGGTCCGCTTCCGGCTGATCCGCGCCCAGGTCGGGACGTTCCTTTCCGCCTTGTTCCTCACGCTGTTTACCGGGCGCATGGCCCGTGACGGGCACGCCATCGTCCACATGCTCAGTTGGTGGCTGGTGCTGACAGTAATGAGCCTGCACTCGATCGGCGCGTCGTTCACCGTCCAACGGCTCACCGAGGCGGGCCTCGCCTCGTGGCTCCGGCGCGTGCTGACTGTAGGCCTGGGGCTGGGCTTCGCCGCGACGATCGTGCTCTGGCTGCGGGGGCTGCCTGCGCCGCAGATCGGCCTGGACGGAACGCCGGCCACGGTGGCGCGCGACTTCAACGACTGGGTGAGCTTGGCGCTCAATTCCGGTCCCGGTCCCTGGTTGCTGGCGCCGTTTCGCTGGCTCGTCCGACCGTGGTTCGCCGCGGGCGCGTGGGAATTTGTCCGGTCGCTCCCGCCGGTGCTCGCCCTCATCGGCCTGCACTATTGGTGGATCGAACGGAGCGACGTGGCATTCGAGGAGGCCTCGCTCGACGCCGCGCAGAAACGCGCCGCGCTGCGGTCGGCCGCGAAGGAAGGCAAGCTGCGTGGGCCCAGTCCAACCCGGTCCATCGTCCCGCCGTTCCGGCTGCGGGAACTGGGTTTCGCACCGGTGGCGCTGGTCTGGAAGCACCTGATCCGGTCCCGGTTCACGCGCGGCAAGCTGGTCTGCGGGATTGGTTTGGTGCTGCTCGTGGCGGTAGCGGTGCGCCTGCCGATCGTGCCGCGGCCCGCCGCCGTGGCCATGGCGAGTGTCTGCTCCATCGCGCTGCTCCCGCTCCTGTTCATTGGCGGGGCCTCGGCGAGCCTGCCCTTTCGGCGCGACCTGAACGAACTCGACGTGCTGAAGGGCTATTCGCTGCCCGGCTGGCAGATCGTCCTCGGGCAATTGCTGGGCGGAGCCGCAGTGATCGGCACCCTCCAGTCGCTGGCCATCCTCGGCGCCGCCTTGACCTATCCCGCCGTGGGGGACTTGGCGGAACTCTCGCCGACGTTGGTGGGCATCGTCGCCGGTTCATTGTGGGTCGTGATTTGGCCGCTGAACTTGGTGAACGCCTTCATGCCGTCCGCCGCCGCGCTTTTGTTCCCGGCCTGGATGAAGACCAGTTCTGGACGCGATGCCCATGCGGGTGGCATCGAGGTCGTCGGACAGCGGCTGCTGATGGGTTTGCTCCAGTTGCTCGCCACGGTGGTCGCCTGGGTGCCCGCCGGATTGCTGGGCGCCGGCGGGTTCTTCGGGGGCAACTGGTTGCAGGGGCCTGAACTGGGCGTGGCGCTGGCGGCGTTGTTGGCAACCGCTGTCCTGGTCGCGGAGGCGGCTGCGGGAGTCTGGCTGCTGGGGCGGTTGCTGGACCGATTCGACGCTTCCGCCGAGCAGTGAGTTTCAGAGCCGAAGGTAAATCGCCTTGAGATACTTGGCCTCCGGAAAGGTCGCCGGGTGGTCCGGGGCATGGCCGGCGGTGCCGATTTCAGAACCTTGCCGGCCGCTGCGGTGGGCGGCCCCACGAACCGCCTCGAAAAATTCCGTCTCGCTGACGTGCGCGCTGCACGAGGCCGCCAGCAGCAGCCCGCCGGGTCGAACCCGCCGGATGCCCGCCGTGGCCAACCGGGCGTAGGCTTGGATGGCCCCTTCGCGTTCAAACTCCCGTTTGGCGAGCGACGGCGGATCCAGGATGACCAGATCGAATTCACGGCGCGGTGACTGTTCGAGCCACTCGAAGCAATCGGCTTGGATCTGCTCGTGGCGAGCCGCCGCCACCGTAGGAATCGCCTGGTTCAGGGCGAAATTGCGCCGCGCGGCCGCCAAGGCGTGCGGCGAAATGTCGAGGTCGGCCACGGCCTTCGCTCCACCGCGGGCCGCGTAAAGGCTGAAGCCACCCGAGAAGCTGAACGCGTTCAGCACCTCCGCGTCGCGGGCGAAACCCTCCACCCGCCGGCGGTTTTCACGTTGGTCGAGAAAGAATCCGGTCTTCTGGCCGCGCACCACCTCGGATTCGAAGCGCAGGCCCGACTCCTGGAAGACCACGGATGTGTCGGTCCCCGCGCCGAGGAGGTTTTGTCCGTCGTGCCAGCCCGCCTGCTCTGCCGCGACCTTCAGGTTGCGGCTAAGGCGCAGGACCAGTCGTTCGGGTGGCGCGACTTCCGACAGCCAACCCGCGAAATCGCGAATCCGGCTGAGCCAGGCGGCGGCATACAGCTTGAGCACACAGGTATTGCCGTAGCGGTCCAACACCAATCCCGGCCAGCCATCGCTTTCCCCGCTGATCAATCGGTAGCCGTCCGTTTCCACCCCGATGACTCCTTCGCGGCGGGCCAAGGTGGTCCGCAACCGCTCGCGCCACCACGCCGGTTCCAGTTTCACCGGCTTACCTACGTGCAGGATTCGCAGGCGGATGGGCGAATCGGCGTCGTAAAAGGCGAGGGCGAGAAATTGGTCCCGTCGGTCAAAGACGACCGCAAGTTCACCAGTTTCTCCGGCGCGATTCGCCTCCCGCACCGAATCCGAATAGACCCACGGGTGACCGGCGCGGACAATCGATTCCGCGGCCGCCGTGAGCCGGAGTCGCAGGGTGGGGCGCTTGGCCGAGGTGGTTTCCACCGGTCCAAGGTGTTGAATTGGACGCCCAAGGAGGAATCACAATCGGTCGCTAAGCCAAATTATCTGTTCGCGGGATTCCGGGTGGCGGGCGCCGCACGGGCGGTCCGCTTTGCCTTAAAAGCGGGCAACCATCCCTCGACTGAGTCGATTTAGGCACTTTCGCAATCGTTAGCGAAGTGTTTGGTGGGGTCGCGGTTGGCCGGTTGATATTCACGAAAAAATCAGGAAAATGGGCCAAAATACTGCAAAAAACTATTGTCAGACCGTCGGCCCGGTTCCTAGGGTGCCCCGGTTGCGCCTTTCGGTGCAGGGGCAGGGATTATCTTGTCCCGTGGTCATACACAAAACACAGAGAACACATCACAGGAATAACTGACATGAAGTTCAATCAGTGGACAGTGGCGCTGGCGACCGCGGGTGTCGTCAGCTTGGCTTCGGCAACTGCCGGAGAGTCCTCACCCGTTAATTCGTTGGTCAGCGGCGTTACCCTCAGCGGTCACGTGGATACCTCGGCGATCTGGAACCTCGGCACCGGCACGACCGTGGCGAATCGTTTCGCCAACACCGCCTCGGATCGCCAGGACGGTTTCAACCTGAACGTCGTCAAGCTCAAGCTCGAGAAGGGTCTCGATGAGGGCACTTGGTCGGCCGGCTACAACTTCGAAACCATGTATGGCCCTGACGCCGCCGTGATGCCCGGTAGCATCGCGAATGGCGGCCTCGCCATCAAGCAGGCCTACGTCGCCCTGCGCGCTCCGGTCGGCAACGGCATTGATTTCAAGATCGGCCAGTTCGACCCGACCATCGGCTACGAAGTCACCGATTCCTACGTGAATCCGAACTTCAGACGCAGCTTCGGTTTTAACAACTTGGAACCCTTCGGTCATCAGGGCGTGCTCGCGACCTACCAGTTCTCCGAAACCGTCGGCGCGACGGCGGGTGTGGCGAACGGCTTCGGCAGCACCACGGGCGTGACCTTCAACCGCGGCACTGGCATCAATGCCAAGGACGCGACTGAATCCGTCAAGTCCTACATCGGCGGTCTGGTGTTCAAGGCGCCCGAGAGCTTCGGCTTCCTCGCCGGTTCCTCGCTCTACCTCGGCATCGTCGATCAGGGCATCACGGGCCGCGAAGACTCCATCAACTACTACGTGGGTGCGAGCATCGCGACTCCGGTTGAAGGACTCACCGTGGGTGCGGCTTATGACTACGTGTCCAACTTCCTCGCCGACGGCCTCTATGGCTACGCTTGGGCTGGCTACGTTTCCTATCAGGTCAACGAGCAGATCAAGCTTAGCTACCGCGCCGAACTCGCTGGTTCCAGCGGCGGCGTGCATCTGCCCGGCGGCCTGAACGACGAGCAGGTGTTCGGCAACACCCTCACGTTGGATTACGCTCTCTGGAAGAACGTCATCTCCCGCCTCGAGTATCGTCTGGACTCCGCGGTCAGCGGTTCCACTGGCGCGGCCAATCCGCTGGACGTTTTCAACGGCCAGAAGAACGACCACAGCCTGACGGTGAACATCGTTTATCTCTTCTAAGCTGATTCCTCAGCCGCGAAACCCCGCCCCTCCGGGCGGGGTTTTTTGTTGCTCGGGGCACTCACCGGACGCGCTTCTATGCGTGCAACCGGGACGGAAATTCGCCTGAATCCCGCGCGCAACATCATCACCTGATTTTTCCATGAAAGAACGCATCGCTGTCGTCGGAGTGGGCCGGATGGGCGCCAACATGGCCCGCCGGCTCAAGGAGTGTGGCTACGAAATCACCGCGGTCTTCGACGCCCGCCCGGCGGCCGCCGAGGCCTTGGCCAAGGAATTGAACTGCGCCAACCCCCGCACGCTCGCGGACGTCACCGCCTTGGCCAACGTCATCATCACCGTCGTCACGGACGACAAGTCGATGACTGGCATCTTCGCGCCCAAGGGGGACAGTCTGTTGGTTGGCGCCAAGGGCCGAGTTTTCATCAACTGCGCCACGGTTTCGCCCGCGACCCACGTCGCGGTGGAAAAGCTCGCCACGAAGGCCAAGGCCGCCTCGCTGGAGGCCTGCATGGCCTCGTCGATCAACCAGGCCCGGGCTGGCACGCTCTACCTCATGGTCGGCGGCAAAGCCGAGGTGTTTGAGCAGGTCAGGCCGCTGCTCACGAAGCTGTCCGACGACGGCAAGCTGCTTCGCTACATCGGCAAGGCTGGGCAGGCCGCGCAGGTCAAGGCCCTCGTCAACATGGTGATGAACATCAACACCGCCGGACTGGCCGAGGGACTTGGACTGGGAGCCGCCCTCGGGCTCGATCTCAAGGTGTTGATGGAGGTCTTTTCCCAGACCGGCGCCAACAGCCGCGTGTTGGCCACCGACGGCGAGGACATGCTGAATCGCGACCACTCCTGTTTCTTCAGCGCCGCCCACGCCGCCAAGGACAGCGGTATTGCCTACGCCCTCGGGCAGCAATCCAAGCTCGAGCTGCCCCTCGCCAAGGCCGCTTTGGGCCAGTTCCGAAAGATGGTCAAGGTGGGCTTGGGCGACCTCGACAAATCCGGTGTGGCCGAGCTGACATTCAAGGGGCGCGATCCCAAAAAGAAGCCCGCCCGGCGCAAGTGATCCGGTCCGGTTCGGATTCGCCAATATAAGCCAAAAGTCCCCGTTTGACTGGCCTTTTCCGGCCAGTAGGGTCGCGGGGTTCTCTGAGGTTTTTGCCTCGGTTCCTCCTGTGCCCGGTGGTCGCTTTTGGTGGCCGCCGGGTTTTTGTTTGCGCGGGGGACACCCGGTTCCGGGCGCCGCTCACGGACCCAGTTTATCCGCCATGCGTCTTGCCGTTGCCGCCGGTAACTCCTCCCGGCCAACCTCGATCCATTCAAGGTCAAGCTGACCGCGGAACCAAGTAAGTTGGCGCTTGGCAAACTGGCGGGTCCGCACCTTGACCAACTCAATGGTCTCCAGGCGGCTGCTTTCCCCGCGCAGATGTTCCACCACTTGCCGGTAGCCAATCGCCTGCATGGCCGTGCGATTGGATTCCAAGCCCTGCTCCAGCAGTCGCCGGGTCTCCTCGATCAGCCCGGACCGGAACATCAGCTCCACCCGTTGGTCGATTCGCCGGACCAGGTCCTCGCGGGGCCGCTGCAGCCCGAAACTGCGCCCGGCCAACGTCGGCGCGCGGTCCGGCCAAGCGGCCCGCTGCTCCGAGAATGGGCGTCCGGTCAGCCGGATCACCTCCACCGCCCGGACCACCCGGCGCCGGTTTTCCAGGTCGATTTCGTCGAACGTGGGGAGGTCCCGCCGGGCCAGTTCGTCGAGCAACGCCGCCATCGGCAATGCCTCCAGTTCGGCCCGCAAGGTGGGGTTCGGCGGCGGCGCGTCACCGAGGCCGTTCAGCCAGGCATTAAAATAGAGGCCCGTGCCCCCGCACAAGATCGGCACCCGGCCGCGGGATTGGCAGGACGCGACCGCTGCCGTCGCCAGGTGGACGAACTTGGCCGCATCGAACGGTTCAGTCAGCGCCACGACATCGACCAAGTGGTGCGGGATGGCCGCCCGTTCCTCGGCCGACGGCTTGGCGGTGCCCAGGTCCAGGCCGCGATACACCTGCATCGAATCGACCGAGATGATTTCGCCGCCAACCCGATCGGCGAGCGCCAAGGCTACGGCCGACTTGCCGACGGCGGTCGCCCCGGCGAGCACAATGGGCGCTGGCACGGCCGGCGACATCACTTGGCACCGGCCACGGCGCGATTTTCCGGCCGCGCTTCGGCCCGCCACGACAGCAGGATCAGCAGGCCCACGCCGGTGCAGATGGCGGAGTCCGCGATGTTGAAGGCCGGGAAGCCGATTTCGCCGCCACCGCGCGGGCTGACATAAAAATATAGGAAGTCGATCACGTGCTGTCGGCTCGGCAACACCCGGTCCAGCAAGTTGCCGCTGATACCGCCGAAGAGGAGGCCCAAGGCGACCTGACCCAACGGCCGATGCGCTTCGAAGTGCCGCCGGAAGAACCAGAGCGCAACCATCGCGATCGCCGAGACGACCGCCAGCATGCCATTGTTGTGGCGGAACATCGACCAAGCCGCCCCCGTGTTGCCCCAATGGACGAACTTGAAGAAACCCTCCAGCACCACTCGTTCGTCATGCAGGTCGAGCACCTTGAGCACGACGAACTTCGACAGTTGGTCGGCCAGGAAGATCGCCAGCGCGATCACGCCGATGCGCTGGGAGCCGGTTAGGGAGGGAGCGGACATGTGAATTGGCGCGGCCAAGCTATCCGAGCCGGCCGTCGAGTCGAACGGTTTTCCCGTCATTGGCCTGAACCGGCCGCCCGGGGCTGGCATCTTCCGGCCGGCGGTGGAACCCTTGCTGCGTCTCCGAGAACAGTTCCTGCCGATGCATCGTTCCTCCAGGTTGGTCGGTTGTTGTTGGGCCGCGCTGGCCGCCGCCTCCCTCCACGCGCATGAGTGGCAACCTCACGCCGGTGGCCGCCTCGCGCCGCTGGCCCCGGTCGCCGGCGCGAAGGCGGCCGGTTTCACCCGCCTGCCCGCGGCGGACCTCGGAATCAATTTCACCAACCGGCTCGCCGACGAACGCAGCCTGACCAACCGCAACCTGCTTTCCGGTTCCGGCGTGGCCTGCGGCGATGTGGACGGCGACGGCCGTTGCGACCTGTTCTTCACGGGGCTGGATTCGCCCAACCAGCTGTTCCGCAATCTCGGCAACTGGAATTTCACCAACGTCACCGTCGCCGCCTTTCCCGGTTCGCCCGCAGGAGCCACCGGCAAACCTGCTCCCAATGACAGCACGGGCGCCGCCTTTGCCGACGTGGACGGCGACGGCGACCTCGACCTGCTGGTCAACGGGCTTCATGCCGGGACGCGCCTGTTCCTCAATGACGGCCAGGGCCAGTTTCGCGAGGTGACCGACGCGGCCGGACTGCGCTCGGGTTCGGGTGCGACCTCGCTGGCATTGACCGATGTGGAGGGCGATGGCGACTTGGATCTTTACGTCTGCAATTTCCGGCCCGACACGATCCTCGATCAACCGGCCGCCAAGTTCACCGTGCGACAGGTCGGCAACCGTCCCATCGTCATTTCGATGAACGGCCGGCCCGTGACGGAACCCGACCTCACCAATCGGTTCGAAGTCGGTGCCGGCGGCAACGTCATCGAGTTTGGCGAGGCGGACGTGCTGTGGTTGAACGACGGGCGTGGCCATTTCACCGCCGCGAAGTGGTCCGCCACTTTTCGCGACGAAGCGGGCCAACCCGTGCCCGGCGCGGACCGCGACTGGGGGCTAGCCGCACAGTTCCACGACTTCGACGGTGACGGCCGCCCGGACCTCTACGTCTGCAACGATCTGCACACCCCGGACCGATTCTGGCGCAACGTCGCGACGAACGGGGTTGCCCAGTTTCAGGCAGTGCCGCTGCTTGCGCTCCGGAACAACAGCACGTTCTCGATGGGCGTGGATTTCGGCGACCTGAACCGCGACGGGCACACCGACTTCTTCACCGTGGACATGCTCGCTC
>JBEISV010000577.1:0-2801 GCA_040375265.1 Verrucomicrobiales bacterium
CCCAAGCAGCAGGAGTTGGCGAAGATGCTGGAACAAATCCAGCAGCTCGCCCGGCAGCAGGCGGCGATCAGCTCGGCCTGCGAAAACCCGGGCAGCAACCCAAGCGGCGGACAGGCCAGCGAACCCGCCCGGTCGGCGCAGTCGCGGAATCCATCCGATTCCAAGGACGCGAAGAACCCGGCTCCGGCGGCCAAGCCAAGCGAGTCAAAGAGCGGTCAACAGGCCGGGAAACCGCCAGGCAAACAATCCGGCAAGGGCCAGGGGCAAGGCCAAGGGGAAGGTCAGCCCAAGGACGAGTTGGCCAAGAACGACACCGAAGCCAAGGATTCGCCGAAGCCCGGTGAAAAGCCGGGGCAGAAGCCAGGAGAGGGCAAGAAGCCGGGCGACGATCAGCCAAAGTCTGCCGCGGAGTTGGCCAAACTCGCCCCAAAGCAGGAAGCCATGAGCCAGGAGGCGAAGGCCCTTGCCGAGCGCCTCGCGCGCCTCATGGGCAAAGGTTCCCGGACCGGCAAGGCCGCCGGCCAGCAGCTTAGCGAGGCGTCCGCCAAGATGTCGGAAGCCGCCCAGGCGATGCGCAGCGGGAATGGTTCCGGGGCCGGCTCGAAGGGCAACGAAAGCAACTCCGCCCTGGGCAACGCCACCGCCATGGTCGAGGCGCTGCTGGCCGGCCGGCCGGAGGTCGGCGACGTCGCGTCGGAAGACGCGCCCAAACAATACGAGGGTGCGCTGGCGGACTACTTCAAGCGACTGTCCCGGGCCGAATGACCGGTCAGTTGGTGCGGCGTTTTGGAACCGGCAGTTTGGTTCGAATCAACGAATCCTGATTCGTTGATTTAACTCTTGTTTCACGGGCATTCGTTGCCATCCTTGGCAGCGTGATCCGGTTCATCAAAGACCTCCATCGCGAATGCCGTGCCGCGGGCCGTCCCGCCATCTCGATCGAGTTTTTCCCGCCCAAGACCGAAGAGGGCGAGCGCAACCTGTTCGACCGCACCTTGCCGGAGCTCCTCAAGGCCAAACCACTTTACTGTTCGGTCACCTACGGTGCCGGCGGCACGACCCGGGACAAGACTCTTGGTATCGTCGAGCGCATCCAGCGCGACTTCGACCTCACGACGATGATGCATCTCACCTGCGTGAATGCGACCAAGTCGGAGTTGCATTCGGTCATCGAGGACGCGCGCGGCCGCGGCGTGAAGAACCTACTCGCCCTGCGCGGCGATCCTCCCGGTGGCACCGGTGACTGGGTGCAGACTGAAGGCGGCTTCCGCTACTCAACCGAACTGGTCGCCTACCTGAAGGAGCTCGGCGGCTTCAACATCGGCACGGCCGGCTTTCCGGAAGGGCACATTGCGCAGAAGGCCGGAAAAATCGCGGACTGGGGCTTCCTCGCGGAGAAAATCCGGGCCGGTGCGGATTTCGTGGTCACGCAACTCTTCTTCAACAACGACGACTATTACGCCTTCCGCGACCACCTGAGCCAGAAGCTCGGCGTCGACGTGCCCATCGTGCCCGGGCTCCTGCCGGTGCTATCGGCCAAGCAGACCAAGAAGTTCACCGAACTGTGCGGCGCCAAGCTGCCCGCGCCGTTCCTGTCCAAGCTCGACCAGATCGGCGACGACGACGCGGCGGCCGTCGAGTTCGGCATCGAGTATTGCACCCGGCAGATCGAAGACCTGCTGCGGAACGGCGCCCCGGGTGTCCATTTCTACACGTTGAACAAGGCCCATTCCACGCTGCGGGTCGTGCAGAATCTCGGCCTCGCCTGAATCGCCCGGTCGCCAGATTCCAGTTCGGCACACCGGACATTCCCGGAAAAAAGAACGGCGGCCCTTTGGCCGCCGTCGTCATCGAGCAGATGCCGTTCTCCGGCGAAGGCTTACTTCGCCGACGCTGAGCTGACTCCGAGGTCGAGGCAGACCGCCTCCTTGGTGCTGCGGGCATACACACGCCCACCGGCCACGACCGGCGTAGTCCAGCACTTGCCGTCCAGCACATCGGCTCGGGCCACTTCCTGGTAAGCATCCGGCGTGGCCTTGATGAGGACCAACTGGCCAGCGTCGCCCAAGGCCAGCACATGGCCGTCCACCAGGATGACGTGGCCCGGCCCGAAGCCGGCCTTCTCCCATTTCACCTTGCCGGTTGCTACCTCGACGCACTTCACCGGACCGCTGCCGTATTCCTTGAACTGGAACATGCCGTAGAGATGCCCGTCATGCAGGACCGGCGTGGACCAGTGATTCGCCAGCGGCTTGTCCCCGTTGAAGCGATAGATCTCCGTCGCGGTGAACTTGCCGTCCGCCTTCGCCAATTTCACCGCCCCGGCGCCGACGCCGTAACCCGCCGAGCAATACACGATGTCGCCCGCCACAACCGGAGAGGCCGCCGTCGAGATGCGGAACGGAAACGCGTAACGCCACAGCTCCTTGCCGGAAGTCGGCTCCACGGCCAGCAAGCCGGACTTCACGAAGAAGACCACCTGCCGCTGCCCGAGAACCGTCGCCGCCGTCGGCGTCGCGTGAGTCATGGTCTCGTCAAAGGCTTTCCACGCGACCTTGCCGTCGGACTTGTTGAACGCGAGCAACGACTGCCCTGCCCCGCCGCCCGCCACCAACACCAAGTTCCCTTCGATCAGGGGCGACGCGGCGTTCTGCCACTGAATGTTCCGGCCGGCGAATTCCTTCAGCAGATCATGCCGCCACAGCTCCGCGCCGGACTTCGCGGAGAAACACGCCAGCACCAGCTTGCCGGTGAGGACGTAAACGTGGTCGCCATCCAGCGTCGGCGAGGAACGCGGGCCA
>JBEISV010000361.1:0-5015 GCA_040375265.1 Verrucomicrobiales bacterium
AAGACGCGGCGGTTCTCGCGCGTGTTGATCCAGGCGACGGATTCCACTTCCGATTTTCCATCCTCGGTCTGGCCGCGGAGCAGGGGCGTGACGGTGTTCACCAGCTTGCGGCTGCGATAGAGGTGCGAGGGCGAACGGAAGTTGGCGTCGACGTTGCTCAGGATCGGATTGCCGGCGGTCTCCGTGATCTGACGCACGAGGGTGTCGCGGCCCGGGCCCTTGCCGTAGTGGTCCTGGTAGTCGGCGCCCAGCACGTCGGTGTCGAAATCGGTCCATGTGGTGTCGGCCGGATTCGGTTGGCCGCGCAGCTCGAAGGCATGGCTCGCGGTGCGGATGCCGACGATGGCCTTGCCGGCGGCGACATGGGCGCGGATGGCGTCCATCATGGGCTTGGGCGTGGCGCGGCGGCGGGTGCTGATGACGAGCACATCGGCGCGCGGAATGCCCTCCCAGTTCTTGAAGTCGAAGTCCTCGGTGTTTTGCGAGGCGGTGACGAACGACAGCTTGTAGCCGCGCCAGGCGAGTTCCTGCTGGGCGAAGGCGGGGAGCGTTTCCCAGGTGCGGTATTCGTTTTCACCGAGGATGAAGCAGACCTCCTTGTCCTTGTCGCCCTTGAAGCGGAACGCGTCGCCGCCGAGGAAATCCGCGCTGGTGATGCTCGGGCACCAATACTTCTCGATGTGCTCGACGACGAGGCCGGTGCCACGGAAGTGCGACACGAAGGGCGCCTTCCGGTGGTTATACATCGAGTCGGTCAGGTCGCGCATGAGCACGACGTTCTGGCCCTGCCGGACCATCTGGCGGATCGAGAAGGGCCGGCCGAGCACGCACATGTTGATGTGCACGCCCATGACGATGACGTTGGTGATACCGCGCTGGCGCATCAGGTAATACGCCTCGGCGGAATCGGTGACGGCGTCGCCGTCCATGATCTCCAGCGCGGGATGCTGCCGGCTCCAGGCCTTGAAGCTCGGGCAATCGGGACAGCCGTCGCAGCCGCCGTCGGAATCATCAATTGGCAGCGGGGCTTCCTTGTCGGGCTTGAGCGAGCACCAGCCTTCGAGCGGGATTGTGGTGACGACCTTGGGCGCGGCCTGGGCGAGCTTGCGGCCGGGATGGTCCTTGTAGAAATCCATCGTGTCGCTCGGGCAATGGACGATCAGTGCGCCCTTGGCCCGGGCCGCCTTGAGCACCTCGTTCATGCGCAGGGCCATTTCGCCAACGCGTTCGGTAGCGTCGGGACAGTGGTGTTTGTCCCACATGTCGCAGACGACAATTGCGGTGCGGGCCGCGTCCCAAGTCGCCGGGTTTTCCACAATCCGCCATTCGTTGGTCTTGGCGTCGGCCGGCACCCGGGCACGCGTGTGCAGCGAAAGCGGGGCGGCCAGCAGCGCGAGGGGGAAGCAGGCAAACGCCGTGAGCAGGAGGCGGAAGTGGGGTTTCATTGGCGCGACGCTATCGGGCGGAATCGCGGTCTGGAAGCCCCGACACAGGTCGGTGCAACGATGCCCGTCAGGTCCCCGCACCGGCGAATGCCGACCACCGGGTTGGGCGCTCAGGGATGAACGGGATTG
The DNA here is from genome assembly GCA_040375265.1 of Verrucomicrobiales bacterium. Lineage (GTDB taxonomy): Bacteria > Verrucomicrobiota > Verrucomicrobiia > Limisphaerales > UBA9464 > CAIWAH01. The sequence goes on from JBEISV010000361.1 coordinate 1,575, forward strand.
GTGCCGCCATTCAGCCGCGCGGCCATCGCTTCCAGTTCGGCGAGGGGTTGAAGCGCGGGCGACAGGTCCCAGCGATGAAGCGCACCGTCGGCGGCCAGCACCACGAATTGGTCGCCCGCCGGGACAAAATGCAGGCTGATGATGCCCGCGGGGATGGCATGCCGCGCCATCAGCGGCTCGCCGGTCCGCGAATCCCACAGTTGGACGTCTCCCGCCCGCGTGCCAGTGGCCAAGATGGTTCCGTCCGGACTGAACTGCAGGAACTTCACGTTCTGACGGTGCAGCATCGGCGGCGTGAGCGGCTTTCCCGAGGGCACTTCCCAGATCCGGGCGGTCGCGTCCTCGCTGCCGGTCGCGAGCTTGGTCCCGTCTGCACTGAAGGTGCTGAACGTCACCCCGTCCTGGTGTCCCATGACCTGTCCGGTCGGTTTCAGATCGTTGACCGACCAGAAGCGGGCTTCGCCGGGATCAAATCCGTCCCGCGACGCCGCGGTCGCAACCAAGCGGCCGTCGGGGCTGAAATGGGCGGCGGCGCTTTCCGTGCCGAGATTCATTGTATGGACGCCGGTTTGGCCGCTACCGACGGGCCAAACGCGGATCGTCCCTTCCGCAGTCGAGGTAAGGAGACTGCGCCCGTCGGGACTGATCTCCACATGATTGGGGAGTCCGTTCGAGGAGATGCCCAGCGACTCCGCGGTGAGGGCGTTGGCCTCCCATCGCCACAACTGGATGTGCCGGTTGGCGTGGCTGAGCTGCGACAAGGTGGCCAACCGTTGGCCATCGCGGCCGAACGCCAGTCGGTAGACGGGAGCGGGTGAGGGTTCGGAGACCGCGATTTTCTCCCCCGACGTGAGATTCCACAGATGGACCCGGCCGTCGACCGTCGCCGTGGCCAGGCGAGCTCCGATGGGATCGAACGCAGCGGCGCGAACTCCCCGCGGATGGCGCAGTTCCAGTCGGAACGGATTGCCGGGTTCGAGGGCGACCACCTGGAGCACGCCGTTGCCGTTGCCAACGGCGAGCAACGAACGGTCCGGGTGGGCGCAGGCGACGTTAACCTTGTCCACCAACGGAAGTGCTTGGGGCGCCGAGTGGCGGTTGAACTGCCACAGGCGGATGGCGCCGTCCTGGGTGGCGGTGACCAATTGGTCGTCCACCGGTGAAAAGGCCGCATCGACCACATAGCGGCCGTGGCGCAGCCACGGTTCGATGACCTCGCCGTTCGCGGCATCCCAGATCCGGGCCGTGCCGTCGAAGCCCGCGGTCACGATTCGCCGCCCGGCGCGATCCCACCTGGCCATGCTGATCCCGATCTGGTGACCGATGCTGGCGTTCAGCAATTGGCCCGATTCGCCGGCCCACAACCGGAGGGTGTTGTTGAACGACAGGGTCAGTAGCCGGTTGTCGCCCGGGGCAAACGTCACCTGCCCCAACCGGAGGCTGGTGTCGTGGTGCAAGGTCGGCCCGGTCGTTTCTCCAGTCGTCGCATGCCACACCGTCGCCTGGCTGTAGCTTCCTGAGGAAGCGATCAGCCGGCCGTCGGGCGAAAAACTCGCGCTCATCGCGATGTGGGAATGCCGGTGGAAAGCCTGTTGCCGCAGGCCGCCCGCCGTGATGGCCCAGACGCGAACGTGCCCGGATTCCTCCGCGGTCACGATGTGTTGGCCGTCGGGACTGATGGTTCCCTGAACCCCGCGGCCGAGCAGGGAAACCGCCGGCACCACGAGGGCTCCCGTCGAGGCATCCCGCAACTCCACCGCGGCATCGCTGACCACGATGATTCGGGTGCCATCCGGGCTGAAGGAGGCGGGCGGTGCCGTGGGCTGCTTGTAGAAGTCCACATGCACCGGCCAGGGTGCGAACAGCGGTTTCCCGTCGGCGACGTTCCACAGGCGCGCGAAACGGTCCCGACACACCGTGAGCAATTGGCGGCCGTCGGGACTGAAATGTGCGTGGGTGACCGCGTGCGGGTGTTTCAGCGCGGAGCCGGCCCGTCCGTCCGCCACGTGCCAGATCCGGGCGGTGCCGTCGGCGCTGGCGGACAGGACCAGGGTTCCGTCTGGGCTGAAAACGGCGGTGTTGGCCGCCGCCTCGTGCTGCCAGTGGCGGACCAGGCGGGGCGTCTGGCTGAGGGTAAGCGCGAGCCGGATCCGGTGCATCCGCTCGGCGGCGGGATCGGCCAAGTCCAGACGCATTGCCGCCAGTTGGTAGGGCAGGGAGGCGGCGGAATCGCGCTCCGCCACCAGCCGGGCAGCCGTCTCGACATTGAGCCGCACCAAGGATTGGCGCTGCGCTTGGGCCGTCTCCCGGCGGCTCCGGGAGACTTGCCAGGAGCCGACCGCGATCACCAGCAAGGCCAGCAGCAGCAAGCCGAGCAGACTCGCGATCAGGGGGCGGCGGCGGACCCACTTGCCGGCGCGTTCCCACGGGCCGACCGGGCGGGCTTCGATGGGACGGCCGGCCAGCCAATGGTCCAGATCCCGGGCGAACGCGGCGCAGTCGGCGTAACGTTGCTGCGGTTCCTTGGCGATGGCCTTGAGGCAGACGGTTTCGAGGTCCCGGTTCACCATGGCCAGCACGGCCGAGGGACGCCGCACTTCCGTGTCGGTGACCTGCCGGAGCACTTCCAGCGGCGTAGCGCCGGTGAAGGGCATCTGGCCGGTCAGCAGCTCGTAGAGGATGGCGCCGAGTCCGTAGACATCGCTCAGCACCGTGGCCTGCGCGGAGCCGCCCCGCGCTACTTCGGGCGCCACGTAGGCGGGTGTGCCGATGGATGACTGGGAGCGGGTCAGCCGGATGTCCATCTCGGCCAGTCGTGCGAGGCCGAAGTCCGTCAGGTAGGGCTCGCCGGCCTCGTCGAGCAAGACGTTCTCCGGCTTGAGGTCCCGGTGCAGCACGCCGCGCTGGTGGGCGAAATGCACGGCATCCGCCAGCTTGGACACGACGGTCGCCGCCTCGCGTTCCGATCGCGACGGGGACGACCGGCCATGGCGCCGCCAACCGGCCAGCGAACCGCCCGGGATCAGGCGCATCGCGATATACCAATTCCCGGCGTCCTCGCCGAAGCCATACACGGGCACGATGTGCGGATGCAGCAGTGTGGCGGCGGCCCGGGCCTCGGTGTGAAACCGTTCGAGCAGGTCTGCCGGCGCCCATTCGCCGCCGCGCACCAGCTTCAGTGCGACTTCGCGCCCGAGGCTGCGTTCGCGGGCACGGAAAACGATGCCCATGCCCCCACGGGCGATTTCCTCCAGGAGCTCATACGGCCCGACCATTCGCCCCGGTGCCTCCGGGGCAGGTTCCGGCCTGGCACCGCCCACCAGGTTCAGCGCCCGGACCATCAGGCAATGCGGGCAGAGCCCAGCCGCCACGCCCGGCCGAAGCGTGTTGCCGCATTGGGTGCATACCGACTCGTTCATTCGTGGCGACCGTCTCGCTCCT
>JBEISV010000160.1:0-9036 GCA_040375265.1 Verrucomicrobiales bacterium
AGCGTGTCGCGGATCACGAAGTCGCGTTGGTCGGGATTGCCGGCCAGCCATGGCAGGTTCACGGGCTGGACGTTCAGCCTTCCGCCGAGCAGCGCGGGAACTGCGGGCGCGATGACCTCGTTGGTCAGCGGATGCCGTTCGTCGCCGCGCACAAAAACGTAGGTGGGAGCGTTCGTGGCGTCGAAGGCGCGGGGCCGACCATCCTTGGTCAGATCCAGTTCGCCGGGGACGCGGTCGGTGCGGACCTGATGCGGCTCGAACACGGCGCGCAGGGCGTAGTATTCGCGCTGCAAGATGGGGTCGGCCATGTGGTCATGGCACTTGGCGCAGCCCATCGTCACGCCGAACAGGGCCTGCGAGGTATGCTTTACCGTATCCTCCAGCCACTGCTCGCGGGACAGCATCTTGTAGTTCCGCACGAGGAAGCCGGTGGCGCGCAGAGCGTCGGAGTCTTCGGGCGCGACTTCGTCGGCCGCGAGCATCTCGGTGAGCATGCGGTCGTAGGGCTTGTCGGCGTTGAGCGATTCCACGATCCAGTCGCGCCAGCGCCAGATGTGCCGCTGCGAGTCCCGGATCTGTCCGCCGTCGGTCCAGCCGGCCCAATCGCTGTAGCGCCAGACGTCCATCCAGTGCCGGGCCCAGCGTTCGCCGTGACGCGGATCGTCGAGGAGGTGATCCACCAGTCGCTCGTAGGCGTTGGGCGATGTGTCTTCCAGAAAGGCGCGCTGTTCTTCCGGCGTCGGGTTGAGGCCGATCAGGTCGATGCAAACGCGGCGCAGAAGAACTTCCTTGGGCGCTTCAGGCCGGGGCTTGAGGCCGCGGGCATCGCGTTCGACGGACAGAAAGGCGTCGATGGGGTTTCTGATCTCCGATTTGATATTCGCGATGACCGGAACCGCCGGCCGCTTCACGGGTTCGAAGGGCTGCCAGCGGTAGCTTGTGAGGAACTGGGCGAACTCGGCCTTACGGCCGTCGAGTTGGGCCAATTCGCTGGCGGAAGGCTTGTCCTGCGGGTTCCCGGGATTGCGGCCGAGGAGTAGTTCGGTTTCGTTGGCCGCGCCGTCGGCGTCGGCGTCTTCGGTCGCGACGAGCGAGAGCCGGGTCGAAAGATCCTTCTTGTTGCCGGTGGCGGCGAGTTCCTCGCCCAGTTTCCGCAAGCGGTCACCGAACGGATTGTGTGGAAACTCGCCGAGGCTCTCCGGAAACTTCGACTCGCTGGGCAGGTGGCAGGTGATGCATTTCGCCAACGGACGCGCGAGGAACCGGTCGTAGTGCCGCTCCAACGCTGCGCGGTTCGCCGGGGTTGCCTGCAATTCCCAGGCAGCGCCGAGCAAACTCAGGATTCCGGCCAGACGGAAGATTTGGATTGGCAGCGGCACAACGGTGGAAACTTTCGTTGAGCGTGGCGCAGTTGCCCGCCGCCACCAAGCCCAGAAACCACGGTCGGTGCGGCGCCTATAGCCGGCAACGGCCCGGCGAAACGAGGGGTGCGCTCACGGGCCGGCGGGCGCGGCGCGGCCGGACCTGTCCGGGTTTCACCCGCCACTCCCGGCCATCCCGTTCGACGATGCGATCCGAGTCATTGCCACCGATCAGCCGCGCCTGAAATCCGTCGCCGATACCGGGCGGCAGGGGTTCGCCCGGCGCGGCAAACAGTTCGACCACTTCGCCCAATTCCAGATCAGATACTCGATTCATGACGGCACGAGTATGCGGGCCCGATGGGACAGCCGCAGTCCGAGCTGGCAAAAGGCGCGCTCAGGCCGTGACTAGACGGCGGTGGGCCGTGAAGGAAGGGCGCAGGGACTGGCTAAGGTTGTCCTGCAACTGCTGAAGTTCCGCGTAAACTACGGCTGTCTTCGCATTGGGGACCGCGGTCTCGGCGGCGTTCAACTTCACGAAGGTGTCCGTCAGGTCGGCGATGCCCACCTGTTCGCCCTCTGCCAGACGCCAAGCCCACAGGGCCTGCAGAGCGGCTCCGAACGCCGCGCCTTCCGCGACCTTGAGGGTGACGACCTCGGCATTGAACACGTCCGCCATAATCTGCCGCCAAAGCTTCGACTTCGCCCCGCCGCCGGTCGCGCGGACCTGGGTCGCCTTCACGCCCAGTTCGGCCAGCCGGCGCAGGCCGTAGTTCATGCCCAGCGTGACGCCTTCCATCGTGGCCCGGGCGAAGTGCGGTGCGGTAAAGGTTTTCGGCCGGACCCCGAAGAACGCGCCGGTGCCGTCGGGGATGTTGGGCGTCCGTTCGCCTTCCAGATAGGGCAGCAGCAGCAGGCCATCGGAACCGGCGGGCGCCTTGGCGGCGGCCTTTTCAAAGGTGGCATGGTCGAGCCCGAAATCGTTGCGCACCATCTCGGTGGCGACGGTCACGTTCATCGTGCAAAGCAGCGGCAACCAGCGGTTCGTCGAGTCGCAGAACGCCGCGATCTCGCCGCGCGGGTCGACGACGGGTTTGTCGGCGCAGGCGTAAATCGTGCCGCTGGTCCCAAAGCTGGCGGTCACCACGCCTTCGCGGGTGTTCCCGGTGCCGATGGCGCCCATCATGTTGTCGCCGCCGCCGGCGCTGACGACGATTCCGGGTTTCAGGCCGAGCTTCTTCGCCGTGGCGGCGCACAGGCGGCCCGCGGGGCGGTCGCTGGGGGAAACTGCGGGCAATTTGCCCAGCAAGTCGGCGTCAATGGCCTTCACCGCGGCCTCGCTCCAACGGCGCTTGCGGACGTCGAGGAGCGCTGTGCCGGACGCGTCGCCGTATTCCATGAACTTCTCGCCGGTCAGCCAGAAGTTGAGGTAGTCATGCGGCAACAGCACCGTGGCCAGGCGGGCAAAATTCGCGGGTTCGTGATTCTTGAGCCACAGGATCTTGCCGGCGGTGAAGCCGGGCAGGACCGAATTGCCGAGGGTCTTCACGGTTGCCTTGGGACCGCCGAGCGCCGCGGTAATCTGCTCACATTCGGCAGCCGTGGTCGTGTCGCACCAGAGTTTGGCCGGGCGGATGACCTCATCGGCGGCATCGAGCGGCACAAACCCATGCTGCTGTCCGCTAACCCCGATGCCCACGACTTCCCCGGCGTCCGCCCGGGCGGCGGCAAGGGCGGCTTTCACGGCCTTGGTGGTCGCAGTGATCCAAGTGGCCGGGTCCTGTTCCTTCGCGCCGGGCGGGAGGTTGGTCAGTAAGCCATACTTGGCGCTGCCTTCACCCAGCACCTTGCCGGATTTCGCCTCGACGACGAGGGCCTTGGTGGACTGGGTGCCGGAATCAATGCCGATGAGCAGGGAACGGGATGCCATAAGGTAACGCGGCGAAGTCTTAGGAATGGGAAAGCGATTGTCCAACGGCCATTCGTTCACCTCGCGGTGGCAAATGGAGCGCATTTCAACATTGTGTGCGGGTTGGGTGCACCGAACACCATAGGGTTGGCGTCCTGCGCGCCCCGTAGCGATGCCGGTTAGGTTCACGGCTGGTCTCGTGGGAAGATGCCCCTGCGCCGTCCAGTCGGCAGCCCGTGGTTCACTTCCGGGCAGGCGAGGCACCCCGCCGAGCGGCATGGCCCGTCCCCGTCGGCATCAGACTCACGCGCAGTGCGACGACCCACAGCGCAAATGCAGGAACAAAGTTTGGCTTGCCCCCCCGCCCGGCTTGCTGCATAGCCAAACTTGAATACACCAAAACAAGGGGAGGTAGTATGCGCAAATCAGCAATCAATTCTAAGAGTCTGCGGCACTTCGCCGTCATCGCGGCCCTTTCCGGGGCGTCGTTATCCGCCTTCGGGCAGGCCATCATCGACAATGGTTTCGTCCAACTCGGGGTTGACGTGAACGGTCAGCTTAACATTCCGGGGTCAGCCAGCCAGGGCGGCACCACTGTGGTCGGGCTCCGACTTTTGCCCGATCCGGGGTTTGAGTCCACGGCGCCGGGTTGCCTGTGCGAGGGGTGGGGTGTCGGCTACGTTTTGCCAACCCAGCAGTCGGGCTCGGCGAACAACGATGATGGGACGTTTAACCTGTCCTCCATCGGCTTTTCCAGCACCTCTTCCTCGGCCACCACGGTTTCGAGCATGGGGGGGGCACTTGAGGTGACCCACGCTTTCACCCCGAGCGTGAACACGCCGTATCTCTATCAGGTGGCGGTCACGATCAAGAATACAAGTGGCGGCACCGTTGAAGACCTCCGCTATACGCGGACGATGGACTGGGACGTGGAGCCCACTCCGTTCTCCGAGTTCGTCACCATTCAGGGAACCGGGTCTACCGCCACGCTCCTGCACTCAAACGATAACGGTTTCGAGAATTCCGATCCGTTTGCCGGTCGGTCGGAAATCATGGGTGGCACCACCGATGTGGATTTTACCGATTTTGGAACTTCCGACCACGGAGCAAATTTCGATTTTGGATTCGGAGATCTTCTCGATGGGGAAAGTTTCTCATTCAAAATCTTCTATGGCGCGGCGCCGACCGAAGCGGCTGCATTGGCGGCAATTGGCGCCGACGGCTTGGAGCTCTTCTCCCTCGGCCAGAGTGCCAACGGCCCGGAAACTGGTGAACCGGCCACGTTTATCTTCGGGTTCAAGGGCGTCGGTGGCGTGGTGCAGGTGGACGTGCCGGAACCCGGCACCTATGCCGCGGGCGCTGTAGCTCTCGGTCTCGCCGGGTTGACCTATCTGCGCCGGCGGCAGTCCTGAGCCGCAGGCTGCTAGTTCCAAATTGAAAAGCCCGGACGATGAGTCCGGGCTTTTTGCTGTTTGTCTTCCGCGATCTGCCGGTCAGCGGTTCAGGTAATACTTGTTCGTGTAGTCCTGCACCATTCGCCAAGTGCTGTATTCTGGCGCGAGGGTAACCATGGCGTGGCGAATCTTCGCGATCCATTGCCGGGGAATGCCGTCCGCGTCGCGGTTGTAGAACGTTGGGATGACTTCCTCGGTCAGGGTCTTGTAGAGGTTGAAGCTGTCCACGCGATCCTGCTCGGCGATGTCGGAAGGATGCGAGTCGGGCCCGATAGAGAAACCGTTCTGGCCGTCGTAGCCCTCGCGCCACCAACCGTCCATGATGGACAAGTTCATGCAGCCGTGCGGCGTGGTTTTCATGCCGCTGGTGCCGGAAGCTTCCAGCGGGCGACGCGGGTTGTTCAGCCAGATGTCACAGCCGGCGACCATCTGCCGGGCGACATGGATGTCGTAGTTTTCGAGGAAGACCAGGTGGCCCTTGAGTTCGCTGAACTTGCTGAGATGAATGACCTTCTGGATGAAGGCCTTGCCGGCGTCGTCACGCGGGTGCGCCTTGCCGGCGAACACGAACTGCACCGGCCGGCCGGTGTCGCGGACCAGCTTCACCACGTTCTCGAACTGGTCGAAGATGAGCGGGGCGCGTTTGTAGGTCGCGAAGCGGCGGGCGAAACCGATCGTCAGCGCGTCGGGGTTCAGCATGCCGTCGAAGGTGATGAAGTCCCCAATGCTGAAGCTCCGCCCTTGCAGCAGCAGCTTCCGGCGGGCGAACTCGATGAGTTCCCGCCGGAGTTTGTAACGCAGCGCCCAGATCTCCTCGTCGCTGGTGAACGCCGGGTCGGTGACTTTTTCCCAGAACTCCCGCGTGTTGGCGTCGTAAACGAACTCGGATTCCTTGCCGCCCTGCGCGACGAACTTCTTGCGCCAGAACCGGCGGGCCGGGCCCTTGATCCAGCCGACGAGGTGGATGCCGTTGGTGATATGGCCGATGGGCACTTCCGCCGGGCTCTTGGCGCCGTAGAACTGCTGCCACATCTCGCGGCTGACCTGCCCGTGCAGCTCACTGACGCCGTTGGCGGCGCGGGAATAGCGGAGGGCCAGCGCGGTCATGCAGAACGGCGCATTCGGGTTCTCCGGATGTTCGCTGCCGAGCGCGAGCAATTGCTCCTGCGTGAGTTTCAGGTTGGTGGCAAATTTGCCGCCTGCCATCCGCATTAGGTCCTGCGAGAACCGGTCGTGGCCGGCCTCGACCGGGGTGTGGGTGGTGAAGAGGCACTCGCGTTTGGTGAGGGCGCCGGCCTCATCGAAGGTTTTTCCGCCGGCCATCTTCTCGCGGATCAGCTCCAGGGTGAGGAACGCCGCGTGGCCCTCGTTCATGTGGAACGTCGAGGGCTGCACCCCGAGCGTCCGGAGCAACCGCACGCCGCCGACCCCGAGCAGGATTTCCTGCATAATGCGAGTGGTGTGATCCCCGCCGTAAACCCGGGTCGTCAGGTCACGGTAGTGCATCTCGTTCTCGGGCCGGTTCGTGTCGAGCAGGTAGACCGGCACCCGACCGATGTTGACGCGCCAGGCGTGGAAGTTGACCACCGTGCCGAAGATCCGCACGGAGCCCACCAAGGGTTCGCCATCGGCGCCGAGGACGGGTTCCAAGGGCAGGTTCTTTGGGTTGAGCAGGTTGTAATGCTCGGTCTGCCAGTTGTCGTGGTTGATGGCCTGCTGGAAGTAGCCTTCGCGGTAGAACAGTGAGATGCCGACGAAACCGAGCCCAAGGTCGCTGGCGGATTTGGCGTGGTCACCCGCGAGCGCGCCGAGGCCGCCGGCGGCGATGGGTAGGCATTCGTGGAAGGCGAATTCGGCGGAAAAGTAGGCTACCGGGTTGGCGGCCAGCTGGGGCGCATGCTTGGAGGCCCAGGTGTTGGGCTCGCCGAGATAGGCGTGAAACGCGCCGAGCACCTTGCGGACCCGGTCCGCGAAGCCGGCTTCCTGGAGCCGGACCTGCAATTCGTAGTCCGAGACCTCACGCAGGACGGCCACGGGATTGTGGTAAAGGTTTTGCCAACCCCGAGGGGAAAGCTCCTGGAAGATTTCCTGGGCCTCCTGATCCCAGCTCCACCAGAGGTTGCGGGAGAGACGGTGCAGTCCGTCGGAGAGTTCCTTCAGTTCGGGTCCGGTCAGTGGTTTCGTAGTCATGACGCAGCAGGTTCAGGGCGGGGGCGGAGTGAGACGCCAACCGCGTGCCCTTTGCCTACCTGCCGCCGGGGCTTGCGGGGAGGGAAAAATCACCGGGTCGCGTCAATTTGCTTCCTCGACCACGGGATTGCGGGCCAGGTCGGCCCGAACTTCGTCCTGCAACTCCACCGCCACGATGAATCCGAGGCAGTTGGATTTGCCGCATTCGCAGGGGTGATCCCGGTAGTCGGCGAGGCCGTAGCCGTAGTTGAAGGTCAGTTCCTCGCCGGGCCGGATGTCCCGGATGGCCTCGATCCAGATGTGGCCCTCGTAATCGATGGCCTCGCAGTTGGGATCGCAGGAGTGGTTGATGAACCGCGCGGCGTTGTCCGGCACGTTGCCATCCAGGTCGGTGTCGTCGTCGATCTGGAAGATGTAGGGATTGCCCGCCTCGCAACGGCGCTCCGACTCCTCCTTGCCGATGCGTTCGCCGGTGTATTCGGCGATGGATTCGCCCTTGGCGATGAACTTCACCGCGAAGGCGCCCCGGCCCTCGATCGGCGAATCCAGGATGGCGAACCGCGCTTCGTGCCGTTCCATTTCCGGGGGCGTTGCCGCCGTTGTTTCCACGTCGCTCACGGGGTCATTTCAGCACGCCGCCGCCGGGGCCGCCAGTCTCCGAATTGCGACTGACGGATTCCGCGCGAGTCAGGCCGGGGGTAAATTCCGCTGCGTCCCCTGAAGTAGCGGTTCCCATGCCCCGCTGGCTGTGCTACGGAACCGGCAACAGGTCCACCGAATGCCTTCGCTCACGCACAACTGCGCCGGAATGCCCCGCCGGGACTTCCTGCAACTCGGCCTTGGCGGTATGCTGGGCCTGGGCTTGGCCGACGTGCTCCGCTTCCGGGCCGAGGCCGCTGCCAAGCCCACCGCCGCGCCCGCCTTGGCGAAGGCCGCCGGCAAGCCGGTGAACACGATCATGATCTGGCTCGACGGCGGGCCGTCCCATTACGAAACGTTCGACCCCAAGCCCGGCGCACCGGCGGAAATTCGCGGGGAGTTCAAGGACATCGCCACGGCCGTGCCCGGGACCCGCTTTTCCGAGGCCGTCCCGGAACTCGCGAAGTGCGCGGACAAGTTCACCGTCATCCGCTCGATCTGTCACAAGGACCCCAACCACGGCGGCGGCAACCACTACCTGATGACCGGCGCCCCGACCCCAGTGCCGGTCGCCTGCGGGGCGTCCGTGACGTTCCACCCCTCGTTCGGTTCGGTCGTGTCGCAGCACCGGGGGCTTAAGGACGGCATGCCGGCCTACATGAGCATGCCGCAGGTGTCGCGCAGCGGCGGGCCGAACTTCCTCGGGGGCAAACACGCGCCGTTCGTCATCGACGGCGGACCCAACTCGAAGAGCTTCAAGGTCCGGGACGTGGTGTTGCCGAACGAAATTTCCACCGGTCGCGCTGCCGGCCGCAAGGAACTCCGGGCCGCGCTGGACCGGATGCAGCGTTACCAGGATCGACTGGCCGAGGACCCGGCGGTGGCCTTCGACGAATACTACCAGCAGGGCTACGAACTGGTGTCGTCACCCAAGGCCCAGGCGGCCTTCGACATCCACCGAGAGGACGCCAAGGTGCGCGACCAATATGGCCGGAACGACTTCGGCCAGCGGTTGCTGCTGGCCCGCCGGTTGGTCGAGACCGGCGTGTCGTGGGTCACGGTTTACTCGGGCGGCTGGGACCACCACACGAAGCTGTTCGACGCCTACAAGGGCGACCACGTGAAGAATACCGACCGCGGCGTGGCGGCGCTGATCCGCGACCTCGACGAACGCGGCCTGCTGGATTCCACGCTCGTGATCCTGCTCGGCGAATTCGGCCGCACGCCGAAGGTGAACAAGGACGCCGGGCGGGACCATTGGCCGCACGCGATGTCCGTCCTGATGGCCGGCGGAGGTTGTCCGCGCGGGGCGATCATCGGCGCGACCGATGCCAAGGGCTACGCCGCCGCCGAGAACGTGTATCGGCCGGAAGACTTCGCGGCGTCGCTCTACACGAAGATGGGCATCGACCACACCCAGGTCCTGCACACCAACACGGGGCGTCCCGTTCCGCTGGTGAACAACGGACGGCTCATCAAGGAG
>JBEISV010000446.1:0-4071 GCA_040375265.1 Verrucomicrobiales bacterium
CGAAGTTCAGCGTGGTGCGTCCGGCCACCGCGGCCCCCTTGGCGAACTTGTTGAGGTCCACCTTGAACGGGCGTTTCACGAGCCGTTGCGACCGGAGGTAGGTCCCGTTGCCCTTGTAACGCACGGCGGCCCGCGGAAAGACCGCGTCCTCGAACTCCACGACCGCTTCCACCCAGTCGAACTCCAAGCCGCGCACGCCCGCCAGCCCGTTGCGGGCGGCCTTGGGATTGCGCAGCCCGAACTCGCCGTTGGCGCCGCGTTCCTGCGGGTCGATCAGGCGCGGCTCGATGTCCTGCCATTCGGCCGGCGTGAACCGGAGGTGGACGGTCCAGACGTTGGTCGTGCCGAACAGCGCCGCGGCATTCGTGATGGCGGCGGCCGGGCGGCGGGCGTGGAAGGCGGCAAGGGCATTGGTCGCCACGGGCGGGCGCTCCTCCGGGACTTCGGGCTCCCGGCTCCAGCGGCCGAGCTCGGCCTGCCGGGTTTGGCGTTGCTCGGCGAGCCAGTGACGGATCGAGAAGACCGACCAGCCGATGCTCGCCACGGCGAAGAGCGCGGCCGCAACCGTCAGCAGCCGCTGGGTGCGCTGGGACGACGGATCGGGATTCATGCCGACGCCGACGCTAGCGGGGTGGGCCCGCGGAGTTCAACCGATGCCTTCGGCCGGCCGGCAACGTTTCCGCAAAAACAAAACCCCGCCGGCGGGCCGGCGGGGCGGGCGCGAAACCGTGATCCGGGCTCAGACGCCTCGGAAGTTCGGGATCTCGATCTTCTCGCCGGCGCGCAGGGCGCTTTCGTGGGCGAGGATACCGACCATCGTCCAGTTCACCGATTGGTGGACGTCGGGGAAGCTCGGCCGGTTGTCGATGATGCTCATCACGAACTCGTGCGCCAGGTGCGGGTGGCTGCCGCCGTGGCCGCTGCCCTGGAGGAAGCTCAGGTGGACGTTCTCGCTCATGTCATACACGCCCTTGGTCGTGAACGGCCGGATGCCCTCGGGCAGGAGGTGCGCGTAGTCGGGGATCTTCACCTTCTCGACCTTCTCGCCGCCGACGTGCAGCACGGGATCGTCGTGTTCGGTGAGCTGCCATTCGAACGAGGTCTCGGAGCCGTAGCAGTCGAAGCTTTCGCGGTATTGGCGGGCGGCGTCGAAGAGGTAACGGGTGACTTCGCCGGCGATGTCCTGGTTGCGGACCTTGAATTGGGCGGTCTCGAACGAGAACGGCGAGCCATACTTGGCGATGCGCGCCTCGGAGATGCGGCCGGAACCCAGGCAGGAGACGAACTCCGCCTCGCCGTTGACGATGCCGAGGCACGGGCTGACGCAGTGGGTGGCGTAGTGCATCGGGGGCAGGCCTTCCCAGTAACCGGGCCAGCCGGCCATGTTCTGGAGGTGGCTGCCGCGCACGAACTGGATGCGGCCCAGCTTGTTCGTGTCGCGCAGTTCGCGGACGTAGAGGTATTCGCGGCTCCACACCACGGTCTCCATCATCATGTATTTTTTCCCGCTCTCCTTGGCGGCCTTCACGATCTCGCGGGCTTCCTCGAGCGTCGTGCAGGCGGGCACGGTGCAGGCCACGTGCTTGCCGGCGCGCAGGGCGGCGATGGACTGCGAGGCGTGCAGGTGGATGGGCGAGTTGATGTGGACACAGTCCACGTTGGGATCGCGGAGCAGGTCCTCGAAGCTCTGGTAACGCTTCTCGACGCCGAAGGCGTTGCCGATGGCGTCGAGCTTGTCCTGCGAACGCTGGCAGATCGCATACATATTGGCATGCGGATGCCGTTGGTAGATGGGGATGAACTCGGCGCCGAAGCCGAGTCCGACGATGGCGATGTTGAGTTTGCGGCTCATGCGGGCAACTGGACTGGTATGATATGGACGCCGTTCGAGACGGCGGCGCGGCCCTCGGGAAACGCCACCGGATCAGCGGGATGGCGAAGTGAACTCGCCGGGCCAAAAGGGGGTCAACGGCAAACTGGGATTCCGCGCGCTTCCCGCTGAGAACCGGCGCAGGGCGCATGAGGTTTCGCGGAAGTCCCCGGCGGCACCGACCTTCGCCGTCGCCTCAGCGCCGGTCTTCCGGATGTTCGTCGGCGTCCGATTCCAGCCACTTCACGACGGTGCGGATAAGCATGCCGACCGCGCTCAGGGCGATGATGGCCATGCCCAGGCCGATCAGCACGTCCGTGCGCCGCTCCGGCACCACGAACCGGAGCGGATAGATGAAGGCCCCGAACGCCACCAACATCAGCCCGGCCGAGGCGGCGTAGAGCTTCCGGCGCGAGGCGGCCTCGTCGCCCCGTTGGCGGGCGAGGCGGAAGATGAGCTGCCAGAAACCGACGGCCATGACCGCGCCCAGCGCGAACGCGGGAATCGCCCAATAATTCCACCGGAAATCAATCCCGCTGGGCCCGCTCTGGACCATCGGCAGCGAGGCGATCAGGCAGCCGGCGCCCAGCGCGGACGAGCCGACCATCACGGCGCGGAAGCCGCGATCGCGGTCGAGGGAAGCCGGGGCGCTTTGCATCATGGCCAAGACACTGGCGGCGGAATCCGGACTCCGCCAATCCGGATTTGCCCGGATTACTCCACGCGGCAGATGCCCGAGCCCTTCTCGACCTCGCCGATGATCCACGCCTTGTGCTTCTCCGCATGGATCGCCCGGAGCACGGCACCGGTCTGTTCTTCAGAAACGATGGCCACCATGCCGATGCCCATGTTGAAGACCTGGTAGAGCTCGGCTTCGTCCACCCGGCCCTTGGCCTGGATGAGCTGGAAGATCGGCAGCATGTCCCACGTGCCCTTGTAGACGACGGCGTCGAGCTTCGCCGGCAGCACGCGCGGGATGTTGTCCACGAATCCGCCGCCGGTGATGTGGGCGAAGGACTTCACCGCGTCCGGTTGGCCGACCTTGTTGAACTTCTTCACCAGCTTCTGCACGAGCGGGCCGTAGGTGACGTGCGTCGCCAGCAGCGCCTCGCCGATGGTGGTGCCGAGCTCGGCAACCTTCGTCGAGGGCTTCATCTTGAGCGTTTCGAAGAAAATCTTCCGGCCGAGCGAATAGCCGTTGGTGTGGAGGCCGCTCGACTCGATGCCGATGATGACGTCGCCGCGCTTGACGGTCTTCTGGCCGTTGAGCATCCGCGTCTTGTCCACGACGCCGACGATGGTGCCGCTGACGTCGTATTCGCCGGCCTGGTAGAAGCCGGGCATCTGGGCGGTCTCGCCACCGATGAGGGCACAGTTGTTCTTCGCGCAGCCGCGGACGAAGCCCTGGATGATCTCCTTGAAGACGTGGGGCTCCAGCTTGCCGGTGCCGAGGTAGTCGAGGAAGAAGAGCGGCTCCGCGCCGAGCACCGCGATGTCGTTCACGCAGTGGTTCACCAGGTCCTCGCCGATGGTGTCGTGGCGGTCCATGGCGAAGGCGATCTTGAGCTTCGTGCCGACGCCGTCGACGGAGCTGACGAGGATGGGCTGCTTGTATTTCTTCGTGTCGAGCGCGAAGAGGCCGCCGAAGCCGCCGACCTTGCCGAGCACCTCGCGGCGATGGGTGGAGGCGAGCAGCGCGGGCAGCGTGCTTTTGACTTTGTTGCCGAGGTCGATGTCAACGCCAGCGGCGGCGTAGGCTTTTTGCTTCATTTCCGGGGCCGCAGGTTAACCACCCCGGCGGGCCGGGGAACATGAATTTCACCGGCCGACCAACCCTAGGCTCATCCCGCGCCATCGGACGGGATGCCGGCGCGGGCAAAGTGCTGCCGGCGTCCCGCCGGCAGTTTCCCGCGACACCTTGCCTGTTGCGACCGCCTCCTTGGCACCGTTGTCGGCTTCCGTCGCCGGTTTGACCCTAGCCGCCCCGGACCGTTCCGGCCCACGCTGCCGGGCAATCGCTGCTCTTGGCCGCATGAAACAACTCGTTCGCCTAGCCCGACACGGATTCCCGCTGCTGGTTTGCCTCCTTCTCTTCGGCTGCCGCACGGGGCCGGCGCCGGTCACTGGGGTGCCGCCTGAACTGCGGGCGCGCTTCGGCTTGGCGCCGTTCTACCAGAAGCGGATCCAGGTCGGTCCGTTCC
>JBEISV010000483.1:0-3645 GCA_040375265.1 Verrucomicrobiales bacterium
CCCGCCCGCCCGACACTGGAAGCACCCGCCCCGATTCCAGTGTTGAGACCCGCCGCCTTCCGGGCAGCGTCCGGGCACAACCCGCAATGAAGGAGACACAAACATGATCATCCCACCGACCTGGAACCTGCCCGATGCCCTCCGCGCCCGCCTGGGCCAATCCACCTTCGGCCGCCAGCGCGCCCTCATCGAGGACGGCCACCTGCTGCTGGTCCTCCACCAGCCGCCCGGACCGGATGACGCCAAGCGCGAGGGCTTGCTGTTCTGGCGCCCGCCGGGCGGCGACTGGCAGTTCAGCCGCGGCGGTCCCGGCCCCGGCGGCCTGAAGCGGCACCTGCAAGGTTACGCCGAACTCGAGGCGAAGCTCGCGGCCGAATACGAGCGGGCCGAAACAACCTCGGCGCTGTTCGCCCTCATCGAGCAGCTCACGCCGCTCGTGCGGGCGGCGCGGAACCAGCACGCCGCCCTCCAGGCCGCCCGCGAGGCGTTCAAGGGCGACGCCCTGCTGATCGGGCTGCGCGACCAGGCCTACGAGCTGGAACGCAACTTCGACCTACTGCTGGAGGACGCCCGCAACGCGCTGAGCTACCGCACGGCGCGCGACGGCGAGGAGCAGGCCCACCTCGGCCGCGAGGCGCTCCGCGCCAGCCACCGGCTGAACGTGGTGGTGGCGCTGACCCTGCCCCTGACGGCGATCACCAGCGTGTTCGGCATGAATGTCGCCCACGGACTGGCCCTGCCGGGACCGCTCCTGTTCTGGGCCGTGTTCCTCGGCGGCCTCGTGTTCGGTTTCCTGATGAAGGCCTGGGTCATGGCGAAGCCCGCGGAAACGGTGACCCCGGCCAAGTGAGCCCGGCGGGCTTCCGCGGGCGGGCCCAAAGCCCTCGGGTCGCGCGAGGAAGCCACCGGGAGTCCCTTTGATTGACCCGCGCGCGAAAATTGTCTCGCCCGTTCCCAGCCGGTTTCATCAGCCTTAATTCGCGCTCCCTGCAACCCATGAAACGCCTGTTCCTCCTCCTGTGGCTGATGCTGGTCGGTAGTCTGGCCAGCAGCCATGGAGCTACTTGGTTCGTCACGCCCAATGGTTCCGCGGCCGCCGCCGGCTCGTCGTGGGCCGATGCCCTGGCGCAGCCGGCGCAGGCGGCCGCCAATGCCCGGGCCGGCGACGAAATCTGGGTGGCCGCGGGCCGTTACTCCGGCGGGACGGCCAACCTGGTCCCGGGAGTCCGGCTGCTGGGTGGCTTTGCCGGTCAGGAAACCACCGCGGCGGATCGTTCGACCAATGCGGCGTTGACCGTGCTGGAGACGACCAACGACCTGCCCGTGCTCAGCGTGGTGGGTGACGGTAGCGGCGCGATGGTCCGGATTGCCGGATTCACCCTGCAGGGCGCGGCCGCCGCCGAAGCCATGGGTCGCGGCTTGGTCGCGTCGAACGCGGCGGTCGAGGTGGACCAATGCGTGTTCCAGCGTTTCAAGGCGAAAACCACCTCGGACAGCCCGGGTTCGGCCATCGCTGCCCAAGGCGGTTCGCTGCGGGTCACGGGTTCCACTTTTGCCGACAATCAAACCGCAACGGGCGGTTACGCGGCCGCCGTTGGTTGTGGTTCAGTCTCACCGGTCGAGATCCGGGACTCCGAATTTCTCCGCAACCGCGCGGGCGCCGCCTCAGCCTTGGAGCTCAACCGCTGTGTGGGCACGGTGACGGGCTGCCTGTTCGCGCGGAATTCTCTCGTCGGCGAGGGGATTCCCGGAGCGGTTGAAGTCTACCTGAGTGAGATTGCGCTGACCCGGAACCGTTTCCTGTTTAACCGTGGCGGCGCCGGTTCGGCGGTGTTCATCTTCGAGTTCCGCGAGTCAGTCACCAAAACCAACTTGGTGGCGTTCAACCTGTTCGCCGGGAATGCGGCCATGGTCAGCGCACCAGTGTTTCCCCCAGGCTCGGTTTCCTATAGCAATGCTGGCCGGGTCCAGGTGCTCAACAACACCTTTGCCGGCGAAGTCTCGTGCCGTCTACCCACTGGAATCGCGACCAGCGGGCCGCTGGCAGGAACCGCGCGCAGCCTCGAAGTGGTCAACAATCTGTTCCTCGCGCACCACAAAGGGGACCAGTTCGAAACGCTCCCGAACACTCGGCGTAATGTCTTCCTCGATCTCGGTGAATCGCTGCGGGTCCGCCGCTACCAACTGGGCCGGCCCGAGGGTTGGGCGGATGATGAGGTCGTGGGCGGCCTCAATGCCTTGGATTTCCATCTCCAGCCCACTGCAGTGAGCCGCGGTTTCGGGGATCCTTCGGTAGTCCCGCCGGGTGCGCTGGATTTGGCGGGCCGATCCGCTGTTCATCCCGACGGCACGGTGGATGCCGGGGCTTTGGCCTTTGATCCCGATTATGCCGCGCCGGCTCCGCCAAAGGTGGTGCATCTGCATCCTGGCGGGGATGACCATGCCGCGGGCGACTCTTGGACCCAAGCGGTGCAGACCTTGGCCGAGGCGATACGGCGTGTGGCAGTAGCGGGCCCTACGGAGCTGCGGTTCGCCGCCGGCAGCTTCGCGGGCGGGTGTGGACCCGAGGGGTTGCCTCCGGGTGTCGCGCTGCGGGGAAGTTTCGTCGGACACGAAACCAACCGGGATCAGCGAAGCCGGCTGCTGACCACTGAACTCAATGCCAGTCGGACGAACGTGCTGGTGTCGCTCGATCGAAACGGCCGGTGGAACGAGATTGAGGGAATCATCCTGAACGGGGCCGGCGCGCCGGCAACCATCACCAGCCCGGGCGGAGTGGCGGCGGTCGTTTCCTGGCCGCACATCCACCATTGTCGCTTTGAAAACCACCCCAGTTGGAGTGCCGGCCCGGCGTTGTATTCCGAGGGCGGGCTCATCGAAGACTGCGAATTCATCGCCAATGCCCGCACCAACAGAATTCGGGCGGATGTAGGCAGCATCATTCATGTGACCGGCTTCGGCCCGCCCGCGATTTTCCGGCGTAACTTGGTTCGCCAGAATACCAACCTGGCCGCGCGCTGTTCGGTGGGTTGGTTCGGCTCGCCGACCCGGATCGAATACAACCGATGGTTGGGCAACCGGTCGGGTGCCGGGACGCTGGGCCTGCTGGTCTATGCGACGGGTGCGATTACGTCCGCATCCACCGGCGACGGCTGTTGGCACAATACGATGGTGGACAATGATGACCTCAGCACCACGCCTTCGGTGTTCCGAGTCCCCGGCACTCAGTCTTCGGTGCAGCCCGAATTCTACGGCAACCTGGTGGCTCACAACCGGGGCGAAGTCATCCTGCCGGCTACCTCGGCCAGCCGCGCCCGCGACAATCTGCTGTTCGATAACGGTCCGGTTGCCCCGGCCAATTCCCTGCCTACCAACCGCAATCTCTTCATCGATCCCAAGTTGGCGGATGACCGCTGGCATTTGCGCGCCGATTCGCCCGCCCGCGACGCGATGACCATTCCCAGAAGGGAAGGCTTTGCCACCGACGCGGACGGCGAAGGCGCTTGGCTGGGGCGTGCCCCAGATATCGGGGCGGACGAAGCCCTGCCGGACCATCCTTTGGCCCGCACGGTTGCGGGAGCCGTGGTAACCGGCTCGGTGGCGCCCGCGACTCTGGCTGGAACGTTTCGCGACTGGGAAGACACC
>JBEISV010000501.1:0-3491 GCA_040375265.1 Verrucomicrobiales bacterium
AGGTCGAGCAGGGGTTGGTCACCGAACTTCTGATCATGCGGGACCAATCCATGTGCTGCTATGGCCCCGTGCCCAAGATCAACGAGTGGGTGTCGGTGAAGATGACCAGCAAGGGCGTGAAACCCGTAATGGACCAGGCGGTGACGATGCAGGGCAAACTCAAGGTCGGCGCCATCCGCGAAAACGGCTACCTCGTCGGCATCTACCAGATGGACGGCGAGAGCATGGCCGGTCCCGCGGGACTCTGAGACCAACGGCTTTCCAGCCTCGGCCGCATCGTTTACCCGGTGCGGCCGAATTTTTTCTCCAGCTCCCGCCAGCTCATCTCGATCAGCGTCGGGCGCCCGTGGGGACAGGTGTAAGGCATCTCGCACCGGCGCAGGTCCTCGACCAAGTGTTCCAGTTCCTTGCCGGCCAGCGGGTCGTTGGCCTTCACCGCGTGCCGGCAGACCGTCTTCGCCACCATGTCCTCGCCGAGGCGAAGCGTGTTGATGCCGGCGCCGGCCGCCTTGAGTTCGTCCACCAGTTGGAACGCGAACTGCCGCGGATTTCCGCCCCGGACGAACGGTGGCAGCGCGTCTAGCAGGAAGGTGCGTTCCCCGAATTCCCGCAGGCCCACGCCCAGCCGTGACAGGATTTCCAGATGCTGCCGCACAAACGTGGCGTCGCGCGGGCTGAGCTCAATCGTCTCGGGCAACAGCAGTCGCTGCGATGGCGCCGCCTCGGCCTTTTCGAGTCGCTGGAGCATCTGCTCGTAAAGGATGCGCTCGTGCGCCGCGTGCTGGTCCAGCAGCACCATTCCGCGATCCGATTCGAGGACCAAGTAAAGGCGCCCAACCACGCCCACGAGGCGGAGCGGGACGCGCAGCAGCGGCACCGGAACCCCGGGCGCAGGTGCAGGTGGGAAAGTGGGCGAGGGGGAAAGTGGGCGGGGTGATTCGGGCGTCGGTGCGGGCGCCGGAAGCGGGTTCGTTGAAGGGGGAACGGCAGCGACCTGGGGCGGCATCGGCCGTTCCGCAGGCGGGGAGAATCCAACTGGCAGCGACCTTTGGACCGCAGTTGGCCCGGCCGGACGCGGCGGTTCCAATTTCAGCTCCGGCAACGACGTCGGCTCCGGCGCGGGCGGGCTCACCCTCCCGCTTTCCCCCTTGTCCGCCGGTCCACCTATCCGCTCCGCCGGTTGATGAAATGCCGCCAAGGTATCCCGGACCGCCTTCGCCACCAGCCGCCGCACGGCCGGTTCCTCGCGGAACTTCACCTCGCGCTTCTGCGGATGCACGTTCACGTCCACCGCCGCCGGATCCAGCTCCAAGAACAGGCAGCAGACCGGGTAACGCCCCTTCATCAGCGCGTTGTGGTAGCCCTCCAGCAGGGCAAAGTTCAGCCCGCGGTTGTCCACCGGCCGCTGGTTCACAAACAGGTGCTGCTCGTCCCGCGTGGCCCGCGACACGCCCGGGGCGCCAATGAATCCCCAGACGCGGAACGACGTGAACCGCGCCGCGTCGCGCAGAACCAGTGATTCCTCGTGCAGGCCCTCGTCGCCGGTTTCCTGAACCTCCGCGGTAAAGTCCACCGGCAGCAGCGGGACGTCCGCCCCGTGCAACTGGCGCAACCGCTCGCGCAAGGCGCCGGAACGCTCCGCCGCCGAGGTCCACTTCACCGCCGGCAATTGCCATACCAAGCGGCCATCCGAGGTGAAGGTGAAACCCACCCCGGGCCACGCCAACGCCACCAACGTCAGGTAATGCTGGATGTGCGCCCGTTCCGTCTCCTCGGCCCGGAGGAACTTTCGGCGCGCCGGCAAGTTGAAGAAAAGTTGGCGGACCTCGATCGTCGTGCCCGTCGGCGACGCGGCCGCCTTCACCTCAAGAATCTTGCCGCCGCCGATAATCACCTGGGTGGCTTCGCCGGTGGTGTCGTCCCCTTCCCGGGTGGTCAGGGTGAAGCGCGACACGCTGGCGATGCTCGGCAGCGCCTCGCCGCGGAAACCCATCGTGGTGATTGCAGTGAGGTCCTCCGCGCGCTGGATCTTCGACGTCGCGTGCCGTTCCAGGCACAACAACGCGTCGTCCCGGCTCATGCCCGAACCGTCGTCGGTCACGCGGATAAGGCTGCGGCCGCCTGCGCCGATCTCCACCGTGATGCGGCCGGCCTTCGCATCGAGCGAATTCTCCACCAGCTCCTTCACCACGCTGGCCGGACGCTCCACGACCTCGCCCGCGGCGATCTGGTTCGCCACGTGATCAGGAAGCAGCCGGATGCGGTTCATCGGTCCGCGAGCTTCCCGGAGGCGGCCAAAAGTTCAAAGGCCATTGTCGCCCCCCGGGAAGTCCGGTTCTCGGGCGAAAGGAGGAGGGGAAAGTTGGTGCCGCGGGCGGGACTCGAACCCGCACGGCTGTTTAGGCCTGGGGATTTTAAGTCCCCTGTGTCTGCCATTTCACCACCGCGGCGCTGGAAGGAGTCTTCAGCGAGATCGCTGTAGCGGGCAACTCCGGAGAAATCGGCGGGACGCCGCGTAACGGCCTTGGGCGCATTTGCGATGTGGGTGCTAGCCGACGGCGGTGGGACGGCGGGAGCGCGACTTTCCGAGTCACGTATGGGATACAACTGTTCAGTGAAATCGCTGGGCACGGTCGAATCGCAACCTCGAGAGTCGCGCTCCCGGCCATGCTGGGGGCGGCCATGCAGGCACGATTTCGCAGTGTGCCCGCAGGCCTTCGTCCGTCGGCTTTGCGCTTTCCTCGGGTCCGAGGCCCTACCAAGGTGGCCGCATGAATCGCATTCTGGGAGTGCTCTTCGCATCAGTGACCGTCCTGTTCGGCGGGCTACCATCGGCCCAGGCGGCCGAGGCTAACGCGGAGGGGCCACCCGAGGTTCTGCGGGCGAGCGCCTTGCTCCAAGAGGGTAAGCCGGACGAGGCGCTCGCGACCTTGGATGCGGCCCTCAAGGCGGAACCGAAAAACTTGGCCTTCCGCTACGCCAAGGCCGTGGCCCTGCTCAACCTTGGGCGGGAGGTCCAGGCCCTTTCGCTCGCACGGGACTTGGTGAAGGACGATCCCGGCAACAAACAGGCCCTCGCCCTCCTGGGGCGCGTGCTGTTGGCCGTCGGCCTGCCCGTTGAGGCGATCCGGCAGCTAACCCCGTTGGCCGAAGGGCTGGTCCCAGACGGGGATATCCTGGAGGTATTTGCCCTTGCCTGCATGAAAACGAAGCAACCAATCCGTGCCCAGCGGGCGTGGCTCGAATGCCTGACGGTCCGTGCGGGTGCCGGTGAGGGCGGGCTGATGGCGAGGAGCTTTCGGTCTGGCATCGTGTTGAAGGACATGCGGAAATTCCGCCCGGAACGGCTGCGCTTGATCGTCGCTTACGCCCTGCAGGACAACGAATTGGGCATCGGGCTCTGCCGGGAATTAGCCAAGGCGGGTGACGATGAATTTCGTCAGGTCATGGTCAAGGCGCTGGCTGAGCCGCTAGGTTCGAGCGACGGCTAC
>JBEISV010000198.1:0-8086 GCA_040375265.1 Verrucomicrobiales bacterium
CGCCACGCTGAAGCTCAGGTTCGTCACCCCGGGCTTGAAGGTAAGGGTTCCACTGGCCGCAGTGAAATCACTGGCGGCGGTGGCGGTGCTATTCGTGGTGGTGGCGTAGTCGACGGTGTTCGTCACCGAGGAGCCACCGCGCCGCCAAACGGTAACCGTAGCGGTTGCCGTGTTCTCCAAGACACTTACCAGCGGCGTGCCAAAGATAAACTCCACGTCGTTCTCCACGATGGTGACGACCGAATTGCTGATCGCGCCAAAGACAGCATTGGTCGGATTCGTCAGCGAAACGCGGAAGGTCTCGGAGGTTTCAATCGCCGAGTCGTTGACGATGGGCACCGTGATCGTCCCGTTCGTCACGCCCGCCCCGAAGCTCACCGTGCCGCTCGTGTTCGTGTAGTCCGTGCCCGCCGTCGCCGTGATGGCCGTGGTGGAATAGCCGATTGACGCGGTCCCGTTGGTCGTGCCGGTGCGCACCAGGCTCAGCACCACATTGGTCGCGCTCTCCAGCACCGAGTAGGTCGCCGACGAAATGCCGATGAGAATGTCGTCCTCGGCAATCGTGATGGTCACCGGGGTGTTTGCTCCGGCAACCGCCCCCGAGGGCGCACTGAGGGTGACGGTGAGCGTTTCGTCCGATTCGCCGATCGCGTCGTCCACGATGGGAATATTGACCGTCTTGTTGGTCTCGTTCGCCGCAAAGGAGATCGTGCTCGAAACGGCCGTGTAATCGGTCGTCGCCTTGGCCGTGCCGGCCACGGTGGTGACCTTGATGGAACAGGCATTGGTCAACGTGCCGGTCCGCTCCAGCGTTAACGTCACGCTGCCACCGTCCTCGGCGATGGTCACTGCGTTCGTGGTGAAGTTGATGATCGTCGCGTTGTCAAAGAACGCCGACACCGTGGCGACGCTGTTCGAGATGCTGAGCGCGTTGTTGGCCTCATTCGTCTGGCCGACGGCAATTCCGGTCGGCGTGCTGAGGTAATTCACCGCCGGATTCGAGAAATAGGGAATGCGGGTGCCCGGGGCGTAGGCCATCACGGTCCGGTAAGTGGTCGAGGACACGTCAAAGCGGTAGCCATAGGAGTAGGTCTGCGAGCCGGAACCCGACGCGTTGTCGCGGTCATGATTGCAGCCGAGGTTGTGCCCCAGTTCGTGCGGGAAGGTGTAGGCGCCGGTCAGATACTGCCGCTTCACGACGCTGTAACCGTAGTTTGCAAAGTTCGTGGACACCGGCGACATGATGTAGCCGAGGCCGGCATAGGTGTTCATGCCCTCGACGACCAGGCAGACCAAGTCGGCGCCATACTGCGAACGGAGAGTCTGCACGTTGTCGAGCTTGCCGTCGGAAGGAGCCTGCAGCCGGGTAAGATCCGTGTTCGCGTCGCTGGTCTCGGTGTAGGAGACCTCGCCGCGGTAGACGAGGTTGAGCGTCGCATTGATCCCGCTGTTCGAGTAGCAGGTGTTCGCCTCGGAAATCGCCAGGTCAATCTGGCTGTTGATCCCCGCCGCCCCGCCGGCTCCGGTCCGGGCCGCCGCGGTGTAGAGGACCATGACATCGATGGTCGTGGACGCATCGCCCGCCGGGATCACCGGGCCGCCGCCGTCGCCACCGACGGGTTTCGGGGCGGCAACCGCGCCGCACGAAGTGGATTCGGCCGGGTCCAGTTCCGCGATCTGGTAGGTGCCGTCACCGGCGTAGACGATCTGGGCGATGTCGGCACCCGGCGTCTGCACCGTGGCCGCGAGCGCTTCCGGATTGCCGCTGATTAGCACAAAGCTTCCGGGCACACCCTCCACCACACCGCGGGCCGAGAAGCGGCCGCCGGGCAGGTAATCGGTGCGTTCGATAACCGCGTTGACACTACGATCCGGGAAAAGTCCGAGGGTCAGCCGCGAGCCTGGCTGCTTCAGCGCGGCCGGCGACGGGCGGTGAAGCGGTGACGCGGGGTCCGCCAGTATCTTGGGATTGATGCGGGCCAGCCGGGCGCGGCGGATTCCCCGCTCAGCGGCCTTCGGGGCGGCGGCGCGGCTGATTTGGCTGCCTTCATCGGCCAGGAACAGCGAGGGCGCATCCTGGGCCGTGCCCAGGAGCGGCACCGCCCCCAACAGCATGGCCACGACCGCAAAGCCGCGGCGCAGAAGCCGGAAGAAGGAGGCGGACGGAACCGGGAACTGGCCGGTCCGAAGTATCGATTGTGAGTCCATGGCGCTTGATGAGCGTGGCCCGGTGGCCGCAAGGCGGCTTTCCTGACCGTTGGTGCCGTCAACACATGCTCCGCCGGCTCCCGTGCAGACCACAGGGCGGCTCCCAGATGCTTGGCGGACAAAAAACATAACGTCGCTACTGCATCGGCTCGCACCCCGGTCACTTGAGGTCGCCGGGAACGATCCGGGAGAAATAGCCAATTTTGGTAGCGCACCCACGGACCACCATTCGCTTGCCGCGGCGGGTGCCCCTGCGACCTTCGCCGGCCGTCGCCCCGGGACTTCCCTGGGCGCACCGTCCGATGCCCGCCGCCACGTCAGCCACCTCGCCAAAACCGGTTTCACCCGGCCGGGCATTGCTTGGAGTCGTCCGCTTCCTCGGGCGGCGGCCGGCGATGGTATCGGCGTCGGTCGGCTTGCTGTTGGTCAACATCGCCATCGAGCTGTCGCTGCCACGGATCCTGGGGAACGCCATCAATGAGTTGCGGCCGACCGGGCCGGGAACGGGCGATTTCCCGCTGCGCCGCGCCGTGATCCTGTTCGCGGGCTTGGTGCTGCTGCGAACGGTGATCGGCCTGATCCTCGGTCCGCTGCGCAACCTCACGGCGCAGCGCACGCTCGGTGACCTACGGGCGGCGGTTTACGACGCCCTCCAGCGGCGGACCTTTTCCTGGCATGACAATGCGCGCGTCGGGGAACTGATCTCCCGGGCGAGCACCGATGTGGGCCGGTTGCAGGAGTTCATGTTCGTCTGCCTGCTGTTCAGCGTGGATGTGGTCGCCGGGTTGGCCGGCACCCTGGTCCTGCTGTTTGCGCTGAGTCCCACCCTGGGGACCATTGCCGTGGTCGCGCTGGTGCCCACGGTCGGGGCGATGGCGTGGTTTGCGAAACAGCTCCAGCCCCGCTGGCGCAAGGTCCACGACCGCCACAGCGCCATGAGCACGGTCATCCTGGAAAACATCGCCGGCGTGCGGGTGGTGAAGGCCTTCGCGCGGGAGCAGGCCGAGATCGGCAAGTTCCGGGGGCAGCGGGACGCGTTCCTGCGGGAACTCTTCGACGCGGTGAACTTCTGGGCCGCCCGCGTGCCGTTCGCCCAGTTTCTCTTCGGCCTCGGCGTGCCGTTGGTGCTGTGGCTCGGCGGCCGACAGGTCATCACCGGCCAACTGTCACTCGGCGAACTGACCACCGCCGTGTTTTACCTCCTCGCGCTCGGCGGCCGGATCGGCGTGATCGGACAGGTGACGAACATCCTCCAGAACGCCAGTTCCGCCGCCCAGCGCATCCACGAAGTGCTCCATGCCGACGATGCACCGGCCTCATTGCCGCCGGTGCCCTTTCCGGCGGGCAGCAGCCTCCGGTTCGAGGACGTTTCATTCCGCTATCGCGCCAGTCCTTCCCTGCGGATCGAACAGGACGACGCAAAACCGCCAGGACCCGTCGAACCGCCGAAAGCGACCCGGCCCGAGGCGCTCCGGCAAGTCTCCTTCACCGTTCCCGCCGGGGGCACGGTCGCCCTCGTCGGTCCCACCGGCGCGGGCAAATCTACGCTGCTGTCCCTGATTCCCCGTTTCTACGATCCGACGGCCGGCCGGGTGCTGCTCGACGGATGTGACCTGCGGCAGCTGGATCGCCTGCGCCTGCGTCAAAGCGTGGGCATCGTCTTCCAGGAGACCTTCCTGTTCAGCGCGTCGGTCGCCGACAACATCGCCTTCGGCCGGCCCGGGGCCACCCGGGAAGACATCGTGCGGGTCGCGCAGGCGGCCCGTGCCCACGATTTCATCAGCGAACTCGCGTCCGGCTACGACACCATCATCGGCGAACGCGGCATTTCGCTGTCCGGCGGCCAACGCCAGCGGCTTGCCATCGCCCGCGCCCTGCTGCTCGACCCGCGGATCATCCTGCTCGACGACGCGACCAGCGCGATTGACCCGCGGACGGAACGCGAGATCCGCGAAGCGACCCGCGAACTGTGCCGGGGCCGGACCACGTTCATCGTCGCGCAGCGGGCCGCCACCGTCCGCCACGCCGACCTGATCCTGGTGCTCGCCGACGGCCAACTCGTGGAGTCCGGCCGCCACGAGGAACTGCTGGCCCGCGGCGGCCTCTACCGCGACCTATTCGCCACGCAGCTCCAAGGTTCCGCCGAAGCCGGCAAACCCTCCTGATGGCCACACACGACGACATCGCCTTGGACGAGGAGTTCGCGCAGACGAAGATGCGCGGCTCGTTGCTACGGCGACTCTTCGCCTACACTCGGCCCTACCGCCGCGCCTTTGCGCTCAATCTCACTCTGACGCTACTGGCCACCGCCTCGTCGCTGGCTGGCCCCAAGCTGATCCAACTGGCCATCGACCGTCACCTGGTGCCGGCGCTGGGCCCGGCCGCCGGCGCTGGGACGGACTTCGCACCGGCGGCGCAACGCGGCATCCTGCTCGTCAGCGGCCTCTACCTGGCCAACCTGTTGCTCGGTTGGGCGCTTTCGGCCGGCCAGGTGCGGGCCGCGATCACCATCGGCCAAGGCGCGATGAACGATCTCCGGTTGGCCGTGTTTGAGCACATTCAGCGGCTGTCCCTGAACTACTTCGACCGCACCCACCAAGGACGGATCATCGCCCGCGCCGACACGGACGTGGACTCGCTTGACCGCATCCTGACCTGGGGCTCGACCCAACTCCTGTCCAGCCTCGTGACGCTGCTCGGCGTCGTCGGCCTCATGCTGGCCTACGATTGGCGCCTGTGCCTCGCCACCTGCGCGGTGCTGCCGCCGCTGGCGTTGGCGACCCGGTGGTTCCATGTGCGCGGCCGGGACGCCTACCGGCGCCTCCGCGGAACCCAGTCGCGGCTCACCGCGGCCACGGCGGAGAACATTTCCGGCGTGCGTGTCGTGCAAGCCTTCGGCCGCGAGGACGAAAATTTGCGCCGGTTTGGCCAGTTGCACGACGACTTCACGGCGCGTTGGGTCGACTCCTCCCGGGTCTTCCACACCTACATGCCGCTGGTCAACCTGCTCGCCGGGATCGCCACCGCCACGGTGCTGGGTTACGGCGGCTGGCGGGTGCAGAACGGTCTGCTCACTGTCGGCGAGCTCGCCGCCTTCGTCCTTTACCTCGGCATGTTCTTCGGCCCGATCCAGACGATGGGCGACCTCTACAACGCCATGCTTTCGGCCGCCGCCAGCGCCGAGCGCATCTTCGGCCTGCTCGACACCGAACCGCAGGTGCGCGACCTCGCCGCCGCCGGCGTGTTGCCGCGGGTTGAAGGCGGCGTGGCCTTCGAGCACGTCTGGTTCCGCTACGACACCACCCCGCCGGACCAATGGGTGTTGCGGGACGTCGATTTCCGGATTCCGGCGGGCGCCACCGTCGCGCTCGTCGGCCACACCGGTTCCGGCAAGACGAGCATCATCAGCCTGCTCGCCCGCTTCTACGAACCCCAGCAGGGCCGCATCCTGCTGGACCCGCAGTCCGGAGCCGGCTGGGAAATCGGCCGGCACACGCTGGAGTCGCTGCACCGGCAACTGGGCATCGTGACGCAGGAGAACTTCCTGTTCACCGGCACGATCATGGACAACCTGAAGTTCGGCCGCCCCGACGCGCCCGACGACGAGGTAATCGCGGCGGCCCGCAAGCTCGGCACGCACGACGCCATCGCGAAGCTGCCCGACGCCTACGGAACGAAGGTGGGCGAACGCGGCGCGAACCTCAGCGCCGGCGAACGCCAGCTCATCACGATCACCCGCGCCATGGTGGCGGAGCCCCGCATCCTCATCCTCGACGAAGCCACCAGCGCCGTGGATCCCCAGACCGAACGGCTCATCCAGCAGGCGTTGGAGAAGCTGTTCGCCCGGCGCACCAGCTTCGTGATCGCCCACCGCCTCAGCACCGTGCGGCACGCCGACCTCATCCTGGTGCTCGACCACGGCCAAATCGTGGAGCGCGGCACGCATGCCGAACTCCTCGCCCTCGGCGGGACCTACGCCAAGCTGCACGCCGAATTCGTGCGAAGCTGAGCCGACTCCAAACCCGGATTGCCGGGTCAGGCTTTGACCGGCGTCGGGTCAACCGGCAGTTTCCGCGCATCCGCCATGCGCCCACCCCGCCTGATCCGCCGCCTCTTCGCCGGTCTGCTGGTCCTGGGATTGGTCGCTGGGCACGCCGCGGAGCCGACCTCGTCGGACACGGACCTCTTCCGCAGCCCGGAGTTGCTCCAGATCGAGCTAACCTTGGCACCCGAGGCGCGGGAACAGTTGGAAGCGGGCGGGAGCCGCCTGGGCAATGGTCGGAAACCGTCGGCCAAGGCCACCGTCCGGTCCGGCGGCCGGACCTATCGGGAGGTCGCGATCCAGCTCAAGGGCTTCTCCACCTTCCAAGGCCTCGACCAGTTTCCCAGCCTCACGCTCGACTTCAACGAACACGTGCCGGGGCAGAAGTTCCATGGCCTGACCAAGATTTCGCTAAACAATTCGGCGCAGGACCCGACGCGGTTGCACGAGAAGTTCGCCCGCGAACTGTTCGCCGCCGCCGGCGTGCCGGTGCCGCGGGCCGACCACGCGGTCGTCACGCTGGATGGCCGGCGGCTGGGTCTCTACGTGCTCGTGGAAGGCTACGGCCCAGGCTTCCTGAAACGGAATTTCGCCGACTCCTCGGGACAGTTCTACGAAGGCGGCACCTTGCGGGACCTGGACCGCGGCCTGCGGCTCAAGTCAGGCGGCAAACCCGGGGCGCCTTCGTCGGTGGACCGGCTGATCCGCGCCGTGCAGGAACCGGTGGCCGAACGGCGCTGGGCCGCCCTCACCAACTTGCTGGACCTCGAGCGCTTCCTGTCGCTGACCGCGGTGGAGACGATGCTCTGCCACTCGGACAGCTACTCGATGAACCGGAACAACTACCGGCTCTACCTCGACCCGGCCACCCAACGGTTCGTCTTCCTGCCCCACGGCCTCGACCGGATCCTGGGCACTCACCGCAGCAACCTGGACCTGCCGGTGGTCCCGCCGGCGATGGGTTTGGTCGCGCGCGGCCTGCTGTCCACACCGGAGGGCCGCCGCCGTTACATTGCGCGAGCCGGCACGTTGTTCACCAACCTTTTCGACCCCGACCGCCTCTGCGAACGGGTGCATGCGTTGGACGCGAAGATCGCCGCCGCGCGCCGACGGATGCCCGGAGACCGGGAATCTTGGGGCGGTTCAAACCGGTCGCCCGACGCGGATGCCGATGATCTGTGCCAGCGAATCCGCCAACGCGCGGCCAACCTTCGGCTCCAATTCACGCAGCCGGAAAACCTCCTGGCGCTCGCTCCTGCGGCCAATTTCGGTCCGGAGGGCGTCACCCGGCTGACCGATTGGCGCGTGCGGTTCGCCGCGAATCACCCGCCGGCCGAAGCCACCGTCGTCGAACGGTCCGGCCAGCCTTGGCTCCGGGTGCGTTCGGCGGCCGACACAACCCGGGCCACCGTCGTTTGCCGGCTGCTGCTGCCCGCCGGGAACTACGCGTTGGCCGGCAGCCTCACCGCCACGGAACCGGCCCGGCCCGAGGTGCCACTCACGCTCGTGCGTTACCACTCATCGGACCGCTTCGCGACGGAACGCCAGCGCCTCGGCGGGCGCCCGGTGAATTTCGCCTTTTCGGTCGGTGCGATCCTGCCGGAGGAGGAAATCGAGTTCGTGGCGGAGGTGAGCGGGCCCGGCAACGAAGTCTGGGTCGAGCTGGGCGGCCTCCAGCTGACTCGCCACGACACCGGACCGCGCAACCGGCGCCCGCGAACTTCGGAGCGTCCGGCGCCCGGGCAGTAACGATGGCTTTCGGGCCGCGGGCTATTACCAAGGCTGACAAACAACTGCCGGGGCCACTAGCCTTGGGCCCGTGAGCACTCCCACCGA
>JBEISV010000346.1:0-5118 GCA_040375265.1 Verrucomicrobiales bacterium
CCAGAGTTTTCCCCAGCGCGGTTCCTCGTCGAGATGCGTCACGCAGAGGTCGGCCTCGCCGAACTGGCTCAGGCCCCGGATCTGGCCCAGCAGCAGCGGGATTTCGTAGGCGGCGTTGACCACGAAATGGAGCTGCGCTCCCGCCACCTGCGCGAGCAGCGCGCGCACGGCGGCGACGGCGTGTTCGTCGCGGGGATTGAAGCCGGGCAGGTCAATGAAGGTGAGGTCGGCTCCCTCGCTTTCCTCGGCACCGCGCCAGAATCGGACGACTGGCACGCCCAGGATCTCGCCGTAAACGCTCAGGGCCTCGGCGGTGTTGGCCGTGCTGCCGTCCAGCCGCCAGACGTGGGCCGTCCGGCCTTCCAGCAGAACGCTTTGGGCGAGCCACTTGCAGAGCAGCGTCGTCTTGCCCGAACCGGGGCTGCCGAGAAAGACGTGGGGCCGCTGGTGCCCCTCGGCCAGGGGTTGGGCCGGCCGCCAGAAACTGCCGAGCACTTGCTGGGCAAGCGCCAACTCCTCCGGGAGTTCGGTCGGCGCCGTCGGGCCGAACTGTTCTTCCAGTTCGTCCTCAATTCGCTGCACATGCACCCGGTTGAGGCCGGCCCGCTCCAAAAGCCCGCCCACCCTCCAACCGGCGGCCGCAGGGGCCCGGGGAACCGCGGGTCGTGCTTCCCGGATGCGAACTGGTGCCGGCGCGGACTGCGGGGCGATGGGCACGGGGCTGGGTCGCGGAGTTTCGCGGGCGACCTGGGCGGCGGCGAGGCGCCGCTCCAGATCCATCCGGTCGCGAATTTCCGCCAGTTCACGCCGGAGTTCGTCCAAGCCCGGCCGCTCCGGCGCGAGGGCGGTGGGCGGTGCCGGGGCGGGAACTGGGGGGGCGGGGGCCTCGGGGACATGGGCGACCACCTCGATCCGCGGTTTCTGCCAGAGCCGGGCAATGCCCGGGCCGGCGACCTGCCGCACGTTCAGGACCACGGCGTCCGGCCCCAGCTGCGCCCGGATTTGGGTCAGGGCGTCGGCGGCGGAATCGGCGATGAAGGTTTGGGGGGGCACGGTTCAGCGGGCGAGGTTCAATCCATGCCGGGAACCACCGCCGCGCTCTGGATCTCCACGCGGGCAGGCACCTCGGTGTAGGCGAGCACGTTGAGGTCGGCGAAGGTCGTCTCGAAGAAGCGCCGGAACGCCAGCCGGATCTGGGGCGCGCACAGCACGAGCGGCGGCGTGCCGGCGGCAAGCATCTGCTGGATGTGCCGCGAGAGGGATTCGACGACGTGGCGGGCGACCCGCGGTTCGAGCATCAGCGTGACCTCGGTGGGCGAGTGGCGGACGCCCTGCGCGATCTGCTGTTCGAGCTTCGCGTCGAGGGTGATGGCCCGCAGCGCGCCCTTGGCGGTCTGGAACGGCTTCACCAACTGGCCGCCCAGCGCCCGGCGCGCGTATTCCGAGAGTTCGTCGGGGTTCTTCGTGGTCGTGGCAAAGTCGCCGACCTTTTCGAGGATTCCCGCGAGGTTGCGGATGGAAATGCCCTCGGAGAGCAGATTTTGCAGGACCCGTTGCACCTGGCCGACGCTCAGCAGGGCCGGCACGAGTTCGTTCACGACCGTCGGGTGGGTTTGCTTGAGGTTGTCGAGGAGCACTTGGACGTCCTGCCGGCTGAGGACCTCGTGGCAATTGCGCCGGACGGTTTCCGAGAGGTGGGTGACCAGCACGGAGGCGGCGTCGACGACCGTGTAGCCGTTGACCTCGGCGGTCTTGCGCTCGGTTTCCGTGACCCAGGTCGCCGGCAGCTGGAAGACCGGTTCCACGGTGGGCACGCCGCGGAGCGTGGTGCGGCTGTTGGTGGCGTTCATCGCGAGCCAGTAGCCGGGCATCAAGTTGCCGGTGGCGATGCCGTTGCCCTTGAGGAGGAAGCGGTATTCGTTGGCGCCGAGCTGGAGGTTGTCGCGTAGCTTGATCGGCGGAATGACCATGCCCATTTCCTGGGCGAACGTCCGGCGGATGCCCGTGACCCGCTCCAGCAGGTCGCCGCCTTTGCGGGTGTCGGCGAGGCATACGAGGCCGTAGCCGAGCTCGATCTGGAGCGTGTCCATGCTGAGCAGCGATTCCAGTTTCTCGCCGGCCCCGCCCGTGGTGGCCCCGGCGGCTCCCGGGGCCGCCGGGGCGCCATTGGCATTCGCGCCGGCCCGGCCCGCCTTGGGCTGCGCGGCCAACGCGGCCGCGGCGATGCCTTGGTCCAACTTGCGGGCGAGGGCGTAGCAGCCGGCACCGAGCAACAGGAACGGCACCAGCGGCAGCCCGGGCACGAGCGACATGAAGGTCAGCAGGCCGGAGAGCATGTAGAGGGCCTTGGGATGGGTCGTCAGCTGCCGGCCGAGTTCCTTGCCGAGGCTGTCCTTGGCCGCGGCGCGGGTCACCAGCATGCCCGCGGCGAGCGAGGTGATGAGCGCGGGAATCTGGGACACCAGCCCGTCGCCGATCGACAGCAGCGTGTAGTGCTGGAGCGATTCGGTGATGCTCATGTCCCGCTGGGCCACGCCGATCGCGAAGCCGCCGAGGACGTTGATCAGGGTGATCAGAACTGCCGCGATGGCGTCTCCGCGGACGAACTTGCTGGCGCCATCCATCGCGCCGTAGAAGTCCGCCTCCTGTTCCACCTTGCGGCGGCGGGTGCGGGCCTGCTCCTCGTTGATCACGCCTGCGGCCAGTTCCGCATCGATGGCCATCTGCTTGCCGGGCATGGCGTCCAAGGTGAACCGGGCCGCGACCTCGGCGATGCGGCCGGCACCCTTCGTGATGACGACGAAGTTAATCAGGACGAGGATGAAGAAGACCACGAAGCCGACCACGTAGTTGCCGCGGACGACGAAGGAGCCGAATGCCTCGATGATGTGGCCCGCGTAGCCGTCCAGCAGGATCAGGCGGGTGGACGCGACGTTCAGCGCCAGGCGGAACATGGTCGTGAACAGCAGGAGCGTGGGGAAGCCGTTGAATTCGGCCGGTTCCTGCACGTAGAGAATGATCAGCAGGATCAGCAGCGACATGGCGATGCTGAAGGCCAGGGCCAGGTCCAGCAGTGGAGTCGGGATCGGCAGCACCAGCATCAGCACCGTGGCGAAAAGCCCGAGGATCAGCCACAGGTCGCTCTGCTTCAGGAAGCCGGCGAGTTGTTTCTT
Organism: Verrucomicrobiales bacterium; assembly: GCA_040375265.1. Classification (GTDB taxonomy): domain Bacteria; phylum Verrucomicrobiota; class Verrucomicrobiia; order Limisphaerales; family UBA9464; genus CAIWAH01. Next base: position 3,174 of record JBEISV010000346.1, read on the forward strand.
GAACTTTTCCACGGGAATCAGGCCTGGTTTTGCTCCGCGTAGTAGCGGAAGCGGTTGATGCGGTAGACGTAGGCGAGGATCTCGGCGACGGCGGCGTAGAGCTGGGCCGGGATCTCGCTGCCGACCTTGCCGTATTTGAACATCATCCGGGCCAGCGGCTTGTTCTCGATGATGGGGATCTGGTGCTGGCCGGCGACTTCGCGGATGCGGAGGGCGTTCAGGCGCGTGCCCTTGGCGACGATCTTGGGTGCCTTCATCGTCTTGCGGTCATAACGGAGCGCGACGGCGATGTGGGTCGGGTTGGTCACGATCACGTCGGCGTGGGCAACATCTTGCAGCATCTGCCGCTGCGTCTTCGCCGGCCGACGGCGGCGCATCTTGGCCTTCACATGGGGGTTGCCCTCCATGCTCTTCATCTCCTCCTTGACCTCCTCCTTGGTCATCATGAGGTCCTTGCCCGTCTTCCAGAACTGGTAGGCGTAGTCGATGGCGGCGATGACCGCGAGGGACATGCCGATGGAGACGATGATCTTCATCGCCGCCTGCGCGAGGAACTCCGAGATCCGGGAGACATCCACTGCGGTGTAGAAGATCGGGTCGTCGATGATCTGCTTCACGCGGCCCTGGGAGAAGGCGCCGATGACGGCCAGCTTCGCCATCGAGAGGCCGGCGGGAACGAGCGACTTGCCGGAGAAGATGCGCTTGAAGCCCGCGAGGGGATTTACCCGTTCCCAGTTGAACTCGAGGGCTTCCGAGGCGGTCTGGAAACGGCTTTGGACCGCCCCCACGACGACGCCCGAGACCATGCAGGTGAGCACCACCGGGGCGACGCACGCGGCGAAGACGAGCGCGCTCTGGGCCGCGTAACCCTGCATCGCGTTCGCCGTGAGCGGGATTTCGGAGAGATGGCCGAAGATGGCGATCTGGACGTTAGCCAACTGATCCCACAGCGCGTGGCCGGTGAACTGGAGCGCCATCAGCGATCCGAACAGCACCGCCACGGTCTGCACCTCCGCGCTGCGGGGGAACTGCCCGTGCTTGATCGCCTCCTCCAGCTTCCGCTGTGTTGGCAGCTCTGTTTTCTCGCCGTTCTCGTCGCTCATGGTGGGGTCCTGGGGCGGTTCAGCCGGGTGCCATCAGCCGCACGACCCGGGCCAAGTCGTCGGGCAGGCGGCGAAGATAGTTGGCGAGGTGCTGGCCCATCAGCGTGCAGGTCAGGCCGAAGCTGAGCAGGCCCACCAGGGTGCGGGCGGCGAAGCTTTCCTGGAACACGTTCATCTGCGGCACCGCCCGGCCGAGCACGGCGAAGACGAGGGTGATCAGGAACGACACGGCCATCAGCGGCGCGGCGATCTGGAGCGCGATCACGAAGATGCGGCTTGTCTGGGCGATCACGTCGCGGAACAGGTCGTTCTGGAGCCGCGCGCCGCCGATGGGCACGAGCGCGTAGCTCTGCTGGAAGGCGGCCAGCACCCAGTGATGCAGGTCCAGCGTCAGGAAGAGGATGGTCGCCAGCCAGAACAGGAGGATGCCCGGCAGCGGCGTCGTGTTCGGCCCAAGGGGATTGAAGGCCGTCGACATGGCGAGCCCGATGTCGTTGGCGATCATGCCGCCGGCGAGTTCCGCCGCGAAGAAGACCAACCGGCACAGCAGGCCCATGAGCAGGCCCACGCTGGCTTCCACGAAGAACAGGCGGGCTAGCGCGATTACCTCCGTGGGTTGCTGCGCCAGCGGCGGGACGATGGGTGTGACCAGCGCGGAGCCGATGGCGGCGAGGGCGATCCGCAGCGGCACGGGCACCGAAGCCGCGCTGAACACGGGCATGGCCATCAGCAGTGCGCTCAGGCGCACGAAGACAAACAACCAGGCGATGAACGTATCGGCGGGCATGGCGGCGGCTCAGTGGACCATCTGCGGGATCTTCTGGAACATGGCCGTGGTGAAC
>JBEISV010000310.1:0-5750 GCA_040375265.1 Verrucomicrobiales bacterium
CGCGTGAGGTTGTAGGCCGGCAGCAGGCGCACGATCTGCGTGCCGCTCGGGATCAGCAGCAGGCCGGCTTCGTGCAGGCGGTCGGCCATTTGCATGCTGGCCGCCCGGTCGTTGCCGGCAAAGGCGGCGATCTGTTCCGTGGGCTGCAATTCCAGGCCCAGCATGAAGCCGAGACCACGGCCGCCCTTCACGACGTTCGGATAGGCATGCCCCAACCGGTCGAGTTCGCCCTTCAGCCAGGCGCCGAGCGTGCGGACGTTGTTCACCAAGCCGTCGCGTTCGATGACCGCGAAAATCTTGTTCGCCACCGCGCAGCCCAGCGGCGTGCCGCCAAACGTGGTTCCGTGCGTGCCGGGGCCGAGCAGGTCCTGATACGGCTCGCGCAGCCAGAAGGCGCCGATGGGGAAACCGCCACCGAGCGACTTGGCCATGGAAACGCCGTCGGGCAGGAAACCGGCCGCGCCCTCCACGTCCTCCAGCACCCGCTGGAAACTCTGGAACCGGCCGGACCGGAAGTGGCCGCATTGCACGGCGTCCACGAGGAGCAGCAGCTTCCGTTCGTCGCAGAGCCGCCGCAGGCCGAGCAGGTAGTCCGCCCGCGCCGGGGTGATGCCGCCTTCGCCCTGGATGCCCTCGATCAGCACCGCGACGGTGGCCGGCGAGATGGCGTCACGAATGGCGTCGAGATCGTTGAAGGGCACGTGCCGGAAGCCCGGCACGATCGGCTCGAAACCCTTCTTCACCTTGTCCTGGCCGGTCGCCGCGATGCCGCCCAGCGTGCGCCCGTGGAACGAGTTGATCGCGGTGATGATTTCGAAGCGGCCTTCGTCGTGGCCGAACTTGCGCGCGACCTTGTAGAGTCCCTCGTTGGCCTCGGCGCCCGAGTTGCAGAAGAAGACCTTGCCCGGCGCGAGGTGCTTCACGATGTGCTGGGCCAGGCGCCCCTGCGGCCCGTGGTAGTAGAGGTTCGAGACGTGGACCAAGCGGCGCGACTGCTCGATTAGCGCCTCGGTGATCTCCGGGTTCGCGTGGCCCAGCGCCGTCACCGCGATGCCGCCGCCGAGGTCGAGGTAACGCTTGCCGGTGACATCCCACACGTAGCTGCCGGCGCCATGGCTGAACGCCAGCTCGAAACGGCCGTAACTCGGCACGACGTAGCGGGTGAAGAGCTCGCGGACTTCGTCGTATTGGTTGTGGACGATCGGCGCGGGAGTCGGCGGAAACAGTTCTTTCATCAAATCAGCGGGCGCGATTACCGGGGATAGCCGCCGGAAAACGCAAAACGAAACTGTGCCGGTAACCGGACCGCCGTCCGCGAACAATGTCCGGTCCGGTGCGCACCGGACCGCTCCTGCCGGGAGCACGGACTTTCCAGTCCGCCGCGCTGCTCGCGCCACCCGCTACGCCGGCAACGTCAGCCGGGGCGGTTCGCGGAGCGGCAACGGGTTCACCGCAAAGCCATCGCCTTCGATCCGTCCGCGCCAGTCGATGATCAGCGCCAACACCGGCGGCAGTTCCAGATGCTCATGCTCGGCCGGGTATTTCAGCAGGTTGGTTTCCGCGAGGTTGAACAAGGCGACGGCGGGCCGCAGCCGGTTCTTCTGAAGATGCACGAAGGCGCCCGCCAACTGGATGAGCCCCTTGTAGAAGGCATAGTTCGGCCCCGCTTTGCCTTGGGCCAGCCACAACTCCTCCAACACGTCGTGCGCCTCGTAGAAGAGCTGGCGGTTGAAGCACGCGAAGTAACCCAGGTAGTGCGGGTCAAATCCCTGCCCGTGTAGTTCCGCGATCAACGCGGCGATCTTTGGCGACTTTTTGCTCATGCGGTCGGCGTCCCGTCTATGCTGCTGTCCCTGAAGTGTCTGCCATTATTTCTCCGAGTTGGGCGCGGGCGCGGATGATTTTTCCCAAGATGGCGGCTCCTGGCACCCGCCGGGCAAAGCGCGTTGGTTGGCGGGCGCATTCGGCGCGCCAGAGCTTGGCTGGCTCAAACCAAGCCCGGCGGATCGGGAAGCCCCCTCGCGGACCACCGGCTCGGAGGGGTCGCGAAAACTCCATGCCATCCGGTTGCGCCGCGAACGGCTTGTCGAGTTGAAGTGCTGACGACCGCTGGAATGCCGGGCGAGCCGCGCTTTGACTGCCGCACACTTGGGTGTCCCGGAATCGTCCGCGATCTGGAGGAATGGGCGTTCCCGTGGCGTTTCTCGCTCGCTCCGCCCGCAGGACCGGAACCATCCATATTTCCGCCGTCGCCCCGAACGGTTCGTCCTGCCGGTTCATTTCCATCACCCATGCCAGTTTCTCCAGGCCACCTTCTTCCACCACCACACCAGCGGACTCTGTTGACGGGCTGAAAGCCCCAATTCCCCGCCCGCACTTTTCGGTGGCCCGGATCAATTTCCCCTCCATCTTTCCCGCCATGGCCAACCTCATCACTCCGCCCCGCTGGCGCCTGACCGACAGGGACGTCACGCCCGAGTCCGTGTTCTGGAACCGCCGTGAGTTCCTCCGGCAACTCGGCTTCGCCGGCGTCGGGCTGGCCGGCCTGGCGGGAGGCGACGCCTTGGCACAGTCCACGAATGCCGCGGCGGCCCGCAACTCGCAGTTCAACGATCCCAAGCTGCGCCTGTCCGACTCCGACACGGTTTTCCACTACAACAATTTCTACGAGTTCAGCACCCGCAAGGACCAGGTCCACCGGCTCGTGGACAAGTTCCAGATCACGCCCTGGCAGGTGGAGATCGGCGGCCTGTGCGAAAAGCCCTTCAAGGCCGACGTCCGCGAGCTGATTGCAGAATTCCCGCCCGAGGAGCGTGTGTATCGTTTCCGCTGCGTCGAGGCCTGGTCGATGATCGTGCCGTGGACCGGCTTCCCGCTCGCGAAGCTGCTGGCCAAGGTGCAGCCGAAGAGCGAGGCGAAGTTCGTGAAGTTCGTCACCGCCGAGAAACGCGACCAAATGCCCGGCATCGCCCGCCTGCGCGAATACCCCTGGCCCTACACCGAGGGCCTACGGATCGACGAGGCGATGCACGACCTCACGCTCGTGACCACCGGCGTTTACGGCAAACCGCTGCCCAAGCAGATGGGCGCCCCGCTGCGGCTCGTGGTGCCGTGGAAATACGGCTACAAGAGCATCAAGAGCGTCGTGAAGATCGAGCTCACCGCCACGCAGCCGGCCACGCTCTGGGAAACGCTGTCGGCCGAAGAATATCCGTTTGAATCCAACGTGGACCCGCGCGTGCCGCATCCCCGCTGGTCGCAGGCCACCGAACGCCTCGTGGACACCGGCGACCGCGTGCCCACGCTGCCCTACAACGGCTACGGGGAGTTCGTGGCGAAGCTGTATGGAAAGGGGTGACGGTGTCGAGATTCGGGACAGCCGGGCAGGCCCTGTGGTTGGCGCTACTCTTCGTTGAATTGATTTCAACCGGCTGTTCGCGCGTAAGCGAGCCAACGAGCCCGGAACTTCTAGCGAGGCAGTTTGAAACCTTCTTCGGCTTCAAACCGCCGTCGACCGTGACCGAGCTTCGCGCCAAGACAGTCCAGATTCGGGATACGTATACCGATTGGCTTTCGTTCCGATGCGACCCGGCGACCTTCAATCAGATGACGAACAGCACGGTGTTGAAGGGTGTCGACGTCGATGAATTCCGGCGGGAACAGGATAAATTTTCCCGCGGGCACCAATCCGACGTTCCACACGTTGGGGGAGACAATCCAAACGCGCCATCGTGGTGGCCGATCTCTCCGGAGACGTCGTTCCGCCGGCTTTTCTATTTGCCGCACCGAAACCCGCCTGGAAGGAACTCGAGCCACACCATTGAGTTCTACTTTTGGCGCGATGATGCGTCCGGCAAGGTCTTCGCTTACTACTGCATGTCGGGATAGTGGACTCAGTCGTCCGGAGGCCGTTCCTGTTGCTGAATCTTGACCTCCACAACCCGACCACGTGGCCGGGTGTTGGAGGGGGCTGGGGTTCAACCGTGTCTTCCGGGCGCTCGCTACGCCGCCTTCGCCAAGACCGCCGCCCGATGGATCCAAGGCCATGGTCGGTCCGCGTGTCCCGGGCGATCCTTGCCAGTCGCGGCGTTCTCTGGATTCCTGCCCGCCATGCAACCGTCGCCGGAACGAATTCTCCAGACTGGCCTCGCCTTCTGGGCCTCGAAAACGCTGCTGTCAGCCGTCGAGATGGAACTGTTCACCGACCTCGCCCGGCACCCGGGCGATCTCGCGAGCGTCCAAGGCCGCATGGGCCTCCATCCACGGGCCGCCCGCGACTTCCTCGATGCGTTGGTTGCGCTCGGGTTCCTCGCCCGGGAACAAGGAGTCTACCGCAACACTCCCGAAACCGACCTGTTCTTGGACAAAGCCAAGCCGAGCTACATCGGCGGCATCCTCGAAATGTCGAATCACCGGCTCTTCCGTTTCTGGGGCGAACTCACCACCGCGGTCCGCACCGGCCAGCCGCAGAACGAATCGAAGGACGGACACAACCCGTTTACCGCGCTCTACGCCGATCCCGCCCGGCTGCGAGAATTCCTTCGGGCGATGTCCGGGGTCAGCCGCGGCGCGAACGTGGCCATCGCCCAGCGCTTTCCTTGGGCGAAACACCGCTCTTGCGCCGACATCGGCACCGCGCAGGGCGACTTGGTCACCCAAATCGCGCTCGCCCAGCCTCACCTCCAGGGTATCGGTTATGATCTTCCCGAAGTGGGCCCGGTCTTCGAGGAGTATGTCGCCGCCAACCGGCTGGCCGACCGGGTCCGTTTCCAGGGCGGCAGTTTCTTTACGGACGATCTGCCCCGGGCGGACGTGCTTCTCTTCGGCCACATCCTTCACGACTGGGATCTGCCGACGAAGCAGATGCTCCTGCGCAAGGCGTATGCGGCGCTCCCGCCCGGCGGCGCGGTCATCGTTTACGATGCCATCATCGACGATGAACGCCGGGAAAACGCCTTCGGCCTGCTGATGAGCCTCAACATGGTCATCGAAACCCCGGGCGGATTCGACTACACCGGCGCGGATTGCATCGGCTGGATGAAGGACGCGGGCTTCAAGGAATGTCGCGTCGAACATCTCGTCGGTCCGGACTCCATGGTCGTCGGGATCAAATGAACCGGAGGTAGGGCGTCCAGGCTAACGGCGGCGACGGAGCACCCCCGGGGCGGCTCCTGCTGTCTTCGGGTCGCTGGCCAGCAACAGGCGGCGCGCGTCCTGGTTGCCTCGCGCTGCGGACTGGCGGAGGGCGGCCACCACCTTGGCGTCGGTGATCACCGGCGGCGGGCTGACATCCGCCAGCCCAGGGGCACCGACACCCGCGGAACCGGCGATGGCGCCCGGATTGGCGACGGGCACGCCGCCGGCCGTGAACAGGTTGGCCGCCGCCACCCCCACGCCCGAGGTCGGCACCCGGCGCGTAACGAAGGTAATGCCCCCGGCGCGACCGCCGAAGGTGTTCGCACCGGCCACCTGAGCATTGGCGGGCAGGGTTGCCAGGCCCAGCAGCAGGAGCGGCAGGTGAATTCTCATGGCCGTGGCATTGCCCGATTTCGCCGCCGGTGCAATCCGGAAATCAGGCCGCCGGGGCACTAGGCCCGGCGGCTCGGGCATGGCGTTCGATTTCCACCTGGCAGAGCGCGGTCTGCGCCTGGAGCCGGAGGGCGATGCCGCGTTCCAATCCTTGGGCGAAACCCACCGCCGCCAACAGCGCCGCGACCAGCCAGTCGGGACAGCGGGTCGCGAGCGCGACG
>JBEISV010000552.1:0-3036 GCA_040375265.1 Verrucomicrobiales bacterium
GATCCGGACCGGGGTTGCCAGATGGGCACCTGCACCGCGGCGCAGCTGCGGAATGACAACCGGATCAACGAGCTGGAGCCTGCCTTTGCCAATGCGGCCGCGGGCGACTTTCACCCGGTAGGCGGTCTCGCCGCGCTGGCCACCACCCAGGCACCGGATTTTTCCTGGGCCGATGCGCCAACCCGACCGGCAGTGCCCGCCGGCAATCCGGCCAACGCCGTGCTTCGTGATTTCTCCGGCGCGCTGCGTCCGGCGGGTTCACCGCCCGGCGCGTGGCTTCCCCGCGCGGGAAACTAGCTAACCGCGTGCGCCGCGACGTGGACCAGTCGGCGACCGGAAGCGCGCAGTCTGAGCCCGTCGCGGACTATCGACCAGCCGCTGCGGGGCTTTTTCAGCTCCACGACCAGCGCCTTGATCTGGTCCAGGTTCCAGGCGTCGCCGGCGTCGCGCATTACTTCGAGGTCGGGCTTGAACGACTTCGGTGAGAGCGCGAGCACGAGTTGCGCGAGAGGCCGTTTCCACGGCGCCATGCAGCGAAGCAGCAGCTGGCGCTCGAAATGAGGCGACACGGAACCCAGCTCGGCAGCCAGCCGGGTCCGCAACGGCGGAGGCGTTCCATGTGTGGACATGGTTTTTTCCAAACAGGTTAGGGGAGTGGTGCCAGCTTGCCGCAGACACGGCGCCGGAAGCAACGCGACAGTTGGTCCGGCCGGATTCCTGCCGTGACGCGGCCCCTTTCCAAGGTCCGGTCCGGCGTTTATCGTCCGCCGCGTGACGCCGCTTTCCTCCGCCTGCATCCGCCTGCATCCCGACGACGACGTGGCCGTGGCCAAGGCGCCGCTCAAGGCCGGCACCGAGCTCGCCGACGCCGGCCGCGTGCTGACGCTCTCGGCGGACGTGGGACGCGGCCACAAGCTCGCCGTGAAGGCGGTCGCGGGCGGCGCTCCGCTCCGCAAATACGGCCAGGTCGTCGGCTTCGCCCACGGCGATATTCGGCCGGGCGACCATGTTCACCTGCACAACCTCGCCGTGCGCGACTTCGCCCGCGACTACGAGTTTGGCACCGACCTGCGGCCCGTGCCGCCGCTGGCGCCCGGCGCGGAACGCAGCTTCCTCGGCTTTGCCCGGCCCGGCGGACGCGCCGGCACCCGCAACTACATCGCGGTCATTTCCAGCGTGAACTGCTCCGCGTCCGTCTCGAAATACGTGGCCGACCGGTTCCGCGGACCCGACTTCGCGCGCGACTTCCCCGGCGTGGACGGCGTGGTTGCCTTTACGCACAAGAGCGGCTGCGCCATGCCTGATAACGAACCCACGCGTTTGCTCCAGCGTGTGCTCGCCGGCATCGCCCGCCACCCGAACATCACCGGCTACGTGCTCATCGGACTCGGCTGCGAGGTGAATCAGACCGAACGCCTGGTGAAGGACTTCCGCCTCGACCAACTCGCGGCCGGCTAACGGGCGCCCGCCGTCATGAACATCCAGACGCAGGGCGGCATCGCCAAGACCATCGACGCCGCGGTCGCCGCCGTGCGCCAGTTGCTGCCCGCGTCCGCCGCGCTGCGCCGCCAGCCGATGCCGCTGAGCAAGCTCGTGCTGGCCATGAACTGCGGTGGTTCCGACGGCGCGAGCGGCATCACCGCCAATCCGGCGCTCGGCGTCGCCAGCGACGAACTCGTCCGGCACGGCGCCACCAGCGTGCTCGCCGAAACGCCCGAGATCTACGGCGCGGAACATCTGCTCACCCGCCGCGCCGTGAGCCGCGAAGTCGGCGAGAAGCTAGTCGCGCAGATCCGCTGGTGGGAGAACCACGCGAAGCTTCACGGCGCGTCCATCGACAACAATCCCAGCGTGGGCAACAAGGTAGGCGGCCTCACGACCATCTACGAGAAAAGCCTGGGCGCGCTCGCCAAGGGCGGCCAGGCGCCGCTCAGCGCCGTTTACGACTACGCCGAGACGATCCACGGGCCCGGCTTCGCGTTCATGGATACGCCCGGCTTCGATCCCGTGAGCATGACCGGCCTGGTGTGCGGCGGGTGCAACGTCGGCGTGTTCACCACCGGCCGCGGCAGCGTGTATGGCTGCAAGCCCATGCCATGCCTCAAGGTCGCCACCAACACCACGCTCTACGACTGGATGCGCGACGACATGGACCTCAACGCCGGCACGATCCTCGACGGCACGGAAACCGTGGAACAGGTCGGCCAGCGCATCTTCGAGGAGATCGTCGCCGTGGCGAACGGCAAGCGGACCAAGAGCGAACTCCAGGGCCTCGGCGACGAGGAATTCGCGCCGTGGATTCTCGGGCCGGTGCTGTGAACGTCGGCAGCGGTAAGCTAGAAGAACTCTCTTTGAATTCCTCGTTCGGGCGCTGCCGAATCGAATTTCATCATCAACTCATCTGGCCCACTCGAAATCGCAGTCACAACAAAGTGGTTCGGCTTGTCCGGAGGGCGGACAATCATCACGTCAATTGTGACGCCGTTGGTGATGACCGCCACGGTCAGATACGGAGGTTCCAAGTTCGTCCTACCCCCGAGCGGCTTCCCAATTTCCACCGAACGAACCACTTCCCAAACGCAGGCCCGAGCATTGGATTCCCAGTTCGCTCGAAACCGTCTTTCTTTACGAATTTGGAATGCCAATCCAGCAAACAGCACAGCCACGATCAACAACAGCCAACGTTTCATCTAGGTCTCTCGGATTCTGCGACAACACACAACGGACCTGATCCTAATCTCCGCGGCTTCCCGCCGAGCTTATTCCAAGTGCCCGCGTATCTGCTTCAGCATGGTGGGCACGCGCTGGTAGGGATCGTCGGCCAGTTCGTATTCGAGCACGACCCAGCCCTGGTAGTTGGCGTCGCGGAGCAGCTTGAAGGTGCGCGGGTAGTCGGCGTCCTCGGTCTTGCCGCCCTTGGGCGTCACCTTGCCCTTGAACTGGACGTTCACCGCCCACGGCGCGCACCGGGCGAGGTCGGCATACGGGTCGGTCGTGTGGAAGTTGCCCGTGTCGAGGTTGATGCCCACCCAGGGC
>JBEISV010000171.1:0-8797 GCA_040375265.1 Verrucomicrobiales bacterium
GCAGAATTGCAAGGTATTGCTCAAATCTGGAGCCGGCTGAGCAGCGATTCGTAGGTCTGGATGAGCTGCTTGCCGTATTCGTAGAGCAGCTCGCCTTCGCGGGTGAGCCGGAACTTCTTCTTGCTGCGCTCAATCAGCAACGTCTTGAACTGCTTCTCCAGGGAGCTCACCTGCTGGCTCACGGCGCTCTGGGTGACGCCGTTGATCTGCGCGGCCTTGGTGAAGCTTTCGGTTTCGGCGAGGTCACAGAAGACCTTGAAGCTTTGAATCTGCACGGCGGAAGTAAACCACACCGGGCCGGCGGCGCCAGCGGGGAGAAATCTTGGGCGGGCGAACCATCGCCCCGGCCCAATCTTCAGTGCACCGGCGGCCGGCCTGTGCTTTGCTCGGCCCGTGGCGAAGGCAACTCACATTCCACTGCCCGACGGCAAGAACATGGCGATCCTCTACGAGGACCGGTCCATCCTGGCCGTGGACAAGCCGGCCGGCTGGATTCTCGGGCCGGACGACTGGCAGCACACCCGGCGCAACCTCTCCCTCCAGCTTCAGGACGACGTCCGCGAAGGCGCGTTCTGGGCGCGGTCCCGCAACCTCAAGTTCGTCCGTTTCATCCACCGCCTCGATGGTCCCACCAGCGGCGTGATGCTTTGGGCCAAGAGCCAGGGTGCACTGGAACAGTATTCCCGGCTGTTCGCCACCCGGGGCGTCAACAAGGCCTATCTCGCGGTCACCGACGGCATCCCGCCGGAGAAGAACTGGCGGCGCCGCGATGCCATCGGGCCGGAGCCCGGCGCGCCCGGGCGCTACATGGTCGATCCGGAAATGGGCAAGGAAGCCGAAACGAACTTCGAGTTGCTCGACGTTTCCGGACGGCAGGCGCTCGTCCTGGCCGAACCCTATTCCGGCCGCACGCACCAGATCCGCCTGCACTTGCTCGCGAGCGGCTGCCCGGTGGCCGGCGACGAACTCTATGGCAAGCGGGACGACGGCGGCCTCGGCCTGCGCGCCATCCGGCTCGAATTCCGCGATCCCTTCACCAAGCGCCCGATCTGCATCGACGCCCCGGTGAAGGACTTCTGCTGGAACTACGGCTTTCGCGTGCCCGACCGTGTCCGCGAAATCGCCAGCCGCCGCGACCAGGCGCCAGCGTTGCCCCGCCTGGACCAGGGGAGTCAGCTCGACGAATCCGCCGACGGGGAAACCGCCTTGGGCGAAGGCGACGGCGAATATGCGGACCAACCGCCAACCGCCGTCCCGGCGCGGCGCTCCCAACCGCCTCCCCGCTTTGCGCCCCGCGCCCCGCAGGGGCCGGCGCCAACCCGGCGTTCTGCTGGGCCCGGCCGGCCGAACGCCGGCCCTCGCCGTCCGTCGGGACCGCGCTAAGCCGCCGGCTTTCCGGTTCCCGCCGCCCGCCCGTTCGTGTTTCCTCCGCGCCGCATGACCAGCGCCGTGATTGTCGCCGCCGGTCGGGGCACCCGCATGGGCCCCGACGTGGACAAGCTCTTCCTCGAAGTCGCCGGGGCGCCGGTCGTTGCCCACACATGGCGGCGTTTCGACGCCTGTCCCGAGATCGGCGAACTCGTGCTCGTCGTCCGCGACGGCTTGCAGGACGCCTTCCGTGAACTCGCGGCGGGACTCGACCTGAAGAAGCCCTTCCGGCTCGTGCCCGGCGGCGCCGAGCGGCAGGACTCCGTCTGGAACGGCCTCGTTGCTTTGGATCCGACGGCCGAGGTGGTCGCGATCCAGGACGGCGCCCGGCCCTGCACGCCGGCGGAAGTCATCACGCGCTGCCTGCATGCAGCCCGCACCATGGGCGCCGCGGTCGCCGCGCAACGGGCCACGGATACGATCAAGGAGTCCGACGGCGGCACGCGCATCGCCCGGCATTTGGATCGGGCGCGGCTCTGGGCTGTGCAGACGCCGCAGTGTTTCCGGGTGGAAGTCATCCGCCGTGCCCTCGCGGCCGTGAAGGCGGCCGGTGCCCGGGTGACTGACGACACGGCGGCCTGCGAACTCATCGGCCAACCCGTTGAACTCGTCGAAAGCAGGCTGCCCAACCCGAAGGTGACCGCGCCCCCTGACGTGCCGTTCGTGGAATTGCTGCTGCGGGCGGGGTGAGGCCCCGGGCTTGCGGCGAATTGGTCGATCGGCGTCACTCCCTCCATGACGATCCAGAAGACGTTCATCACCGTGACGGCGGCTGCGCTGGGCGGCATGTTCCTCGGTGGTCTGTTCGGTTTTGCCGCGGGCAAGATTGCGCCGGACTTTTTCCGGCACGTCATCCCGTAGTAGGACGTCGAGCCGGTGGGTTTCGCGACGTTTTGCGGCGCGACCGTCGGCGTTTTGCTTGGCGGCGGCTTGGGATGTTTCGGCGTCATCCTTCAGTTCATCCTGGACTGGAGAAAGAAGCCGTAATGACGCGACCCTGAAGTCACTGCGCCCGCGGTGCGCCGTTCGTGGAATTGCCGCTGCGGACGAGGTGAGGCGCTGGGATTGTCCGCGCCTGCGATCCGAGAACTTCGAGCGACTGACGGAACAATTTGCCCAGCCAATGAACGAATACCTGTTGCTGATCCACGGAAACGAGAAGTCCGCGACGTCGGCCGAAGAATGGGAACGATTCTTCGATGCAGCTCGGAACAGCGGCGTTTTCCGAGGCGGCAGCGAAGTCGGGAAAAGTGAGTTCGTGGGTGACCACGATTCAGCGCGGTCATCGGACCATATCGTGGGCTACATGCGCTTCGATTCTGACGACAAGCAGGTCATCCTGGATTTGTTGAAACGGCACCCAGTGGTCCTGCACGGCGGAACCGTGGAGCTCTGTGATTTGCCCAAGTCGTGAAGCCGAAACGTGCGGCCAACACCCGATGGGTCGGCGGGGCGGTCCGGCAATGAGATTCCCGGCGGCTACCGACCAGTAGCCCTTCGCGCCTGCCAGGCCTGCCAATCCGCCTCCGTGTCGATGTCGTTGAGTTCGCGGAGGAGGCCCCATTTGATTCCCAGCCGCTGCGCGCTGTCCAAGCTCTGGGTCAATACCTGTGAAGTGCCCCAAGGAATTCCGCGGAATAGTTGCGACACGGGCCGTTTCAGTCCGATTAGCCAGTAACCGCCGTCGGTTGCCGGACCAAACACGACGTCCCGGGTCGCAAGCAATCGGCCAGCTTCGATCAGGTCGTCGTGGGTCAGTTCAGGGCAGTCGCAGCCAATCAAAACGACGGGCGTTGGTTCCGTGGCGAAGGCGTCTTGAACGGCCCGTTCCAGTCGTTCGCCGAGGTTGCCGGCGCCCTGAGGTGTCCGTCGCCATCCTGGCTGAAGCAATGGTTCCCCGCCAGTGGCGGCGGCGTCCGGCGTCAAGCGAAGTTCGACCTTCGGGTGGGATCGGAGGGTGGTCAGCGTGAGGTCCAGCAGTTCGCGATAGATCGCCAATGCCTGTGTCGGACCGACGGTCGCGGCCAGCCGCGATTTTACCCGGCCCAACTCGGGCGCCCGCAGGAACACGATGACGCGGGACAATTCCACGGTCCGACTATTTGACCGCGGCGGCGGCGCGTATGGATGTGACCAGTTCCTCGGCGGTCCACTCGTTACCGACGAAGATTTCATGCACCCGGCCGAGGGTATCGAGGACGACGGTGCGCAGGTTGTGGTTCTGCTGGGCGATGGGGACGTTGCGGCCGAAGTAGAGTCCGAAGTGGCCGGTGAGGCGTTCGATCTGGTTGAACGAGCCGGTGGCGAGGCTCCAGCGGGCGGGATCGTATTGGTGCCGCTGGCCGTAGACCTGCAGCGTGGCGGGCGTGTCGAAGTCAGGATCGAAGGACAGCGAAAGCAGACGCCAATTCGGCGGGGCGTCGGGGGCGCTCTTGAGCAGTTTGCTGACCTTGCCGAATTGCTCCGTCATTCGCGGACAGAAGGTGGGGAAGGGACAGCGGGTGAAGATAAACGTGATGGCGAGGGCTTGCCCGCGGTAGTCGGCGAGGTGGATCACCCGGCCGAGCTCGTTGGTGTAGGTGTAATTGGGCACCAGATCGCCAGCCTTCAGTTCCGGCACGTCGGGGATGACCTTGATGTCGTTCACCGCGTTGGTGGGTTCGGTCTTGGTCGTGCCGAGAATCCGGACCTGGTCGATCCAGCCGTCGGTCTCGGTGACCCGCATGCGGAATTCGATCTGGTCCCCGCGCATCAGGCCGGTGAGCTCGTTCGTGGGCCGGGCCTCGAACGGCATGGTCATGGCCATCATGTAGCCGGGAATCTCCTCGTGCTTCACCTTCACCGACTTGCCGTCCTCACCGAGTCCGACCACGACGCCCCGGACGGTGTAGTTGGTGATGCTGGCGTCCGCGGGCGAGCCCGGGGCGGGGGAATTTGCGCCGGGGGGCTGGGCGGGCGAGCAACCGCACAGCAGGGAAAGCAGTCCCAGGATGAAGCCGGGGAGGAGAAATCGTTTCATCGGTCGCCAACAGACTACGCCGCGCGCCGTCAGCGGCAAACTGCGGGTGAAAACAAAAAGCCGCGTCCCGGGTGGGACGCGGCGGGTGAAAAGACGGGCTGGGTTACAGGCCGATCAACGCCACATTGGGAGCCGGCACGGGCAACAGGCCGCAGTTGTCCGAAACGTAACGGCCCTGCTTGGTGAGGGGGCGTTCCTTGCGGGGCTTCTCGACGCGCGGTTCCTTCGACTTGGCCGGTGCGGCCGGAACTTCGGGCTTGGGCTGGGGCTTCTTGGCCGTCTCGAGCAGGCCGCTGGCGAACTCGATGACGTGGCCCTGATGGACGAGCCAATGCAGGTCGCTGAGCACGGCTTGCTGGGCGGCGGTCGTTTGCGGGATGGCCGGAGCCGTTTCAGCCACCGGCGCGGCCGGAGCTTCGGCCACGGGCACGCCGGTATCCGGCGTTGGGCCGTCCTTTGGCTCCACCGGCGCCACAGCTTCGGCAACCGGCGCGGGGGTGGGCGCTACTTCCTCAACCGGAGCCGGCGCAAGGGCCGCGAGCAGCTTCTTGCGGGTGGGGCCCTGCGTCGTGTTGATGAACTCGATGATCCGTTTGATGCCGGGCTGGACCAGGGTGTTCTCGAGATCGAGGTAATGCGGCCGGGCGACGGCGACGTGCACGGCGGTCTTGTCGCGCTTGAAGAACTGCAGTCCGGCGTGTGCGAAGGCGCCGCTCAGGGCGGTCATCGTGCGGATCGGGAAACGGCGTTCACGCTCCAGGCCGACGCGGAGCACGCGGGTCAGGGGTTCCGGCAGGCGCGGGGCGTTGGGCTGGCGGTTGAGCGACCAGGAATCGGTGGACTTGATCACGTTCGGCGCGTGCTTCGCGCGGAAGTGCTCCTCGACGGCAGCCATCGAGTGCAGGGTCTGGGCTTCCTCGACGTTTAGGGCGACGAACTGCTGCTTGGAGCTCTGGCCTTCGAGCCAGCCCTTCACGGCGGCCTCGTCCTTCACCATGCGGACCTTGCTCTTGAAGACCTCGAACGGCAGGCGCGGGGCGCGTTGCGCGTGAATCTCGCGGAGCTTCTCTTGGTAGCCGTGGTAGTTTGGCGGACCGAGGATGATTTCGTCGAACTGTGCGACGAGTGTCCAGACGCCCTTCGGCGGGTCGCACGGCGTCTTCTCGACTTGGTAGAAAGTGTCGAAGTGGGCCTTGAGCGCGTGCCGGATGGCTTCGCCCTCGCTGAGCCAGATGCTGTCATCCAGCGAGCACACGAAGAACTGGACGCCAGTATTGCCTTCCTTGTCGCGCATCGGACGGAAGGTGATCTCGTAGCGGTCAGGCTTCTGGATCACGAGTCCGGCCACTTCCAGCAACGGGTAGGCGCGGCCGCTCAGCTTGATTTGGCGGGCCAGCGAAACCACGCCGGCGGGATCGGGACGCATCTCGACGTCGATCGGCGGCAACGGCTCCGGCTGATCGCGGCGATCATCCCGGCGTCCGCCACGGAACGGCGGCCGGCCACCACCGGCAGTCGGATCCCACTTCAGGCCTTGGCCTTCGCCACCCGGAGCGCCGGGACCGGCTGGGCCGCCGGGACGGGGCCCACGGAAATCACGGCGCGGGCCGCCGGGACCACCGCCGAAGCCACCCGGACGCGGACCACCAAAGCCGCCGGGGCGGGGGCCACCGCGACCCGGGCCGCCGGGTCCATCCCGGCGCGGCGGACGGTCACCGAAGCCACCGCGACCGCCGCGGCGGTCACCGCGGTCGGCACCTTCGTTGCCGCTGTAGTTGGCGAAGCGATTCTGGTCGGCGGGCTGTTGCGCCCACGAAGGCAAAAATGCCTTCTCCAGATCCAGAGACAGGTCCTGCGTATCACTCATAGGATAAAAAGGCCCCGCCGAGGCGGGGTTTGGCTAGCTGTAAAGCGGCGCGGACGATGCGAGCGGGGTGGGGAAAAGGCAAGTGCCGCGATGGAACGTCGGACGCAGCCTGTTTTCCGGCTCTGCCGGGGCCTGGAAATCAATTCGGCCTTGCGGTGGCCGGCGGGGTTTTGACACTCGCAGGATGCCTGACGCACCCGCCGCCCCGCCGGAGAAGAAGCCCTTGCTCGAACTGCCGGAGGTTCCGCGGATCTTGCCGTTCGCGGTCTTCCTTCTGTTCATGCTGATCCCGGCCACGGTGTTCCCCGGGGCGGAATACTGGCTCTATGCCGCCAAGACGGTTGCCGCTGCCGGGGTTCTCTGGTGGCTGCGAGACCGATTGCCGGAAATGAAGTGGGCCGTCAGTTGGGAGGCCGTTGTCGTCGGCATCGTGATCGCGGTGGTCTGGCTCGGGCTTCCGCCGGTCAAACTGCCGTGGGAGCTTTTTTCGAAGGCCAAGGAAGCCGCCAAGCCGGAAGACGTGTGGAATCCGGTCGCCTACTTCGCCGGCAACCCGGCGCTGGGCTGGGGCTTCTTTGCCATCCGCACGCTGGGACGTTCCCTGGTGGTTCCGGCGATCGAGGAGATTTTCTACCGTGGTTTTGTCTATCGCTACGTCATCAGTCCCAACTTCACCGAGGTCGCCCTGAACCGTTTCCATGGGGGAGCCTTCGCGCTCACGAGCGTCATGTTCGGCATCGCCCACGGCGACCATTGGATCCAGGGCATCCTGTGCGGCGCGGCCTACCAGTGGCTGGTGCTGCGGAAGTCGCGGCTCGGCGACGCCATGCTGGCCCACGCCATCACGAACCTGATCATCAGCATCTACGCGGTGGTGACCAACCAGTGGCAGTTCACGTGAGCGAGACGGGAGCTAATTCCGTCGCCAGCCTTGGGCGCGCGCTGCCGCCGTGCGTGGTGTTCGAAGATGACGACCTGCTCGTGGTGGACAAACCGGCGGGCTGGAACACGCACGCCCCGTCGCCGTATGCCGGTGAGGGCATCTACGAATGGCTGCGCCACCGGGAACCGCGTTGGGCAACCCTCGCGATCATCCACCGGCTCGACAAGGAAACCAGCGGCCTGCTGGTCTTTGGCAAGACGCCGGCGGCGAACCGTTCGCTGACGGAGCAATTCACCGCCCGCACCGTGGACAAGACCTACGTGCTGGTGACCGACCGGCCGGTGCCGGCGGAGGAGTGGACGACCGAAACCGCTATCGTGCGCACGGGGGACCGCTATGTGGCACGACCATTGGCGGCGGGCGGCGAACGCGCGGAAACCCGCTTCCGGGTGCGTCGGCGGGCCGCCGGCCTGACTTGGTTGGAAGCGAAACCGGTCACGGGTCGGACCCATCAGATCCGGGTTCATGCCGCGCACTTGGGGTGTCCGATTCTGGGTGATCAACTCTACGGCGGGACTCCTGCGGGCCGGGTTTACCTGCATTCGGCGGCCATCCGTTTTCGTCACCCTGTCACCGGCGCCGACCTCGAACTGGGTTCCGCCGACCTCTTTGCCGCCGGGGCGGAGCCGTGGTCGCCGGCGATCAACGGTCTTCGTTCCGCGGTCGTCGCGCCGGCCGAGACCGACGCCTGGCGGGCCATCCACGGGGCGGCGGACGGTGAGGCCGGAGTTTATCTGGATCGGCTCGGCGACTTCGATCTGATCCAGACCGATTTCGACCTGCCGCCGGCAATGGCGGAACGTTGGGCTGCCGCGGGCACCCGGGGCGTTTACCTCAAACGGTTGTCCCGGCATGTCCGTGGCAAGACCGTGGCGGAAACCTCCCCGCAGTGGTTGCGCGGCGAGGCGGCGCCCGAGCGATTCAACGTGCGCGAGAACGGCGTCGCCTACGAACTGAGCTTCGCCGAGGGCTATTCCTATGGCCTGTTCCTCGATCAGCGCGACAACCGCCGCCGCTTGCTGGTCAATCATGTCGCCGCGGGGTTCCCGCTTTTCCCCGCCGGTCCGGCCGGCTGCGAAGTGCTCAACTGCTTTGCCTACACCTGCGCCTTCAGCGTCTGCGCGGCCCTGGGCGGGGCGCGGGCAACCAGCCTTGACCTTTCGCGCAAATACCTCGACTGGGGCCGGCGCAATTTTGCCCTGAACGGGGTGGACCCGGCCGCGCACGACTTCATCTTCGGCGACGTATTCGACTGGCTGCGTCGCCTGGCCAAGAAGGGGCGCCAGTTCGACGCCGTGCTGCTGGATCCGCCCACGTTCTCGCGGTCCAAGGAGCGCGGCGATTTCCGCGCCGAGGCCGATTACGGGGCGTTGGTCACCACGACATTGCCGCTGTTGCGGCCAGGCGGAGTCCTCTTGGCCTCAACGAATGCCGCCCGGCTGGAGCCCGAACAATTCCTCGGGCAGGTGCGGCACGCCATCGCCGCCGCGGGCCGGCGGATCGTGCAGGAACACTACGTGCCGCAGCCGCCGGACTTCCC
>JBEISV010000478.1:0-3738 GCA_040375265.1 Verrucomicrobiales bacterium
ACGCGGGTTCGCGCGGGGGCGGTCGTGCGGGTCGGGTTCCAGAGGGCGACGTAGATGTCGCGTTCGGTGTCGGTCTCCTCGCGATAGAGCAGCGCCGCGCGGCCATCCGGACCGTAGGCTGTGCTCGTGGTGCAACAGTCGCACGGGTTCCACGCCGGATTGAGTTCCGCGCTCGCGGAGAAGGTTTCACCGCCGTCACGGGAAACCAGGGTGAAGAGTTTTGAGGAAAGGAAACCGGCGATCACCGTGCCGTCATTGCCGGTCGCCAGGGAAAAGCCTTCGCTCGGCTTTCGGTTGATGTTCCGGAGGGGCGCGAAGGCCTGCGCGCCCGGCTTCAGGCGGGCGTAATAGAAGCCCCATTCCTCCTCGGGCAGCTTCAGCTTCCACGCATTGTTCGACAGCGCCACGTGCACGCTGCCGTCCGGGCCGACCGCGAGGTCCTCGGCGGAGAACTTCAGGCCGGGCTTCCGCGCCGCCGCATCCACTACCGTCATCGGTGGGCTGAAGGTGATGCCGCCGTCCTGCGAACGGACATACCGCGGACCATCTTCGGCGCCGAACAGCAGATGGATCGTGCCATCTGCGCCGCACTGGGCCTTCACCGCGTTCGTGACGCCGGGAACCCGAATGACGGAGACCCGGCCCGCGGGTTCGGCCGCGGGGGAGGTAAACGTCCCGACCACCAATAGGCTGGCGGCGGTCAGCGCGGGCCGCCCCGTCAGGGCAGCCAAAATGATCCGGATCCACCAACGGGTAGCCGGGATTCTCATTTCAGATTCCGGATCGGCCTGAGTCGGGGCGGCAGGTGTCATGGGTGGCAGATGTTCTGAGGTGGGTAACCACGAGGGCGAAGGCCGCACCGGCCTGAACGGCGGCCGCACCTTCGTCCGGGTCACCTACTTCTTCGCCTTGGCGGCTTCCTGTTTCTTCACCACGTCGGCGAGCTTGGTGAGATACTTCTTCGGCTCCTTCTTGAAGTCCTTCACGCAGCTTTTGCAGCAGAACTTGAGGATCTGCTCGTCCTGCACCATTTCAAATGGCGTCATGCCGCTGCCCTCGAACTTCTCGTCCGAGACGAGGCAGAAATCGAGCGGGTAAGGCTTGGCCTTCTTGTCCTTTGCCGCGGCCGCCGGGGCGTCGTGCTGGTGTTTTTCCGCCGCGTGGAGGGAAGTGGCGGTGAAGCCGGCCAGCAGGGCTGCGACGAACAGTGTTTGGAGTGATTTCATGAAGTGCTTGGTTTGAGGTGAAGCGGCGAAAATGGGCCGGGCAATTCAGTTCGTGCCCAGCCAGCGGGTGAGCCGCTGGCGCAGTTGCTGGCGGGCGCGGTAGAGCCGCGACTCGACCGCCTTGACCGTCGCATGGAGGACGGTGGCCGCCTCGGCGACGGAACACTCCTCCAGTTCGCACAGGATAATCGCCTCGCGGAGGTCGTCCGGCAGGTCGGCCACGGCGGAGCGGACGGCAGCCTGCTGCTCGGTGCGTGCCGCGTGGTCGGCCGGAGAACCGCCGCTGGCGGGCAATGAGCGCGCCGGCCCGGGCGAGTCCTCCCCGTCCCCTTCCAGCGGCACTTCCGGCCGCCGGGAGCGGGCCCGAAGGTGGTTGCGCGCCAGGTTGCCGCCGATGGTGTAGAGCCAGGTCGCAAACGTCTGCCCCGGCTTGAACTCGGTGCGGTGCTGGTAAACGCGGACAAACGTTTCCTGCGCGAGATCCTCGGCGGCCTCCTCATCGCCGACGAACCGGCAGAGGAACCCGAACAGCTTCCCGCCGTGGCGCTCCATGAGCGCGTTGAGCGCCGTGTCCTGTCCCGCCACCAGCCGCGCCATGTCCGCCTGGTCGGGGGCGTCCGGTTCATGGGTGCTCATGGGTGGCGTGAACCGGCCCGACCGCCTGGTGGTCCTTCAGCCCGAGAGTGAGCCGCTGCATCTCGGCGAGGTAACGGGCACCCTGGGTTTCGGACATGGACCGCGCGACGTCCTGGAAGTGGCGGAGCATCTGGGCCTGGCATTCGGCGCGCAGGGCGGCGACCTCAGCCAGCGTGTGCTCAATCTCGGAGGTGACGTTGGTGGCCCCGCCCAGCAGCGACTGGAGCTGCCGGTTCTTGGCGGCGATGCGGGCGCACATCGCGGCGCACTGGGGTTTGTAGCCCTCGTGCAAGATTCGGATACGCGCGAGTTCGGTGTCCGTGAGCTGGAACTCATGGCCGAGCCAGGCCAGTTCATCGGCCGGCGGGTTGCGGGTCGCCCGCCACTGCGTGGCCGCCCAATGGCTGGCGCAAAAGACCAGCCCGGCCGCCGCCAACCCGAGGAGGAGCATCGAGCTGGAGGACAGTTTCCTCATGGGGCTTGGTGGAGCGGACTTACGGCGGCGAGGTAGCGGGCTTGTTCGGTCCGCCGGCTCTGAACTTCGTCGCCCCGGCTGCCTGTCCATGCGCCTGCCAAGAGGACGGCCGCCAGACCAAGGCTGGCATAGGCGGGCCGGAACAGGGTGGCGATGAGGCGGTCGACCCAGGCAACGGTTGGGCTCGGCCGTTCACTGCGCTCCAGCCGCCGCCAGACGCCCTCCTGAAACCGGGGCGGCAGGCTTGGGGCCGGGTGCGCCGCGCGGAGCAGCTTGCTCAGTTCGGGATCGGAGTTGGGGGCGGGCGGAGGGTTCATGGTGGAAAGTGGCAGGGCGGCGGGAAGTCCCGCCGCCAGTTATGACCCAGGGTTCAGCCGCAGCAAGTCGGCTTGCGGTTCGCCGCGGGTGCGCAGCAACCCGGCGTGGCCGCGGTTTGCTGTCCCATTGAACACTTCACGCCCACGGGCGAAGCGGTGCCGGACCGCGGCGCGGCGGCGCGGGGTGAAAGGGTGGGGGACCCAGCCAGCACGGCCGAGCAGCAGTCCATCGTGGCCCCGGCGGTCCGCCGGACGTCCGCCGCCAGCGTGTTGGCCTTGGGGGAGCCGAGCGGGGAGATTTCGCGGGTCAGGTCCCGGTCGGTGCCGACGCCGGAATTGACCGCGGGCCGGGCGAGCGCGGCTTTCGGGCTGACGAGGGCGTTGGGCGTGCCGGCCGTGGTCAGCGAAACGGTGGCGGAAGCGAGGAGGAGGGCGGCGAAACCGAGTTTGAATGAGTTCATGGCGAGTTTTCGGTGAGGTGTTTCGTTTTGTTTGGGCGGCTTTGGCCACCGCCCTTCACCTCCGCTTACCCCGCCGCCGGGAAATTCCCGCGAACGTTTTCAAAAATGTTTCCGCCGCCGGTTGCGGCGGCTGGCCGGTCCCTGCTTCACCGCTTGGCCACGTCCAATCGTCCCGCGGCATACGCCTCGAAAACGCGGCGGATTTCGTCCCGCACCCGGCGGAAGACGGCGAGTTTCTCGTCGTCGGTGCCGTTCGCGTGGGCGGGATCGTCGAAGGGCCAATGATGGCGGTTCAGCTGCCCGGGGAACACCGGGCAGGCCTGGTCGGCGTTGCCGCAGACGGTGATGACGGTTTCCACGGGCTGGTCCAGGAACTCGTTCATGTGCTTCGACGTGTGCGCCGAAATGTCGATGCCGATCTCGGCGAGCGCCTTGACCGCAAGCGGATGCACGTAACCGGCCGGCTTCGAACCGGCGCTGGCGACCCGGAAGCGGTCCTTCGCGACGGCGCGCAGGATGCCTTCGGCGAGGTGGGAACGGCAGGAGTTGCCGGTGCAGAGGATGAGGATGAGCGGGGCCATGGGATGATTTGGTCAGTTGCGATTGGTGATGGGTGAGGAACT
>JBEISV010000079.1:0-13758 GCA_040375265.1 Verrucomicrobiales bacterium
CCGGTGGCGTTGGTGCCATTGGCGTAGATGCCCGGACCGTAATGGGCTGGTCCGACGGCGCGCAGGCCGTAACCCCAGGCGCGTTCCAGATGCGCGAGCGTGACCAGCGAATCGGCGCCCTCGAGCGACAGGATGTAGCCCACGGGAAGCTTCGCGTTGGAAGCTTCGGGATTCGGGTTGGCCCAAGCCAGGAGGTGGGCTTCGAGCTCAGCGCGGTTCCGGATTGGCTTCATTTCGCCGACTTCTTCCATCCCGCGATACCAGGCAAGCTGCGCCTGCGTCATGGCCCAAGCCTGCGCGGGCGAACGCCAGCCGGCGACCGGGCTCCACGCGTTGTGTTCGACCCGCGCAATCTGTGTGGCGACGCACAGGCCGATGTGGCCGCGGCGCAGCTCCGGCAATGACACGGTCGCGCGCCCACGGTCGGGCTTGTCCTTCAGGTGCGCCTCGGCGGCGCGTAGGTCGGCGAGCGAACGCGTAAGGTCGCGGTTCCATTCGACCGCATTCATCGCGAGGTCGAGGTGCGCGTCGAAGATGAAGGGAGAGTTCATGGAAGATGGATCAGCAATTTGGGCCGACTTACCGAAGGATGCCGCGGGACGCTGGACGTGGAGTGTGGAGTTCGGCGAGAACGGGAGCGCGACTCTACGAGTCGCGAGTTTCCATCACTCTTCAAATGGATCAACCCAACACGCGGCTCGGAGACCCGCGCGCCCATCGCCGGCCGAGGTTCGCTCACCCACGAGGTCGGGCTGAGCCGAGAAGGGAGGGACCTGCACGCTTCCGTTCTCACACTTCGAGCCGGCGTTTGCGGGCGGTGACCGTCCAGCGGGCGGAGGCGCGTTGGTTTTCCACGACCCACACTTCCTCGTGCAAGGCCACCGTCGGGCAGACATGCCACGGCAAGGCGTAGAATACGTCGCCCACGGCGATGTCCGCGGCGCGCGGGGTCTCCACCACAAGATGTTCCTCGCTGTGCATTACCGGCGTGGCGTCGGGCAAGTTCAGGAACACCGCCCGCGGTTGCGGCATCTCGCTGCCGACGGCCTTGTGACCGAGGTCGAGGCACAGGCGATTGGGCGTGGGTTTGCTGACCACGCGCGTGAGCAGCACGGCAGCGGGCAGGAAGTTCAGGTCGGGAAAACGGCTCGCGTAACCCGCGTCCCACAGGACGGTGGTGCCGGGGCTCAACCGAATCGCGGGTTCGGCCCGCCGGGCATGAATTGGAAAGGTGGGTGAACCGCCGGCGACGATTTCCTCCACCGCGATTCCATTGGCGCGCAGTTGTTCCACCAGCCGGAAAACCGAGACAAAGGCCGCGTCCGCCTGGGCGGTCCGTTCGGCCGGATCCGTCGCACCGATGTGCCCATCATAGGCCTGCAATCCGCGAAACCTGACCTCCGGGGTCCCGGCGATCAGTCGCACCAGTTCGACCGCCGCCGGACCGGCCGGCAGGCCCGTGCGGCCTTGCCCGACGTCGAGATCCACGAACAGCCCAATGGCCGGCCGGCCGGCATTGGCGGCCGCGAGGATGCGCACGGCGGCTGGATGATCCACGAGCGCAGAGAATCGGACTGCAGGCTGCGACTCCGCGAGGCGGACCGAACGTTCCACCTGAGGCCCGACCGGCTGGTAGGCGAGCAGCACGTCCCGGGCGCCGTTCGCCGCCGCCATCTCGGCCTCGGCGATGGTCGCGCACTTGAACTTCGTGATCCCAAGTTCGACCTGACGGCGGATCAGTTCCGGCAGCTTGTGGGTCTTAAGGTGCGGCCGTAGGCGTTCCGGGCCACCGGCGATCCGCAGCATCTCGGCGAGGTTGGCCTCGATGCGTTCGCGGAACAGCAGCAGGGCGGGCGACGGAATCTCGGCGACGTTGGTGACTTCAAACCAGTTCACGGGGTCCTTTCCCAGCGCCAGATGACGCCGTCCTCGGGGTCGTTGAGTTCGGCCGCACGGTGGAAGCCGCACTTGGCCAGCACGCAGGTCGAGGCGTTGTGCTCGGGCAACGTGTGGGCGATGACCCGGGCGAGGCTGATGCGGCGGCGGGCTTCGTCCACCAGCGCTTGGGTGGCTTCGGTGGCGAAGCCTTGGCCGCGGAACGCGGGCGCAATGCCGTAGCCGACCTCGATCACGCCGGCAGCATCCGCCGGACCTTTGAAGCCGCCCAGGCCAATGACACTTCCTGCCGCCTTGTGGACGACCAGAAACGGCGACCACCAAGGCGCCGCCGCGCCGGCCGCGGCAATCTTGGCCAGGGCGTATTCCAGCGCCCCGGGGAATTCGAGGTAACCGTCGGCGACCGACAGGCCGAACTGGCGCGTGAATTCCGCGGGACCAGCCACCAGCGCGCGCAACTGTTCCGGCGTGCTCCGGCGCAGTTCCAGGCGCGAGGTGACCAGCGTGAGGGCCGGGCTCATTCCGGCCGCACTTCGAAGATGGCTTCCACCTCGACCGCGATGTTGCCGGGCAGCGGCCCCATGCCCACGGCGCTGCGGGCACCGATGCCATGGTCGGGTCCGAAGACCTCGGCCATCAGCTCGCTGAAGCCGTTGATGACCTTGGGATGCTCGTAGAAGTCGGGCGCGGAATTGACCATGCCCAGGGTCTTCACGATCCGCTGGATGCGGTCGAGCGTGCCGAAGTGCGCCCGCAAGTTGGCCAGCATCGCCAGGCCGACCTGGCGGGCGGCGGCCTTGCCGGCATCGAGGCTCAGGTCGCGGCCGACGACGCCCTGGACCAGCGAGCCGTCGAGGCGCACCGGGCCGTGGCCCGACACGTAGGCGATGTTCCCGACGACCACGACCGGCTTGTAAACGGCGATGGGCTTAGGGGCGGGCGGCAGTTGCAACTGAAGTTCGGCAAGTCGTTGTTCGGCGCTCATGGCAGAATGAATTGTGCGACCAGCAAAACAGGCGTCCGCCGGGGCGTCGAGCGTCCAAGCCTTCGCCGGCTCAGCTTTCCGTCGCCGGCACCGCGAGGTCGAAGCCCAGCTTGGCGGCGAGCTGGTGTTCCCGGATGCCGTAGAAGGCGGCGAGCGCGCGCACGCGCTCGGCCGCCGCTTCGCGGTCGTAGCGCGCCGTGCGTTTCACGCCGGTGATCAGCAGGTTCTTGCTGGTGTGCTCGGGGGCGATGAATTCCATGACCTGCGTATCGTAGCCGGCCCATTCCAGCAGGGCCGCCCGCAGGGCATCGGTCACGAAGTCGGCCTCGCGCTGAAGCAGGATGCCGTGGCGCAGGCCCGGGGCGAGCACTGGCGGCGGCACGAGCTGCGGGCGGATCTGCTTGTGGCAGCAGGGCGCAACCATGAGCAGGCGGGCGCCGGCGGCAATGCCCTTGGCCAGGGCGTCATCCGTCGCGGTGTCGCAGGCGTGCAGGGCGATGAGCACATCCGTCTTTTCCACGGGCGACTCGGCGATCGTGCCGGCGACAAAGCTCAGCCCGGGAAAGCCGACCTGGCCGGCGACCCGGTTGGTCACCTCGACCAGCTCGGGGCGGCTCTCAATGCCAGAAACGCGGAGTTCGCCCCCATGGACACGGCGGAAATGTTCGTAGGTGGCGAAGGTCAGATAACCCTTGCCGCAACCCATGTCCACGATGTGGATGGGTTCGGAGGCGGTGAACTTCACGTCGCCGAGCAAATGGTCGAGCAGTTCGACGAAGCGGTGAATCTGGCGGTATTTGGCCTCCATGCCACGGAACAGCGTGCCGTTGGCGGAGGTAATGCCCAGCGCCTGCAACCAGGGCACGGTGGCCTCGATCTGGCGCTGCTTGGTGCGGTCATGCGCACCCGGTTGCCCGGAAGTCGCGGCCTTGTCGACCGGCTTCTCGTAGCGGATCCGGGCCGGCCGGTAGCCGGGGTAATCCAGGTGGGTCACCCCTTTCGGCGTCTGCAGGTAACCGTGGGCGAAGGTTCCGCCCATGAGGTCCCCGATCAGCGGAAAGGCGTCCTCCGGGATCAGGTTCTTGGTCACGTCGCGCGTCTCGTGCCGGTAAACGAACGAGAGCAGGATCTGCTCCTTGATCGTGACCGGCCGGATGGTGATCTGCCGGAGCGATTTGTCGGCGCCCCGGGGGCCGGCGAGCGTGATGCGGATGAGTTCGCGGGCGGTCCAAGCTTCCTGGACAAACTCCAACCAGTCCTTTTTTGCGTCGAGTGACACTAGAAGGGGAGCTTCCCGGACGAACGGGTCACTTAGCAAGCCGGCGCTGCGACCGGCCGTGGCTTACCGACGGGCTGACCGCCGCCGCAACCACATGCCGGCGACAGGCAGGGCCACCAAGCCGGCGGCCCAGGTGGAGGACTCGGGGACGGCTTCGAACTGGAGGTCGATCACGATATCCCTCCCAAGCTCTCCGCCGAGCCCCGTCAGGTTGATGTAGATGTTGTTAGCATCCACTGCCAACGGCGCCGCCGACACATTGTCAACCGAACCGGAAAGGACCGCCCCAACCAGACTGGGAGCACTGGATCCGGCGTCGAAGAAGCGGAAGCCGTTGAACGTCGTGCCCAAGTCATTTGCCCAGGAGAAATTGTCGCCAATTATGGAAATGGTAATGCGCGTCGGTGCCAAATTGATCGCCAATTTTCCCTGCTCCAAGACGTTCGGTATCTCAACAGCAGGTTCAACGACAGCAGGAGTTGCCGCAAATATCGGCACAGCTCCAGTGTTGGGGAAAAGCCATTCGACTCCGATACTCTGACCGCCCCAATCCGCGGCTTGAACCGAAAGCATCCCTGTGCCGCACACGAGGGAGATCGCGGAGAAAACACGGAGCCAGACCGGAGTGGGGTTCATGTCGGGGCAATAGCTAACCGACCGGGGTGGGTGGGCGTCAACCCACAATCCCTCGAAAACGGCCTGAAATCGCCCTTGGTCACCAATTCATGCCGCCGCAGCGCTCTCAAGGAGTTGACCTAGCCCCTGATCCCACCGTAGCCCGCACCCGGATTCCCTCCAAGGTCTTGGGGCCGATGCCGCTCACCTTTTCCAGGTCTTCCACCCGCGCGTAAGGCCGGCCCGCGATGATCTTCCGGGCGAGGTTTTCGGTGATCCGCGGCAGCGTCATCAGTTCGTCGAGGGACGCCGAATTGACGTCCACGCTGGCGGTGGCGCGTTGCGCGGCCTGTTCCCTGGACAACGGTTGGCCGCATTGCTTCAGGCCGACCATTCCCAGCAGCGCCGCCACGGCCACGGCCACCAGCTTCCCAACCAGCCGTGAGGTCACGTTGCGGGCCACGCGGCCGCCGAGGTCGTGGAGGGGATCGTTGGAGCGGGCCATGGAACGCACCGGTTCAGTCGAGCCGACGCACCCAGATGTTCCGGTAGCGGACGGGGTTCCCGTGATCCTGCAGCAGGATGGGACCCTTGGGCGTGACGCCGGAGAACTTCGCCGCCGTGGTCGCGTCGCCCTTTACCGGCACGTGGTCCTGCACCAGCACGCCGTTGTGCAGCACGGTGAAAGAGCCGGGCACCGTCTGGCCGTCCTTGGCGGTCGGGGGATGGAAAATGATGTCGTAGGCCTGCCATTCGCCGGGCGGGCGGCAGACGTTCACGAGCGGGATCGCATGACCGTAGAAGGCGCCGGCCTGACCATTGGGATAGGTGGGGTTGTTGTAGGAATCCAGCACCTGGATCTCATAGCGACCTTGCAGGTAGATGCCGCTGTTGCCGCGGCCCTGGCCGTCACCCTTCACCTCGGCGGGCGACGCCCATTCGACGTGGAGTTGCACCGCCCCGAATTCCTCCTTGGTCAGGATGCTGCCGTTGTGCACCTCGGTGAAGCCCGGGGTCACGGTCCACTTGGGGGCCGAACCGTCCTCGGCCTTCCAGGCGTTGAGGTCCTTGCCGTCGAACAGCACGATCGCGTCCGCCGGCGGTTTGCCCGGCCCGCCGGGATTGACGACGCGGGGCGCCTTGTCTTCGGCGACGGCGCTTAGGCAGGTGGCGACGAGGAATCCGGCCCACACCGGGCGGATCAGGAATTTCAGCGGGAACATCCCGCGAGCATGGACGGCCTCCATGGCGGGCTCAAGCCGCCGGCGCCGCAATTTTCTCCGTCCTCCGCCGCAGACCGCGCCAAAGGCCCCAGCCGGTGGCCGCCGTGGAGGGCAGATACCCTTCCACCACCGACTTCAGCACGCCGGCCTGATGGTGCGACCAGTCCACGCCCGCGCGGATCTGAGCTTCCCACGCCGCCCAATCCACCTCCAGCACCCCCACGGACCGCAAGCCAGCGACCGCCACCAGCAGCAGGGCCGCCGCGACGCTGGTTACCTTGAGGAAGCGGCGGAAGAGAAAGCCCAGCAGGAAACCGCCCGCGTAACCAGCACCCAGCCGAAAGGTCGCCGGGGAACGACCGGGGGTGCCGACCGAGCCGGCAGTCGGGGCAGAAGCCGACTTCGCCGTGGCGGAACTGGCAGAAGCTTCCACGGTGGGCGTGGACCACACCTGCCGGACCCAAAGGACGCCACCCAACATCATCAGCAACAACGCCCAGCGCAGCGAGCGGACCGCGAACAAGCCGGCCACTTCGGCGCGCAGGCGGGAACGTCCGGCGGTGACGGCGGAGGCAAGCGGGTTCATGCGGCGACGGTCGCCAGCGTGCGGCGTCCAGGCCGGCGTTGCCAACTCCCGGATTGCGGTTGGCGAACCCGCTGCCAGCGTCACTGCCCTCCCACCATGCGAAAGTGGCTGCTCAACCTTCACCTCTACGGCGGGCTGCTGTGCGCGGCGTATCTGCTGGTCTTCGGCTTCTCCTCGCTGCACTTCAACCACCACTTCGCCTTCGCCCAATCGCCGAAGGGCGCGACCACCCGCAGCTGGGAGGCGCCGTTGCCCGCTCCGTTGCTGCCGGACAACACCGCCGCGGCAGAACGGCTCCGGGATCAGCTTGAACTCAAGGGCTGGCCGCTGCCGTGGGAAACCCGGCGGGACGCCGACGGCACGCTGCACTTCCCGATGGAACGGCCGGGCAAGCGCTATCAGGTCCACGCCTCGCCGGCGACCGGCACGGTGAAGGTCGAGGAACAGGCCAAGGGTTTCTGGCCGGTGTTGGTTTCGCTCCACGCGTTGCACGGGCTGCCCGGGGCGCCGCCGGTGACGGCTTGGGGAATTTACACGGAGGTCTGCACGGTCTTCGCGTTGTTCGCGTCGGCCTCCGGCGTTTATCTCTGGTGGGTTTCGGGCCGCGACCGCCGGGCCGGGCTCGTCGTCGGGCTCGCCGCCACCGCGCTTTCGCTGGGCCTGATTCTTTACGTCGTCACCCAAGGCTAAGCCATGCACACCCTGATCCGCCGACTGCATCTGTTCGCCGGGCTCACGCTGCTCGTTTGGGTGGCCCTCTACTTCGCGACCGGCTGGGTCATGGTTCATGAGGATTGGTTTCCTCGCCGCGACGCCGAAAAACAGGCGCGTTCGCTCACGCTCAACGCGCCGGGCGAGCGCAACTCCGGCGAATTTGTCCGGCATCTGGAAACCACCTTCGACATCCACGGCAAACGCAACGAACCCGTCCGGCGCGGCGACGGAACGTGGCGCTTCAACTGGATCCGGCCCGGACATCGCTACGAAGTCACCGTCTCCGCCATGGGCGACCGGGCCGACTTCACCCGCGTCCGGCTGAACGGCGTCGGGGTCCTGCACGGACTACACCGCCTGCATGGCTACGGCGGCGGACCGCTCTACGACGGGTGGGTCGTCGCGTATGATGTCGCGAGCGCCTCCATGATCCTGTTCGCCCTGAGCGGCATCTGGCTCTGGTGGCGCCAGAGCGTGGGGCGGCGTCTCGCCGGCTGGATTTGCCTGGCGACCGGCTTCGGCTTCACCGGCGCGATGATCGCCTACCTGATGTATTCCCGCTGACCGGCTGGCGAGCACCCACCGGCAACTCGCCCCACCTTTGTCCCCGGCCGGGTGGACGCCCGACGTCTCCGTGATACGCTCCCGCCATTCCGCCGGCCGCCGCTGTGAGGCACCGTCGTCTATTTTCATGAACACAACTCGTTTACCGCAAATCCCGGCCGTCGCCGGTCTCGCCGCGGCCCTCGCCGGCGGCGTCATCCACACCTCGGCCGCCACCACGTTCTTCTCCTTCGAAGACGGAACCACGCAGGGCTGGGCCGTGAACGCCGCCAGTTGGGCCAACGGTTTCGGCACAGTGGCCGTCGCGGGCGAACACGCCACGGACGGTTCGAAAAGCCTGCAAATCGACTTCACCGGCCAGTCCTTCAAGTGGGGCGGCCTCGCCGAGAACTATGCCGATGCGCCCTTCCTCGAGGCCATCAAGCCCGGCGGCAAACTGTTCCTCGACGTCTTCGTGCCTGAAGCCAGCGCCGGCATCTCGCAGCTTGGCTTTGTGATCCAGCAGCCCGACGTGACGGGTGACAAAGGCTGGCAGCAGGTCTGGTTCTGGATTGGCGGCGCGACCGGCAGCTTCACGGTGGAGCTGCCGTTCGAACGCCTTGGGTCCGGCCCGGTGAACCTGCACCTCGGCCAGAACGCCACGGAAGGCACGCCCTTCACGGTGTTCGTGGACAACCTGCGCGTGGAACCGGCCCCGCCCGTCGGGCCGGTGCCGATCACCTTGCAGACGTTTGAGGACGGCACCACCCAGGGCTGGGTGCTGAACAACGACTGGGGCAAGGGCTTCGCGACGCTGGAAAACGCCGCCGGCAATGCCACCGAGGGCACCAAGGCGCTCAAGGTCACCTTCCCCGGCGACGCCTACAAGTGGGGCGCCTACAACCTCGACCTCACCGACCCCGCGTTGCTTGAAGCCATCCGCTACGGCGGCAAGTTCCTGTTCGACCTCGTGGTTCCGGCCAACAGCGCAGGTTTCCTGAACCTCGGCTTCTCCTTCCAGCAGGTAGGCGTCGAAGGCGCCCTCGGCTGGCAGCAGGTTTGGTATGGCGTCGAAGGCCGCACCGGCACGTTCACCATGGAACTGCCCTTCCAGCGCACCAGCGGCGGCGCGGTCTCCTTCAACCTCGGCCAAAATGCTACCCCGGACAAAACCTATACGGCCTACCTCGACAACCTTCGCGTCGTGCCGAATCCGCCGCCGCCCCAGGGCCTCACCCGGACCAACGTGACGACGCTGTTCTCCTTCGAGGACGGCACGCCCGAAGGCTTCGAGGTCAACAGCCAAGGCTGGGGCGTCGCCTTCACCACGCTGGACAGCACGGCCGGCAACGCCACGTAGGGCAGCAAGAGCCTCAAGGCGACTTTCCCTGCCGGTGACTTCAAATGGGGCGCGTTCGCGAACAACATCACGCGGCCCGACGTGCTGGGTGCCGTCTCGGAAAACGCGACCCTGCTCGTGGACGTCTTCGTGCCGGAGGCCGTCACCAACCTCCAACACCTCGGCCTGTCGATTTCGCAGCCCGGCGCGACGGCGCCCAAGGACTGGCAGCAGGTGTGGTTCTTCATCGGCGGCAAGACCGGCCGGTTCACGATTGATCTGCCGTTCACGCGCGAAACCGACAAGGCCATCAACCTGAACCTCGGCCGCAATTCCACGGGCGACACCGACGCCGAGATCTACCTCGACAATTTCCGCGTGGTGACGACCGAACTCGTCGGCGCGAAACCCGGCACCGCGAAGACCTCCCCGGCCGCGGCCGCGGGCAAGGTGAAGCTGGAGTTCACCGGGGCCCTGGAAGCCGCCGACAGCCCGGCCGGACCGTTCCTGGCCGTCGCCAACGCAACCAGCCCGCTGGAGGTGGATCCCGCCGTCGCCGGGCCGCAGAAGTTTTACCGCGCGCAGGGCCAGCCGATCGTGTTCCTCCAGGATGACTTCGAAGGCGCCAGTTCCGCGTGGACCGTGAGATACGTCAGCGGTTCCGGCGCGGCCCCGGCCTGGGAACGCGGCACCCCGGTGTATCCCGATGAGATCACGTTCGCCCGCAGCGGTTCCAAGGTGTGGGCCACCAGCCTGACCACCCCTTACACCGACGGCATCGTCGTGGCGCTCACGTCCCCCACCATCGACCTTGCGGAGGCCTCCACGGGCGCCCGGCTGTCCTTCTACGACCTGCTCGATGCGGGCGGCGCCGAAGGCGACGGCGACAAGGTCGAGGTCTTCGTGCGCACCGATGCCGGCGCGGTCCTGACTGGGGCCGAAAACGCGGTCTGGACCGGCAAACGTTCCTCCACCGGACCTTACTTCTTCCAGCGTCGTGCCGTGGAACTGCCCGCCGTCGCCAACGGCAAGAAGGTGAAGCTCGAATTCCGCCTGACCAGCGACGCTGCCGGCGCAGGCCTGCAGAAGGGTTGGCTGATAGACGATGTGAGCGTCTACGCGAAGCCGTGAGTCGGCCTTCGTGAACTGATTCCACGGCCCGGGTTTCCCTGTGAACCCGGGCCGTTTTTCTTTTCCGGCCGGCGGCTCAGAGCAGCTTGGCGAAGTTCGCCGCCAACCAGCCGATGAGCGCGGCCACACCGAGGCCGGCGAGGACCGCCAGCACCAACGTGGCCCACCAACTCAGCGGGATACGCAATGGCACGCCGGTGCCGGCT
The DNA here is from genome assembly GCA_040375265.1 of Verrucomicrobiales bacterium. Classification (GTDB taxonomy): domain Bacteria; phylum Verrucomicrobiota; class Verrucomicrobiia; order Limisphaerales; family UBA9464; genus CAIWAH01. Next base: position 10,518 of record JBEISV010000079.1, read on the forward strand.
TCCTTGTGCTGGTAGAGCCGGCGCGCGACGAACGTGGCGACAACCGCCACCACGGTGACGAGCGGAACGGCAATCCGGCCGTTGAGCCGGTCCCATACCGCTTCCTCCGCATAAAAGCCCAGCCGAAGGGTCGAGAGCGCCCCGAGCGCGCTCCACAGCCACGCGGTGAAGGCCACGGTGCGGTTCGTGGCGAGTGCCGCCACGGCGAACCCGAGCGCAAACACGGCGAAGGGTGCCGCGAACACCAATCCGTAAAGCATCACCGGCTGCCGCACCTCGACCGTGGCCAAGCCGGTGTCGAGGAAGACGCGGAACAGGACGTCGGAAAAACTCCGGTCCAGGGCCAGGACATCCATCAGCGTGAGGGCCACGAGCCAGGTGGCGCCGACCAGAAACCGCGCCGTGAAGCGTTGCGACCGGGTGGGTGGGAAGGCGAAGGAGAACTCCTCGCAGCCGTGGATCACGTCGGCGCCGCCGAAGGCCGGCCCGGCCACTAGCGCGAAGACAAAGCCCACGACCAAGACCCAGAGCGGATGGGCCACGAGCGGCAGCAGCCAGACGACGGCGAGCCAGCCGATGAGGAAACACAGGAGCAACCGGCTGTGCATGAACCACTCGCTCCAGAACAGCGCCCGCCAGAGCCGGACGGCCGACGGCCCATCCGTCACGGGCTCGCGTGCTTCTTCAGGCACGAGCTGCAACACGGGTTGGGAAGTGGCGGGCATGGCGCGGACGGTTCAACGCTGCGGCGGCACGGAGTCGAGGTAGAATTCCCACGGGTATTCCGTGCCGGGCGCGGGTTGGACGGCGGTGGTCGTTATCTCGGCGCCCGGCCCCGGGTTGCCGGACGAGCGGAAAATCCTCCGGGCCACGACCGCACCGTCCTGCTGCGCACGATACGTCTGGCCTTCCCACAGCAGGAAAGGCTTGGCGCCGGGCGGCAGTGAGCTGGGCGGCACCTTGACGCCGTGCAACTGGCACACGGCGAGCCCGGCGTCCTTGCCCGTCGCGGTCAGTCGCTGCCACGCCTGCTTTCGCCAGCCCAACGTATGCAGGTAGGAGAACGAAACGGACTCGACGGATTCGGACAGTTCCGCCTGCCACGAGCCGGTCTCCGGATTGCCGAACAGGGTCCGGTCCAGGTTCCACGGTTCCTGCGAGGCGTTGGCGACATTGCCCCAGGCCGTGTTGGTGCTCGCAATCGCCCGGGTCGCCGGATCGCTCGGGCAGAGCAGGATTCGAGGTCCCGCCACCCAGTTGGAACGCTGGCTGAGCCGCGTGACCGAGCGCGGCCGTTTGCCGGTTTCCCGCGTGTAGATTTCGATGGCCGTGATCAGTTGCCGGAGATTGCCGGAACAGACCGTCTGCTGCGCCCGCAGTTTGGCGCCGGCGATGGAGGACGTGACCAGCGTGGCCAGCACCGCGATCAGCGCGAGCACGGTGAGCAGTTCCACCAGGGTGAACGCAGACCGGCGACCGCCGCCGCGGGCCAATGAGTCAGGTCCGGGCGTCATGGTTGGACCGGCACATGCCAGAGCCCGTAGGCACCGCGCGGCAGCCACAAGCCGCCGGCCGCGGTGGCGTCGCCGGATTCGGGAGCGGTCCACAACGTGCAAGGACGCACGCCGACGCCGGTCAGAGTGAGCGGATCGGTTCCCTGCGGAGAGAGAAACAGGAAGTCGCCCGCCGAGCTGGCCACAACCACATCGGCGAACTCCCGGAATGCCGTCACCGCCGAACCCGTCGCCAGCGAAGCTTGGCGGGAGAACTGGCCGGCCGCCGTCAGCGCCCAGGCTTCGAGGGTTGGTCCGCCTTCCGCCGGCGGCGCGGACTGGCCGACCCACACCGCGCCGTTGGCGCGCACCAAGATTGGTGTCAGACGGTCGGCCGGCGCCAACGTTTGCCGGGCGACCAAGCTGGCGCTGATGCCGTCGTAAGCCAGCGCCAGAAGTTCACTGGGCTCCGCCGCCTGGCCATTCCAAGCGACCTGTCCCGGGCTCCGCGCATAGAGCAGTTGTCCCGCGTGCGACACGCCGACCAATTCGGCCGGCAGGTCGGTGGTTGGGCGGATGACGGGCGACGCCGGATCGGCGAAGTCCAGCACATGCAACCGGAAGGTGTTTTGCCACTCCAGCTTCTGGCCCAGACCGGCGTCCGTCATCGTTGGGTCCGGCACCGAGATGCTTCGGCGTTCGCTCAGGTAGATTTTCCCGTCGGCGCCGAAGGACTCCGAGAGCTGGGCCGTGCCGAGTTCAACCTCCAATCGCGCAGAGGAAGTCAGCCGCGGTTCCGCCGCGCCAACGTCGAAGGCCAAGAAGTGACGCGCGTTACTGCCCCAACCGGACCACCACCCGCCACCGGGGAAAATTCCGATCGGACTGGCGACATCCAATTGTTGGATCCCCAGGGAGACCGTGGGCCAGAAGCCGCCGCCGAACCAGCCGCCCCAGGCATTCGCTTTTTCGGTCCACACCAAGGTGCGGGCGTCGACCCAAAGTGACTTCAGTTCATAGCCGCCGACACCGGCCGGCAGGGCCTGTCGATCTTGCGCCACAACTTGGAGCCGGTCGTCGGTCCAGCTGATCACGCTGAAGGCGCTCTCGGCGGGAATGGGGATCGTCCGCCATTCGACGTTCACGACCACATTGGTCTCCCGCACCGGCGGCTGGATTTCCAACTCCATGCGCACGACGGCGTTGGTCACGGGCAGGTCAGGCTGCGGCGTGATTTCCAGGCGCCAGACGAGCCGGTTGGTCACGTAACCCGGCGAATCCGGAGTGGGCGGCATCTCAATTTCGCGCCAGACCTGCGTCAGGTTCGTGAGGGGCGGCTGTGGCCGGAGTTCGACGGTGAAATTCGTGAACCAAACCCACTTCGGCGGCTGTTCCCGCGTGATGATGACTTCGTTGGTCGTGCGGGCTTCCTCATAGCGGAAGTTCTCCGGCTGGTGCTGGAGCAGGTAAAGGCGTCCGTCGCGCACCTCTGCGCCGACGACCGGCAGGCTCAGCAACGGCAACGTGGCCACGGTCGTCTCGGGGGCCGAGGAATGGGTCAGCACGACCCGATTCGAGGGCCAGTAAGCCAGCTGGACCAGGCGGTCGCCGGCGACAAACACCCGGTCCACCTGATGCGTCAGCGCCAACTCACCGCGCACCTGCGGGCGGTCGCGGTCGGCAATGTCGGCCGTCAGCACGGCGTCGCCCGCGAGCGACACGACCCGATCGCCCAGCACCGTCGCGCG
>JBEISV010000456.1:0-3963 GCA_040375265.1 Verrucomicrobiales bacterium
CACGAAGGCGTTGGGGTCCGAATAGATGTCCACGAGCTGGAGCGCGCGAAAGTCGGCGGGATCGGGATAACCGCTCCAGTAGCCGCCGAAGAGGTCGGGGTAAAGGACCTGCAACGCGAGCGACACCCAGCCGCCGGTGGAGCCGCCGGTGGTGAAGCGGGCGTGGGGTTGGCCGACGCAGCGCCAAGCGGCCTCTACGTAGGGGAGCAATTCCTCGGTGAGCGCCGCGCCCCAGGGACCGTGGTTGGCGGAATCAATCTGATACGGGTCGCCCAGCGGGCCGGCGCCGTCGAGCTGGAGCAGGACAAAACGCGGCGTGGTCTCGGCCAGCCAGTCGCGCCGGAAGTCGCTGCCTTCAGCCATCGCGCCGTTGACCCAGGTGTAACGGGTGCCGAAGCCGCCGATGCGGATCACCAGCGGGTAACGCCGGGAAGGCTCTTCCGCCCAACCCTTCGGCAGGATGATGCCTGCGCGGAGGAACATGGGGCGGCCCCAGAATTGGCTGAGCTTTTCCGAGCGCAGCGTCACGAACTTCACGGAATCCGTCTCCGCCGGCGGTTCGTCGGGCAGGCGGTGATCAAGCCTGAGTTTCACGGTGGCGCGACGGGCAGGATCAAGCCGCGCGCGGACGGGTGGACTCACGAGGTTGCCGGGGGCGTCGAGGAGTCGGAAGTCGCGGTTGGTGGCGAGCACCGCCTGGAGCCAGTAGTCGCCGGCGGGCAGTTCGATGAGCGAACGCTGGGGGAAAAGGGCCGAGCCTTGGCCGAGCACGGCCGGCCGGCGTCCGTTGAAGGCGGTGACGTCGGCGCCGAGGACGGGTTCGGCCTGCAGGGAGATGTCACCGACGCGGGTGCGCGGTTCCGGGGCATTCGTCCGGCCGAGCACCACGATGAGGCGGCCGTCGGCGGGTGCTCCCAGGAGTCCGGGAACTGCGGTGACCTCGAAGCGCAGCTTGGATGTCCCGGGCGGAACCAGCGCGGGATCAAGGGCGGGGTTGGCGCGGAGAATCGGGCCGAGGCCGAGCCCGCCGAGCAGGGGAAGTAGGCGCCAGAACACCCGGCGAGCTTGCCGCCGGGTGGGGTGAAGTCAAAGCGTGCCGCCGATCGCCCGCCGGCATAGCCCCGACAATGGGTGTCCGGCGATTTACCAGAGCTCGGCGTGATCCGCCTGGCCGTTGGCGTGGGCTCGCGATGCGGGCGCGGTGCGCAACGTCCGCGTCGCGGTCGAGCGGACGCATTCCGCGGCGGCGTTGACAGGGCGTTCGGTGGGCGCGGTGGCTGCCGCCGGTGGCTCCGGCGGCCGGGGCGCCGTCGCCGGCTCGGTGCGGGCGGACGCCCGTTTGGTGTCGTCCACGAAGGCGATGAGTTCGGCGACGGAGGCCCGCAGGTCCAACGCTTGGTTGTTCAACTGCGCGGACGAGCCCGAGCTGTGGTCCGCCTCGGCGGCGATGTTCTGGGACGCCCGGTCGATCTGGCTCATGGCCGAATTGATCTGGGCAATGCCGCGAGACTGCTCGGAACTGGCGACGGCGATCTCGGCCACCAATTCGTCCACTTGGCGGGCCTTGCCGACGATCTGCGCGAGTCCGGCGGCCACGCGCTTGGAGATTTCGACCCCGCGTTGGCTCCGGCGGAGGGATTCCTCGATGCTGTCGGCGGTTTCCTTGGCGGCTAGGCTGGAGCGGTGCGCCAAGCTGCGCACTTCTTCGGCCACGACGGCAAACCCAAGTCCGGCGTCGCCCGCCCGGGCGGCCTCGATGGCGGCGTTGAGGGCCAGCAGGTTCGTCTGGAAGGCGATCTCGTCGATGTTCTTGAGGATGGACGAAATGTTGTCGGAAGATGCCTTGATGTCGTCGATCGCGCCGGACAGTTCGTTCATCTCATGGGCGCCGCCCTCGGCCGACGTGCGGGCCTCGTTCGCGAGGTTCTTGGCGCTGGCGGCGTGCTCGGAGTTCCGCTGCACCATGCTGCGGATTTCCTCCAGGGAGGCGCTGGTTTCCTCGACCGATGCCGCCTGGCTGGCGCCGGATTCGGCCAGCTTGCCGCTGATCTCGGACATGCGGGCCGCTGCGTCGGTCACCTCATCGGAACTGCCCGACAACTTGTGGACGATGGCCGCCATGGTCAGGCGAGTTTTCCGGGCGAGCAGCGTGACCATGGCCACGGCCAGCAGGGCGGCGACGACGGCCGCGGGGCTCAGGTAGAATGCGCTGCTCTCGATGTGCCCGAAGGCCTCGAAGGTGTTCTGGGCACGGGCGGCGGACACGGCGTAGCACGACGCCTTGAGGGTTGCGGTGGCCTCGTGCAGCGCCGCAATCGTGGCGGGCACCTCGGAATCCAGCGACTTCATGGCCGCCGGAAAATCGGCTTCCACGAGTCCCCGGACTTTCTCGAAGGCCGTAACGGACCGGGCAAAGGCGGCGCTCATCGCCTCGACCTGGTCGTGCAATGGGCCGGTGGGGAACAGCTTGGCGAGTTCGGCACTTTGGGTGGCAACCTCACGCTGGCTTTCGGCGATCCGCTTGGCCCTGGCTGGCTTTTCATTGTCCTGAACGAAGAGCCACTCGTAGGAGTGAAGCCGGAACAGCGCGAGGTTCTCCTGCAACGCGGCCAGGGCGCGCATGCTGGGCAGGCCCTCGGAGTCCAGCGAATGGATGGTGTCCTTGCCCTCCCGGCTGACATGGAGCAGCACGCCGCTTTGGATAAGGGTGAATCCGAGCAGCGCGGCCATGACCAACCGCAGGTTGCGGAAGCTCCGGCGCAGCGAGGCTTGGTGCGGGGGGCGGACGGTATTCATAAGGGGAAAGCGGGGTATACGAGGGGCGAAGGCCCCCTGGTCCGGGCGAGGTGCGGTCAGGTTACTTGACCTCAAGTTTCTTGACGCCCTTCGCTTCGGTCCCGGCCGGGACGACGGCGATGGCGCCCTTGGTGGATGCGACCAACGCGAGGGCCTTATCCACGTCGTCGGCCTTCTTGGGCGGCTGACCGCGGCCCGAGAACCCAAGGCGTTGCCAATGGGTCTTGAAGGCGCTCGGATTCATGCCGGAGGCGGCCTCGAGGGCGGCGTTGGCCTGGTCACCGGCGACAACGATGACCACGGCGGCACCGCCGTCCCAATACATCGTCTTGCCGGCGTAGATGTCCTTGAGGGCGCCGGCGTCGAGGCTCGTCACCGGGACGCTTTCGTTGGCCACAACCACCGCGTCCAACGCCAGGCTGGCGAACGGCAGGAGGGTGACGGCCGCGAGCAGGAGGGCTGGCCGAAGCAGGGGCGTTTTCATGGGATTCGAGGGGCGGGAGTTCCGGGGTTCAGAAGCTGAAGGTCGTCTTGGCGGCGAACATCCACCAACCGTTGTCGTCCCGGACCGGGTTCAGCGCGTTGTTGTAGAGCTGGCCGGTGCCCCGGATGTAGTGGCCTTCCAGCTTAAAGATCCACCAGTCGGTGAGGTCGAAGCGGGTCGAAAAGGCGACGTCCTTCTGGAAGCGGTCGGAATTGCCCGAGCGGTTCGCGACATTGGGATAGAACTCCGAGTAGTAGGTGCCGAGTTCGAGCCAGGAATTGACCCGCTTGGAAGCACTGACATACCAGGCGTCGGTCCGGGTGCGGCTGCTCCCGATCTGCGGCCCGACCTCGAGGAAGTCGTTCTGGAAGACGTTGTAGGTGTAATACTCGGCCTGGAAGGTCCAGCCGTCGTAGGTGTATTCGATGGAGAGTTGGCCGTAGGGGATGTCCGCCTCGGTGCGCATGCCGCCCGGGCCGAACGGCGGGTTCACGGCGATGTGCCAGGTGAAGTCGAAGACCTTCCCGTAGAGGCCGCCGATCCGCAGTCCTTCCAACGGGGTGTTCCACCAAAGCTGGGCTCCCACGTTCAGGCTCGAGTCGAGGCCGTTGAACGCGCCGATCGGCGCCGGCGGCAAGCTGTTCTGAAGCAGGCGGGCGACGCCGCCTTCGTCGGAGAGCCGG
>JBEISV010000204.1:0-7837 GCA_040375265.1 Verrucomicrobiales bacterium
CGCTCGGCCGGCGGCATCTGGGCGGCGGCAAACCGTGGCTGACCGGCGCCATCCGGCAGGCCGCGCTTTACGACCGGGCGTTGGACGCCGCGGAAATCGCCGCCTCGTTCCGCGCGGGCGGCTTCGTGATTTCCACCGCCGAAATTCTCGCTCACCTGAACCCCGACCAACGGGCCACCCGGGAACAGGCCTTGGCGCAAATGGAACAGGCCCGGAAAGAAATCGCCGCCGCGGAAAAGTCGGGTCCGCTGGCTTACGCCGGCAAACGCGAGCAACCCGCGCCCACGAAGGCACTGCTCCGGGGCGACGTGAAGAAACCCGGCGACATCGTGGCGCCGGGCGCCCTGACGCAGTTCGCGGCCTTGCCGGGTGACTTCGGCTTGGCGCCGGATGCCCCCGAGGCCGAACGCCGGCGCCGGTTTGCCGACTGGCTGGCCGATCCGCGGAACCCGCTGCCCGCCCGCGTGATGGTGAACCGCGTGTGGCAGTTCCACTTCGGGCAGGGCCTGGTCACGACCCCGAGCGATTTCGGCCTCAGCGGGGCGCGCCCGAGCCATCCCGAACTGCTCGACTGGCTGGCGTCCGAATTTATCGCGAACGGCTGGAGCGTGAAGGCGTTGCACCGGCTGATCCTGACTTCCGCGACGTATCGGCAATCGGCCGGAAGAGTGGTCAGTGGGTCAGTGGTCAGCGGGTCAGTGGTCAGTAATCAGTCGGAACGGCGTGAAGTGACCACCCCACTGAATACTGATGCACTGAACACTGATTACTTCCACCAGGCCTCCGCCAAGGACGTCGACAACACCCTCCTCTGGCGCTTCACCCCGCGCCGGTTGGAAGCCGAGGCCGTGCGCGACGCGATGTTGGCTGTCAGCGGGCAGCTCAATCCGCAGGTTGGCGGCCCCAGTTTCCGGCCGTTCACCACGTCGGAATACGGCGCGACGTTCTACCACCTGTTCGACAAGGGGGAACCCGAGTTCAACCGCCGCACCGTCTACCGCATGAACATCAACTCCGGGAAGGAACCGCTGCTCGACGCGTTCGACTGCCCCGATCCGTCGGTGAAGACACCGCGCCGCGGGGTAACCACCACGCCGTTGCAGGCGCTCAGCGTGATGAACGGCTCCTTCGTTCAGCGGCAGGCCGGAGAGTTGGCGAAACGCGCGCTCCAGTCAGCCGGCGGCGATCTACCGCGGGCGGTGGACGCCGCCTATGAACTTGCCCTCAGCCGGCCCGCCACCGCAGCCGAACAGGCGCGGGCTGCGGCCGCCGCCCGCGAACGGGGTCTGGCGAGCGTCTGCTGGGCGCTGCTCAATTCCACGGAGTTTGTCTATGTCCGGTGACTCGCGACACCTCGTCCGGCCCCCACGGCTTGGCCATTGGAACTAGCTCCATGAAACCCGCCCAGCTTTTGGTTGTCTTCGTCGCCTTGGCGCTCTGCCTCGCCTGGATGTTGATAACGTGGCCAGGTTCGAGTAGCCGCGGTGAGTTTTACGCGTATCCAGTCACGCTTCCTCTGTTTGCTTTCTGGGCACTCGGCTGGATTGTGATTCTTGTTCCAACCCGTTACCTGATTCGGAAGCTCAGGAAGAAGTGACCTTCAGCATGCGTTGCCGATGACCGATCAACCTTCAGAGCCAAAACCGCTCCTCTCCCGACGGCATTTCCTGTCGCACACGGCCGGTGGGCTCGGCGGCGTGGCGTTGGCGTGGCTGATGAGCCGTGAGCAGGCCCGCGCGGGCATCGCGCCGGCGACCGGGCCGGCGCGTTTGCCCCACTTCGCGCCGAAGGCGAAGCGGGTCGTGCAGGTCTTCTGCTGCGGCGGGGTCAGCCATCTCGACACCTTCGACTACAAGCCGGAGCTGGAGCGGATGCACGGCAAGTCGCTCGAAGGGAAGGGCGAGAACCTCGGCTTCTTCGGTCAGCCCGGGAAGCTGATGAAGAGCGTTTACGAGTTCCGCCGGCACGGACGGAGCGGTTCGTGGGTGAGCAGCCTGTTCCCGCATCTCGCCGACTGCGTGGACGACCTGTGCTTCGTCCACTCGATGTTCGCGAAGAGCAACAACCACACGCCCGCGACCTTCCAGATGAACAGTGGGTTCACGCTGAACGGCTTTCCCTGCATGGGCGCCTGGCTCAGCTACGGGCTGGGCACGGAGAACGAGAACCTGCCGGCGTTTGTCGTGTTGCCCGATCCAAGCGGATTGCCCGCGGGCGGTTCCATCAACTGGACCGCCGGCTTCCTGCCCGCGAGCCACCAGGGCGTGCCGTTCCGCACCAATTCGCGCGAGCCCATCGCCGACCTGCACACGCCCGCGTCCGTCGGGGGCGCCGCGCGACAGGCGGACCTCGCGTTGCTCGCCGACATGAACCGCAACTTCGCGGACGACCATCCCGGTGACCCGACTTTTGCGGCCCGGCTGCGGGCCTACGAACTCGCCGCGCGCATGCAACTGAGCATTCCCGAGGCGACCGACCTCGACGGCGAATCCGACGCGACGAAACGGCTCTATGGGATCGGCGACGACACGAACAAGGGCTTCGCTCGGAACTGCCTCATGGCGCGGCGCCTGTTGGAACGAGGCGTGCGCTTCGTGCAGATCATCAACGGCGGCGCGTTCGGCAGCCCGCGCATCAACTGGGACGGCCACGAGAACCTGAAGGAGAACCACGACACCCAGGCCGCCACGATGGACCGGCTGGTCGCCGCACTCATCCAGGACCTCAAGCAGCGCGGGATGCTGGAGGACACGCTCTTCGTCTGGTCCACCGAGTTCGGCCGCAGCCCCGCGACGCAGGGCATCGATTCCCCGGGTCGCGACCATCATCCGACGGCGTTCACCTGCTTCCTCGCCGGCGCCGGCGTGAAGCCCGGCCATCACCACGGAACTTCCGACGAACTGGGCTATTTCGTCGGCTCCGATAAGGTCACAATCCCCGACTTCCACGCGACCATCCTGCACCTCCTCGGCCTCGATCACGAGAAGCTCACGTTCTACCACAACGGCATCAACCGCCGCCTGACCAACGTCGAGGGCGAGGTCATTCGGGGGGTGCTGGCGTGAAGGCGGCCGCCGGACTATGGCTGGCTGCGGTCACCATTTCCCTGGCGGTTACAGGTTTCACCGCGTCTGCCGGAACCACGAATGGTCCGCACTGGGCCTTCCAACCCGTGGGGAATCCCGCGCCCCCTGTCGTCACCAACGGCACGTGGGCTCGAACCACGTTGGACCGCTTCATCCTCGAACGGCTCGAAACGAAAGGGCAGCAACCCGCGCCCGCGGCCGATCCGCGCACGCTTATCCGAAGGGCGACCTTCGACCTCACGGGCCTGCCGCCGACGGCGGACGAAGTGGACGCTTTTGTTCGCGAATGTTCGGAAGAGTCAAATCTGGAAGGCAGGAAAGCAGGAAGAAATGCGGGCGAGGCAGCTCAGTCTGCTACCGGATTTCCTGCCTTCCCGATTCAGTCGTCCGCCTACTCCCGGCTGATCAACCGCTTGCTCGCCTCGCAGGCCTATGGCGAACACTGGGGCCGCCATTGGCTCGACGTCGTTCGTTATGCCGACACCGCGGGCGAGACGGCCGACTATCCCGTGCCCGTCGCCTGGCGTTACCGCAACTACGTCATCGCTGCGTTCAACGCCGACAAGCCCTACGACGAGTTCCTCCGCGAACAGATCGCCGGTGACATCCTGGCAAAGGCTGGCCCGCGCGAGCGATACGCCGAGCGCGTCACGGCGACCGGTTTCCTCGCGGTGTCGCGGCGGTTCGGCTTCGACTCGGAGAATTACCATCATCTCACCATCCAGGACACGATCGACACGCTGGGGCAGAGCGTGCTCGGGCTGACGCTCGGCTGCGCGCGCTGCCACGCGCACAAGTTCGACCCGGTTTCGCTGCCCGACTACTACGCGCTCTACGGCATCTTCGACAGCACGCGCTACGCCTTCCCCGGGTCCGAGCAGAAGCAGAAGAGCCGCGCCCTCGTGCCGCTGGTTCCGCCCGAGGAATCGCGGCCGAAGTGGCGCGAGTTCGAGCACCGTGTGGCGTCGCTGATGCGAACTGTCGAACGCGCCAAGCTATCCACACCGTCCGCCGTGCTCCGGTCGTTGGACGAACTCGACGGCGACTTCGAAATGCAGGCACCGGCGGCCGGCGGCAGCAAGGGCGTGCTCGTGCCACCGTGGGTTTACGACGGCCCGATCGCGGTGACGACGGACGCGCAAAGCCCCTTCAAGAACCTGTATCCGCTCGGACGGGTTGGCGCGAGCGTCGCGGCCGGAACGAATGGCTACCGGCTAACGCAGGCCGTTCCCTTCTCCGATCCCGTAGGAGCCGACGTCAGGAGGCTCACTTCTTCCGTGGGAAACCAGAGACTCCTGACGTCGTCTCCTACAGGTGCAAAACTGAAAACGGACCTGCTCCATGCTAGCCTCGACTTCCGGATTTCGGCCGGTGACAACGCCACAGTGCCGCACCGCTTCTGGCTCAGTGCGGCCGACGGCACTCCGGTCGTGGAAGTGCTGCTGACGGGCAACGCGGCCGTGCTGCGCCTGCGGGATTCCGTCCAGCACCTGCGGGACCTGCGGCCCAACGAGTGGTTCCAGCTCCAGCTCACGTTGGATCTTGTGCGGGGCACGCTCACGGGAGACATCGGGCGACCGGACGACGTGGTCACCTTCGACCGACAGGTTTTGCGGGGACGCTGGCAGGAAGGCGTCGCTGCGTTCGGTCTCGATTCGTCCACCATTGCAGCCGGGCAGCATGCGGCCATCGCCTTCGACAATCTCGCGGTGCAGGCCCAGCCCATTCCGCCGGTGTCAGCCACGTCGCCAAACTTGGCCAAGGCGGACGAAGCGGATGCATCAGCGCTGAACTCGCGGCTCCAGCAGCTCGCGGGCATCGATGGTGACTTTGAACTCCAGGCGGACGCCATGCCGCCCGCGTCGCCCTGGGGCCCGGGCCCGAACAGCGTCGTGAAGATCAGCACCGCGGCGCAAAGTCCGTTCCACAATCTTTACCCAGCAGGCCAGCTCGGCGTGCGGCTGCCAAATAGCGGGGTCTACAACGGCTTTGGCCAGACGCTCACGAACCGCTGGCAGGCCGACAAGACCCCGCGCCTGTTCGTGAGCTTCGACTTCCGGGTCGCCGATACGTCGGCCGGTGGCGACGGCTCGTGGCGGTTCTACGCCGGGCATGGTCCGGGACCGGCGCCTGCCGTGGAGTTGTTCTTCAATGGTCGCGAATTCTTCCGCCGCGGCGGTGAAGCCCGCGAAGCAGTGAGCGCGCTCAAGGTAGGCGAATGGTATCAGGTGCAGCTCACGCTCGATCTCAAGTCGCGGAGCTACACCGGCGTGCTCGCGTCGGCGACCGGGCGGACCGAGTTCACGGGCCATTTCGCCGGCAACTGGGACGGCAGCATCGACTACACCTTCATCGACAGCTACGGCCATCTGGGCGGCGTGAAGCCCGCGCTGGATGCCGACAACTTCACTTTCAGCGAAACCCCGTTGCCATCACCGGACGCCGCTCCGGTCGAAGTGGCCGCCGGCGAACGCGCCACGCGCCGCGGCCGGCTTGCCGAACTCCGCGGCCAACTCGCGCAGATCAAGTCCGACGCGGAAGCGGCCCGGAAGGAATTGGAGACGCTGCTGGCGGACGGCCCGTTTGCGCTTGCCTACGCGGTCAGCGAAGGCACGCCACGTGACGCGCGAATTCAAAGGCGGGGCGAGCCGGATCAACCGGGCGACGAGGTGCGGCGCGGCTTTCTCCAAGTTCTGGGCGGCGGCCCGTTGCCCCAAGACTCGACGGGCAGCGGTCGGCTTGAACTCGCCGAATGGCTAACCAGTCCCGCGAATCCGCTGACGGCCCGGGTCATGGTGAATCGCATCTGGCAGTATCACTTCGGCCAAGGACTGGTGCGGACCCCGAACGACTTCGGCACCCGCGGCCAGCGGCCGACGCATCCCGAGCTGCTGGACCACCTCGCGACGGAGTTCGTCCGCGGCGGCTGGTCCATCAAGGCGCTGCACCGGCTGATCATGAACAGCGCGGTTTATCGGCAGCGTTCCCAGTATTCAGTGATCAGTGATCAGCCTTTAGTAGGCAGTGCTCCCGATGACTGTCCGATCATTCCCGGAACGACGCGCGTCTCCCGACTGAACGCTGACGCACCGACCACGGATTACTTTTCCCCCTTCACCCGCCGCCGTCTCGGGGCCGAGGAGACGCGCGATGCGCTCCTGCGGGTCAGCGGTGCGCTGGACCCGACGCCTGGCGAAGAGCATCCGTTCCCGGCGCCGACTGGCTGGGGCTACACGCAGCACGGCCCGTTCAGCGCAGTATATGACCACAGCCGCCGCAGCGTTTACCTGATGACGCAGCGCATCAAACGCCACCCGTTCCTCGCGCTCTTCGACGGCGCCGATCCCAACGCCAGCACTGCCGAGCGCCGCACCACCACCGTGCCCACGCAGGCGCTGTTCTTCCTGAACGATCCCTTCGTCCACGCCAGCGCGGAGCAGTTCGGCGCCCGCGTGCTCGCCGCCGCGACCGCGGAACCGGACCGGGTGAAGGCGGCCTACCGGCTGGCCCTGGGCCGCGACCCGCGTCCGGCGGAAGCCACGGAGGCCGCAGAATTCCTCGCGGCCTATCGCTCCGAACTGACTGCTGCCGGCAACGATACTGGCGAACCCGCTGTGTGGGCCGCCTTCGCTCGGGTGCTTTTCGGCAGTAACGAATTCCTGACCGTGGACTGAGGAGCGGCCCTGAAGAAGGTCGGCACCACCACGCCTTCACCGGCCCGCTCAAACGGCGGAGGCGCGCTATGGGGACACCGCCCGGATCCGGTAGAACGTCGTGGCCTCGGGCGGCGGCGGAACCACGAAGACATCCTGCGCCGTCGCCGGGAACGTCGGCTCCGTTCCAAGGACAGGGACGGGCAGCCACTCGTTGGTTCCGAGTTGGCCCGTGGCCTCGAGCACCAACCGCCGATTGACCGGTTGCCGGACCCGCAGGAGCAATGGCCCTTCCGTGGTATCCGCCGTCACTACCGGGATGGCCTCCGGCTCGGGCTCGGCCAGCGATCGGATCCAGCGCTCCAGCAGCGCCGCGCCCGCCGGGTCCGCCACCTCAGAGGCGAGCGGGGGCATTTGCCCTGCACCCCGCGAGGCCAGTCGCCGCCACAGGACCGAGTGTTCGGGCATTCCGGGGCGGATGACGCGGTTGGTGCTGTCGCCGAAGTGGTTCAGGAGGGCGCCCTCAATCAGGCCGGCGAGCCGCGTCGGCGTGTGGGCCCGGGCATCGAACAGGCCGCTGCCGGGGCCACCCGGCCGGTGGCACGGCGCGCAGTTCACGTCCAGGTAGGAGCGCACGCGCCATTCGATGCTGACGCCTTCGTTCTCCGGCGTCGCGAAGGCGGCGTGGGCTGTCGGCCGGGGCGGTGGATTGGCGAAGTAGCCGGCCGCCGCCAACGCGGTCAGCTGGTGGCCGCCGGCGGCCACCCGCACGGATCGGTTCAACTGCCCCGTGTTGAAGCTGAGCGTGTGACCGGCCGCGGGAGTGTGGCAGGCCAGACATTGGGCGCGACTGGGATACAGCCATTGCTGGGAGAAGACCTGGCCGGCGTTCGTGCGGGTCATGATTTCCTCCGCGCCGGCCTCGGGCACGAGCGTCGCGTTGTTCGGGGAATCCCAACGGTAAGTCAGCCCGTGAACGCCGGTCGCGTTGCGGACGAGGAAGCGGGTTTCCAGGCGCCGTCGGCTGGCGGGCAAACCGACTTCGGTTTCCAGGTCGAAATGCTTCACCCAGACCGTGCCGGCCGGGGCGCTCCAGGC
>JBEISV010000264.1:0-6475 GCA_040375265.1 Verrucomicrobiales bacterium
CCGTTCCACGACCATGCGCGCGATCTGCGGCGACATCGGCGCGCCGCCCCGGTGGACCTCCGCGATGGCTTCCAGGATGCGGGCCGGCGGGGTGCGTTTGAGCAGGTAGCCGCTCGCGCCGGCGGAGAGGGAATTGAACAGATCCTCACTGTCGTCGAACACGGTGAGCATCACCACCTGGATCTCGGGTTGCCGGACCTTGAGCTGCCGCACGCACTCGATGCCGGACTGCTGGGGCAGGTTGATGTCCATGAGCACGACCTCGGCACGCGCCGCGGGCAATTCCGCCAATGCGGCCTCCGCGCTGCCGAAGGCCCCGCAGAGTTCGTAGCCCGGCGTGCCCTTGATCAGGAGCGCGAGGCTCTGCCGGATGTCCGGATCGTCCTCCACGATGGCTACTCGGATGGTCATGATGCGAAGGGCGATGCTTGGGATGGTGAAGGCCGGCGGCAAACGCCGAAACTGGTCAATCCGCAGCCGCTGCCGGGAGCGGCACCCAAAGCCGGATCTCCGTGCCGCCTCCCGCGCGCGGCCCGATGGAGCAGCGGCCGCCGACGTGTTCGATCCGTCGCCGCATGTTGGCGAGGCCGTTGCCACCGGACCGGGGTCCCTCCGCGGGCAGCCCCACGCCGTCGTCCGCGACCACGATCGTGAAGCCGTCCGGTTCGGTCGTCAGACGCAGCAGCACCTCACCGGCGCCGGCGTGTTTGACCACGTTGTTCAACGCCTCCTTTACCACCAGGAATAGCTCGTGCCGAACCTCGGCGGTGAGCGGGCGGGCCGGGACGGACCGAGGGAAATCCAGCCGCAGCCGCATTGGGGTCTCGTCGAGGTATTCCGTCGCGTATTGGCAGAGAAACCCGGCGAGGTTGGTGAGCGTGTCGTTGGCCGGTTTCACGGCCCAGACCATCTCGTTGAGTGCCTGGGCCGCCTCGCGCGACATGCGGGCGACCGAGTGAAGGTGTTCCGTGGCGGCCGGCGTGTCGCGGTTGCGTTCGGCGAGTTCGCTGAAGAAGGCGATCTTCGTCAGGCGCGCGCCGAGGTCGTCGTGCATGTCGCGGGAGATGCGGGATCGCTCGCGTTCAACAGCCGCCTGGTGCTCGGCCAGCGCGAGCCGCAGCGCGAGCCGCCGGGTGGAGACCAGCCGCACCAGCCAGGCCAACGCCGCCGACCCCGCCACGGCCGCGGTCGCGGCGAACCACCGCGTTTCCCAGAAGTGTGCGCCCACCTGCAACGTCAGGGTCGCGGCAGCCGCCGGCCAGGCGAGGTCCGGTCCCGTCGCCATGACTTCCAGCACCCGCCGGCCCGCCGGCAGCCGGCCGTAAAGCGCCGTGCGCCGCAGCCCGGCCTCAACCCAATCGTGGTCCACGCCCTCAAGCCGGTAGCGGAAACGGACCTTGCTCGGCTCGCTGAGCTGGATGCCGGTGAACCGTATTTCGGTCCGGGTCGTGCCCGCGGGAATTTCCACGGCCTTGGTTCCGTCCAGCCGCCGGGCTTGGCCGTCCAAACGCAATTCCTCGATCCGGGCCACGGGCCGACGCCGGGGACGGTCCAGCTTCGCGGGGTCGAACGACACAAGCCCGCGGAGGGTCGCACAGTGGATCAGGCCGTCGCCCGCGCGCACGATCGCCGGCTGAGAGGGGCCAAAACTGCCGGCCGCGACGAGGCCGTCCTCGGGCCCGAACGTGTCCGCATCGAGATGCCCCCGCCGGCCCGCGAGGCAATCGGCGAAGGCGGTCGGCCGCACCCGCATGAGCCCGCGGAAGGTGGCGAGCCAGAGGTTGCCCTGATCGTCGGTGACCAGGCCGCACACGGCGTTGTCGGTGCTGTCCTCATTCAGCGGAAAACCCGCCAACCGGCCGGCGTGAAACCGGCTGAGGCGGTTACCCTTGGTGCCGATCCACATGCCGCCTTCGTCGTCGGCCAGCAGCGAGAAGACGCCGACGGGAAAGGTGTCCGGACCGTAGCGGATGGTTTCCCAACGCCCGGCCCGCCACACGCTGAGGCCGCCGTAGGAACCGACCCAGACGTTGCCGGCACGGTCTTCGGCGAGGCAAACACCGCCGGGCTCAATTAGGTCGCCCTGGCCCGTGAAGCGTTCCAGCGCGGCGGCGGTCTGGCGCGAGACCGCGGATGAACAGGCGACCCAGAATTCACCGGCGCGGGTGTCCAGCACCGCCGCGGGCCAGTGGGTGGCGCGCCAGTCCAATCCGGCGGGAGCCCAGACATCGGCCCAGCGTCCGTCGTGGAACCGGTGCAGACCGGCAGCCTGCTGGCCCACCCACAGGTCACCGCGGACGTCTTCCTGCGCCAGTTGGACCACGGCCTTGTTGGTGAGTTCCAGGACGGGCCGGATCTGTTCCTTGTCGAGGGACCACAAGTTGCCGTCGCGGTTGCCGAGCCACAAGCCGCCGGCGCGCCGGATCGCCACGGTGGTGAGTTGGTCGCCGGGGAAACCGTGCCGGCGATCGCGCAGGCGGAAGGCGGATTCGCTCAGCCGGATCAGGCCGTCATTCCGGGTGCCCAACCAGAGGTTGCCCTCGTCATCCGGCAACGCGGCGGCCACCTGTTCCAGCGGCAGCCCGTTGGGATCGCGGACCAGCTCCACCTCGCCCCGTTCGGCGAAGACCCGGAACGCCCGGCCCGCGTAGGTGACGAGGGCGGTCACGCCGCCGGGAGAACTCATCAGCGTGCTGACGGAATCGGTGACGCCGGGCACGGCCACGGTTTGCAGGCGCCCGTCCGGACCAAGGCGGTGAATGGCCCGGTCGAGCATGAACCAGGCGCCGCCGACCAGCGGCTGGACCTGCCACGCAAAGTTGCTCGGCGGCAAGGCGGGCAAGCCCGTGACCGGTTGCCAGCGGTCGGACCGGAGTTCCCACCACTGGCCAGCGCGAAACACCGCGGGCGCCGGCCGGCCGGCGGCGACGATCGGCAAACCGGCCAACGGCGCCGCGTCCGGGACTTCCCGCGCGGAGCCGCCACGCAACTCGAACAGCCCGCCGGGACTTTTCACGCACCAATCCCGGCCGGAATCATCCTCCAGCCAGGCGGTCATCTGCGTCAGCTCCAGGCGCGAGGCAAAGGTGCCGTCATCGCGCCGCTGGCACCATTGGCCATCCCGCGTGAGGAACAGCAGGCCGTGGCGGCGGGTGACGAGGAAACTGCCGACGTCGCTGGTCTGCATCGGCGGCTGATTCCGCGCGTCGTAAACCTCGAAGCGCTGCCCGTCGAAACGCGCGAGACCGTTTACGGTGCCCACCCAGAGATAACCGTCCGCCGTCTGCGCGAGGCAATTGACCTGATTGTGCGGGAGGCCCTCTTCGGTGCGCCACGCCTTGAGACGATACTCCGCGGCGGAACCGCGGACGCCAGGCCACGTCAGCATCAGCAGCAGGCCAAGGATGAGCCGGAAGGTGGGCATCGTTCGCGACCGAGATTGGGCGGACGGTCAGGCCGAACGGCGCGGGCTGGAAAGGCGGAAATGAGAGCGGAACGACCAACCGAGTTCCGCCACCGCGGCGAGCCCCATCGCCAGGCACAGGGAACCGCCCAGCAGGTCACCGGTGCGGCTGTAGGGAGTGATGCCGGGGTGAGTCCAGACCCGGTCCACCGAATAGCCGGTGACGCCGGCCTCGGCCCGGAGCCGGTTGATCTCCGTGATGCGCTGTTGCACCTCGGCGCGGAGCACGCCGTTGGTGGCCAGTTCCGCCTCGCGACGGAGCCGTAGGTCAAGCAGTTCGGCCATCGGCTTCAACTCGGGCGCGCCGCGGCCGGTCCAAGCGAGCCCGGCGGCGTTGGTGACCAGGCCGTGGACCGAACCGTCGGGCCGGATGAAACCGGAGATGCCGGTGTTGAGGCTGCACGCGAGGCCGATCCGGGCCTCGACCGCGCGGACCCGCAGGCTGGCGAAATACCAGCGCTGGGCGCGGTTCCGGGCGAAGCCGCCGAGGTTGCCGGGAACCGTCACGAAATCGACCGGCTTGCCCGTCGCCGAAGGCTGGAACGAGCCGGTGTCCTCCGGGAACAGCGCCTCGCTGCAAATCACCACGCGGTGCCGCCAGACCTGCGGGGCGTTGGTGACGGTGAAGACGTGCGCCTGGGTGCCGGGCGTCAGCCAGTCGGCCCGGGACGAACTCCGGCCGCCGCCCAGCCAGCCCATGAGCCCGCCCAGCCAAGGGAGATTCGCGCCCGGCATGGTTTCGCCCCCGGGAAAGAGCCGGCGCTTGAACAGGCGTCCGGATTCGTGGGTCGCCCCGGGATCATATCGGGTCACGGCGTTGAATATCTTCCAGTCATTCGTCCGGCCCGCTTCACCGGGCAGCAGCACATTGCTGCCGTAGAGCACGGGGACACCGAGCCGTTGCACCCAGCCCTCGAATTCCCGCCGCGCGGCCGTCCCGCCGGGCCACTCGGCATTGATCACCGGGAAGCCGGCGGGAGCCTCGGCCCAGAGCACCAGATCCGGCCTCGGATCATGGCGGACCGCCGCCTCAGAGAGCGCCCGCAGGTCGCGCATGAGCAGGTCGGGGTCGAAGCCTTCGCCGGTCCGTGAATCCATCGGGACGTCCGGCTGGATGACCGCAAGGACCGGCCCGGGCCGCAGGGCGCGCCCGACATCGCGCTGGCGCCAGGTGCCGTAGGAAAACGTCACGGCGACCAGCGCAACGAGCGCACCCAACCGGACCGGAACTCCCAGGGCCCGGCTTTGCCGGAGCCGGATCGCATCGGCTATCAGTCCGCAGCCAATCCCGGCCATGACGCTGATCGCATAGCTGCCGCCGAGTTCCGCGAGTTGCAGGAGCCAGCCCAGTTCCGTCAGCGGCAACGCGAGCGCGCCCGACGGCATCGCCAGCGGTCCCTGCATCCGCAGGAATTCGCCGCCAACCCATGCCAACGGGAAAGCGATCGCCAACGGCCAGCGCCAACGGTGATGCAACCACCGGACGGCCAGGCCCACGGGAACGAGCGTCAGAATCCGGATCGGAGTCAACACCAGCGTCCCGCGGGGCGAATACGCGGCGAACGGGTGGTCCAGGATGGCGAAATAGCCGAGGCCGAACAGCAACGCCACGCCCACCGCCAGCCGATCACTGCGAGCGTGGCTCCACGCCAGCGCCAACAAGGTGGCGCCGACCATCACCAGCGGCCAGGGACCGAAATACGCCCAAACGGTCACCAACCCCGCCGCAAGGGCGAGCGCCAAGACCCGCGGCCCCGGGACCGGCTGAAGTTGGGAACGAGGCATTCGGACTAAGAGGATTGGGACCACCATCCGCGTGTCGAGGCACCAAAGTGGTTAACCCCGGCCGGATGGACCTGCTCAATCCCGCCAGAACCACGATTCGCCCGACACCTTGTAGCGCACCGCCATCTCCGGCGTCTCGACTGGGGCGCCGCGGTGGAAGGACTCCACGCCGGCGAGCGTCATGCCGGAGGTCAGCAGCGTGCGTTCGATCGGATACGGCTGGTGGTTTTCGACGACCATGCGCTCGATGTGCCGGATTTGCGGGCTGAAGAAGTCGGCCGTGGTCGAACCGTGCGTCGGCATTGGCAGATACATCTGGCAGGAGTGGATCTTGCCGGAGCGGTCCATGCCGGCGTAGTTGAAATCGCGGATGTCGAACATGAACAGCGTGGTGTGGAAGCCGTCGCGGTGCTCGATGAAGTAGGCCCAACCTTCCGGGAAGGTCGCTCGCGCCCACTCGAACGTGACCGCATCGGACGGATAACCGTTCTTCACCGGCAGGTTGTGGCTGCGGGTCAGCGCCGAGACCATGAGCCGCTTGGTGACGTCCCGGCCGGCGAGGTGCTCCCACATCTTCGCCCCGCGCAGGGCCAGCACGCGCCGAATGCCCACTTCGCCGCCCTTTCGCCGTTCGGACATGCATTGCGCGGTCTCTAGGCCGTGGATGTCGTAGCTGTCCATGCCGCCGTAGGCCACGCACACGCTCTCGACGAGCGGGGTGTTGTGAGGCAGGTCATACGCCGGCAGCCGCCGCGTCACCGGCAGCGAGGAACCGGCCTGAAACGGAAACTTCAGCCGGCGCGAATCCTCGACCATCTCGACGCATTCCTTCCAGTCGGTGGACAGGTGCTTGTCGTTGAACACGGGCACGCTGCGGCCGCTCGCCTCGAACACCTTCACGACCTCTTTGAAGAACTTGAACCGGGGGTAAAGCGTCTGCCCCTGCTCGGTCTTCGGATACTTGCCGTGTTCGCCGATGATGACGACGCCGTCCACGGCCAGCTTGGAACCGCCGAGCATCAACGCCTCGGCGATGCTGGGATAGATGGGCACGTTGAAGCGCTTCGCGGTGCTGCGGGCCAGGTCGCCTTCGGGGAACTGGTCGATGTAGAGCGACACCAGATCCACGTCGGGCTTGTGCCAGCCGCCCTGCCAGCCGTAGCCGAGCAGGAAGCGGTCGATGAAATGCTGGGCGTGCGAATGCGTGCGGACCTCCGTGCCGATGAG
>JBEISV010000440.1:0-4134 GCA_040375265.1 Verrucomicrobiales bacterium
CTTGTTCGCCCGGAGCGCGGCCCAGGCGATGATCACGGACTCCTTGAACTCGGAGAGGAGGGTCATAGGAGAATCACCGCCCGCCGAGTTCGGGCCAGAAGAAGACGACAAACACTCCACACGCAATCAAGAGCCCGCCGGCCACCTTGAATTCAACGTGCTTTCCCGGACGCCAGCTCGCGAACCACATCCCGGCTCCACAGAGCATCAAAATGCCCCCCAAGCCCAAGCCCAAGGAAATCTCGGCAAGCTGGGCCTTCATACCGTTGCTAGCGCCTCCATCCTCTTCGCGGCCCTAGGATTAGGATTCACCTCGTCCGCCGCGATCAGGCCGTCGCGGATGCGGATGATCCGGCGGGCATGCTGCGCCACCTCCTCCTCGTGGGTGACCACGATGATCGTGTTGCCCTTGCGCGAGAGCGTCTCGAACAGGCCGAGAATTTCCTCGCCGGTGCGGGAGTCGAGGTTGCCGGTCGGCTCGTCGGCCAGGACGATGCTGGGGTTGTTCACCAGCGCCCGAGCCACCGCCACGCGCTGGCGTTGGCCGCCGGACAGTTCGTTCGGCTTGTGATGCATGCGTTCCGCCAGACCAACGTTCGTCAGTGCCTTGATCGCCTGCTCACGCCGGTCGTCGGAAGTAATGCCCGCGTAGATCAGCGGAAGCTCAACGTTGTGGAGCGAATCCGACCGCGGCAGCAGGTTGAAGCTCTGGAAGACGAACCCGATCTCGCGGTTGCGGATCTCGGCGAGTTCGTTGTCGTCCATGTGGGCGACGTTGACGCCGTTCAGCTCGTAGTAGCCGCTGCTGGGCGAATCCAGGCAGCCGAGCAGGTTCATGAGCGTGGACTTGCCCGAACCGGACGGCCCCATGATGGCGATGTATTCGCCGCGCTCGATGGACAACGACACGCCGCGCAACGCATGGACCGTTTCCGTGCCCATCACGTAGCGGCGGGTCAGGTCGTGGATTTGGATGAGGGGCATCGGCAGGTGCCAGGGTTCGATGACCGGTTCCCAATTGCCAACCGGCTACTTCTTCTCCTCCGGCTTCGCGTCCTTCTTGGTGTTGTCCACCTTGGCCAGTTTCTCGTCTTCCAGCTCACGGGCGATGGCCTTGTAGCTGCCGGTGACGATTTCCTGGCCCTCGGACAAGCCCTCGAGGATTTCGTAGTAGGCCTCGTCGCTAATGCCCCGCTTCACCGGGATCGTCTTCGCCTTGTCGCCCTCGACCGTGAACACGACGTCGATCGGCTTGGGACCGGACTTGTCCTTCTTCTTGGTCAGGTCGGCGAGCTCCTGATCGAGTTCCTTGTCTTCCGCGCTTACCATGGCGGGTTTCTTATCATCTTTCTTGGCACCCTTCGGCAGGCGGGTGGTCACCGACTGGATCGGCACGGTCAGCACGTTGGTGCGATAACGGGTCTCGATCTCGGCCGTCGTGCTCATGCCGGGCAGGAAGCGGTCCTTGTCAGTAATGCGGATGCGCACCTCGAACTTGGTGGCTTCCTGCTGGCTGTTGGCTCCGGTGGTCTTGGCGGAATTGGCGATCTGGGTAACGACGCCGGCGAACTTCCGGTCGCGGAAGGAATCCACCTCAAGCCGCGCCCGCTGGCCCAACTGCACCAAAACTACGTCGACCTCACCCACCTCGACGCGCGCCTCCATCTCGTTGAGATCGGCAATCGTCATGATCTCGGTGCCGGCCATCATCCCGGTGCCCACGACGCGTTCGCCCTTCTCGGAAATCAGCTTGGCGACGGTGCCGTCCACCGGGCTGTAGATGGTGCACTTCATCAAATCTTCCTCGGCCTTCTTTAAGGATTGCCGGGCCATCTCGATCTGGTGCCCGGCGCTGGCGGCCTGCGACTTCGCGACGTCAAACGCAGTGCGGAACTCGTCGTAAACCGACTCGCTGACCAACTTCTTCTCGAACAGCTCCTGGTTGCGGCGGAACTCCGACTCCGCCTTGGCGGCCTGGGCAACGGCCGTGGTGCGCCCGGATTCGGCCGACTTGAAACTGGCCTCAGCCGAATTCCGGCTGGCGATGTAGAAGTCGGGCTTGATCCGCACCAACAGGTCCCCCTTCTTGACCGCCTGCCCTTCCTTCACGGGGAGTTCAATGATTTCGCCCGACACTTCCGGGCTGATCTTCACCGACAGAAAAGGCTGCACCTTGCCGGTGGCGGTGACGATTTCGGTCAGATTCCGCCGGGCCGCCTTCTCCGTCTGCACGGTCAGCGGCTTCTTGGAGAACTTCTGGTAGGCCACGGCCCCGCCGCCAGCACCGGCAAGCAGCAGCAGGGCGAGGGTGATCCACAGCCAAGTCAGGCTGCGCTTTTTCTTGGGAGCCGCGGTCATTGTCTGGCCGGACGACCCGGCGGCGGGCGCCTTTGTTTCAGGCAAAGTCGGGGGAATAGAATCCATGAGCGAGGACGCCGCAGCGTCGCGAGGTCGCTCCGCAAGTCAAGCGGCCCCAATCGCGGGCAAGTTACAATTCAGGGCGGCCCCGAGCCCCCTGACCTCGCTGCCTACTCGGACTTAGGAACGGCCAAGTTGTCGGTCGCCCCGCCCTCTGGAAGCGCTACTTCCCGCCGGCCGCAAACCCAGCGGCTGGCTTGCCTTCCGGGGTCAGCTTGCCGCACGACCAAAGGAGGCCCCGGGTCACAAGATCGAGGTAACGCGGATCTTCCACCGTGGCGTTGTTGTGGCCGATCGTGGTCGAAAACACCCGGGCCTTCTTGGGGCCGTATTCATGCGTCCAGGCGACCACGGAATCAGTCGTGCCAACGCGAGTCCCGTCGCCTTGCACCCCGCGGGCCAACGGGCGGGCCGTGCCCCAGACCATGATGTTGTTGTAGAGCTCCTCGTTGATGGTCACCCAGTTCTCCAGCCCCTTGGTGACAGGATGCCCGCCTTCCGCGTAGGTGATCGTGATCGGCTTCTGCGGGCCGTGGCCGCTGGACTGCAGCCCAAGGAAGTCGAACCAGTAGGCATGGGGCGTTCCGGGTTTCGCCGCCTGGTTGGGATCCCCGATGCGGTAGGAGTGCATCGCGCAGTGGAGGTTCACCCCTGGCATTCCGTCGCGGTGGGGTTTGAGCACTCCTTGGACGACCGCGTCGTCATTCTGGTCGGCCGCGCACTCGTCGTGGATCACCACGTCATAGCCCTGGGCGTAGTCCGGCTTGCCGTAGATCGGCAGCGGCGGCTTGGTGCTGCCGTCCGGGGAATAGATGATGTCGATCTGGACGTTGGCGCGGGCTTCAAGGCCGGCCTTCAGGATGTCCTTCTGCCGCGCGTAGTCGTGGCAGCAACCACCCAGCAGCAGCAACGCCCGGAGCGGCTTTACCGCGGGTTCGGTGCCGGGTTTGCGCTTGTAGTTGGCGACGAACACGCCGTCGCCGTCACTGGTCTTGAACGAACTGGGCCGATTGCCCTGAAAGCTGTAGGCCGCCCGGAATCCGACCGGGGTCAGTTCGGCAATCGCGGGGATCTTCGCCCCCGGGTTCTGCCCTTCGACTTCCTCCACATCCATGAGGACGGGCGTCTTGGAGCCGTCCACCGTGAACTTACCCTTCGCCGTGTTGTCCGTGCCGTGAAAGACGTAGTTGCCATCCTTGAGTTCGAGGTCGATCACCGGCACGTCGCCCGCCGCCATCGTCTGGCCGTTCATTTCGGCCGTATCGATGACCCAAATGCCGTTGAACGCGGCCAGATCGGCGGCAAAGGCGGCAAGGGCGGTAAATCCGGCGCAACCAAACGAGAAGACGATTTTCTTCATGGGATGCGGCAAGTGAAACAGCCGGGCGGGCTTAGGCAAGCCTTGGAGCGGCGAGTCCCCCAAGCCGGCCGAAAACCAGCCGCGGCAAACGGTGGTCAAATGCTTTTCCGCGGTGAATTTGCAGGCCAAACCAAATTACGGCTTGCCCTAAAACGCCTCCTGCCTATTTTCGCGCCGCGTTGTGCATCCGTAGCTCAATTGGATCGAGCAGCTGACTACGGATCAGCAGGTTTGAAGTTCGACTCTTCACGGATGCACCAACCTCCCCTCTTCGACCTGTTTCCCCAAATCGGATTTTTCCACGCCGTTGGGCACAATTCCGGCCCGAAGCTAACGGCCCCGCTTGCCGAGCCGCC
>JBEISV010000402.1:0-4493 GCA_040375265.1 Verrucomicrobiales bacterium
CTCGGTCACGACGGCGCCCGCTGCATGGAGCTTGCGCACGCGTTCGGTGTCGCCGGCGATGATGGCGAGGACAAATTCGCGGGCTGTTGACATCGGTTCTGGTGGCATTACCGATCCTACCGCCACATCGAAAACCCGAACCGGATCGCGTCGCTGCGCAGGTCGTAGTCCAGCAGGCTTTCGCCGTAGCCGTTGAAGTATTGGACGTGCAGGTAACCGGCAAACAGGCCGAAGGGCAGCGACTTCAGTGGATACGATGCGTCCAGCGTCAGGCTGCCCCGGTCCCAGTCCTCACCCACGCGGGCGTAGGCGGACAGCATGAGGTAATCCCGCCAACCCGCCGTCACGCGCAGGTCCAGATTGCCTCGGTAACGCTCCACCGGATCGCCGATCGGCACGTTGGCCAGCGTGTGCCGGCCCTCGACGTCGCTCACGTAAACCCACGCCCGCGGCGCGATGGACACCTGGAAGTCGCCGGGCTGCCCGAATGTCACCCGCGGCCGCAGGTAGGCCAGGTTCAGGCTGCGCGAATCCACCCCGCCGCGGCCGTTCGACTCGTGCATCACGCCGGATTCGATGTCCCAGCGGATGCCCCCGCGTTCGCCGGCCTTGAATAGGTCGCGCCACGCGTAATGCAGCTCGGGTTTGTAGCTGGAGTCCTTGAACGGCGCGCTGTCGGCCTGCCAGTCCCACAGCGACGTCTGCGTGTAGGCGAAATACACCTTGCCCAGCGGCGGCAGGTGGTTTGGCACCCAGCCGTCCTCGTTGAAGATGCGGTAGCGCAGGCTGAACTGGAACTTGGCGTTCGGCTGGTCGAAGCCCGCGATGAAGTAGTTGGGCTCGTAAGGCTCGAAGTGCGCCTTGAAGAACCGCAGCGCGGAGGATTCCTCGTGCACCGTGGGGGCGGGCGCCGGTTCCGGGCTCATCGTCACGGGCGCGCCGGGATTTGGGGTCGGGGCGGGCGTGACCGGTTCGGCGGCCGCGGCGGCTGGGGTGAGCACGACGCGTGACGGGCCAAAGGCGACTTCGACCGGTCCGTGCGTCCTTTCGGGCAGCGGGCCGGCATATTCGCGCCGCTCGAAGGCGCCCGGCGCCAACGTCACCTTGGTGGGCTGGCCGGCGCGCAGTTGCAACGCAGCCGGCGCGGACCAGGTCTTGGCGGTCACCTCCGTCTCCACCCGCGGGGCAAACTCAAACTCGACCGGCTGGGCGCCGTCATTCAGGGCGATGACCCATACCTTGACCCCGGATTCGTCCAAGGCGTTGGGCGGCGCGGAAAGCACGAGGGAAACGTCGGCCGCACTGCGGATCGTGCCGGCGAGGAGCAGCCCGCTGGCGAGCCACCGGCGGAGTTGGGCTGGGAGTTTCATGACCGTGCCCGGGACAGTGGCCCAAGTCGGACCGGCCGGGAAAGCCGGAACACGCCGCAAACGCGGATTAGCCTGCGCCAAACCGTGTGGAGCCGGCGGCGTCCGGTCCGGGCAGCGTCAGCCCAAGAAAACGCCGCGTCGGTTGCGGCCTGTCCGCCGGAACTTTTCCATGAAATCGAACATTGGCATTTCTGACCGCGCCTTCCGCCTCTTCATCGGCCTGACCATCATGGGCCTCGGCATCGCCCTGAACAGCCCGTGGGGCATGGTTGGCGTGATCCCGATGATCACCGCCGGGCTGGGCTTCTGCCCGCTGTATTGCCCGCTCAAGATCAACACGACTGAGAATCCCAACGGCCACTGAGCCGTTTCGCCAGCAGGACTGGCCCCTTTTCTGGCCTCCGTGGACTTTTGGTAGAACCCACGTTGGCCCGGCAGCGCGAGACCGGAACTCCCCTCCTCCCTCCCCATCCCGGCTCGCGCTGCCCCCTATCCGGACCTTACCTTCGGCGCGGTGATGCAAGACGCCGACATGCCCGCGCCGACCACGCTCGCCGGTCGCCAGAGCCGACTGGAGGCGCAACTCCGCGCGCTCCGGGATCCGCAGGCCCGCTTTGGTTTCCTCGTGGAACGGGCCCGGACCCAGCCGCCGCTGCCCGACGCCCTGCGCCTGGATAACCATCGCGTGGCCGGTTGCCAGGTTCGCCTGTGGCTGGTGCCCAAATTCCAGGACGGCCACTGCCGGTTCCGCTGCGATTCCGACGCGGTCACGCTGCGTGCGTTCGTGGGGGTTCTCTGCGAACTCACGGATGCGTTGCCCCCGGCCGAAGTGCTCCGGCTCGACGCGGCGTTCCTGGAAGCACTCGGGCTCCTACGCCAACTCGCGGAAAGCCGCCGGGCCACCATTCTGCGGGTCGCCGAGCAAATCCGGGAATTCGCCCGGCAAGCGCCCGGCCCGTCCGCTGGCGCATGAAACCGCTCCCGCCGTTCTGCGACGCGCACAATCACCTACAGGACGACCGGTTCGCCGGCCGGCAGGACACGTTGCTGGGTGAAGCCGCGGTCGCCGGGGTCCGGCGCATGGTCGTGAACGGCGCCTGCGAGACCGATTGGCCCGCCGTTGCGGAACTGGCCCGGCGCCATTCGGCGATGGTGGTGCCCAGCTTCGGTTATCACCCGTGGTATCTCGACGAACGCACGCCCGAATGGGAACGCGAGCTGGCCCGCTGGCTCGACACGACACCCCGCGCGGTGATCGGGGAAATCGGGCTCGATCGTTGGATGTTGGACCAATCCGACCGCTGGCGTGCCCTGCTTGCGGCCGCTGGCCAGGCCAAGCACGAGCCGCCCTCACTGTCGGAACAGGAGTCCGTCTTCCTGCCGCAGCTCCGGCTCGCCACGGAACGCAACGTGCCCGCGAGCATCCACTGCCTGCACGCCTTCGGCCGGCTGCGCGAACTGCTCGAAGCGCATCCCCGGCCCAAGTGCGGCTGGCTGCTGCACAGCTACGGTGGCCCGGCGGAACTCGTGCCTGTGTTCGCGCGCCTCGGGGCCTATTTCAGTTTCCCTGGCTACTTCCTCCACGAACGCAAGGCCCGGCAACGCGAGGTGTTCCGGGTCGTGCCCCCGGAACGCCTGCTGGTCGAAACCGACGCCCCGGACCAACTGCCGCCGGCGGCTTACCTGCTTCATCCCCTCGCCGACGCGGCCGGCCGGCCGCTGAATCACCCCGCGAACCTGCCGGCGATCTACGCCGGACTTGCCGAGTTTCTGGGACAGCCCGTCGAGCCGTTGGCCGAACGCGTCGCGGAGAATTTCACCCGCCTGTTCGGTCCGTAACCGCCGGCAGCACGTTGGCGGCACCGTTTCCCACACGTTGTTCAGGTGCGACCCAGGCCGCCGCGACGCGAGAGTTGTCGGGGGGCGCGCGGGCCGGTTAACTCGCGCCGTTGTTTCGTCCGCTCCCATTGTTTCGCCGGTGGTTGGTGCTCGCGCCCGCGTTGGCCGGCCTCACTGCGCGCGGCCAGACCGCCAACTTGGCCGATCCGGAAGCCGGCTTGCCGGTGATTCGTAGTTGGCGGGCGTCAGATTACCTCGGCGGCGCGGAGGTTTGGGCCGCCGCGCAGTCCGCGGATGGCGTGATGCTGTTCGCCAATCTCGACGGTGTGCTGGCGCACGACGGCCGGGATTGGGCGTTCCTGAAGATTCCGCCGCAATACGTCCGCAACGTGGCCTGGGCCGCCGGCGCGGAATCCTCCCCTGCCCCTGCCCCTGCCTCGGCCAGCCTGTTCATTTCCGGCGTGGATGCCTTCGGCGAAGTGCGCTGGGACGCCCAGGCGCAGGCCCGCCACCGGGATCTCCTCGCCGAACTGCCCGCCACCAACCGATCCGTGGGCTTGCTGCGCAACTTGGTGATCCACCGCGACGGGGTGTTCGCCGCCGGCGACGGCGTGGTGCTCCGTTGGCAGGCGGACCGCCTGGAGCGCCGGGATTTTCCCGACGCGGGCGCAACCCGATTGTTCGCCGCCGGTGACCGCCTGTTCCTGCACGGAGCCAAAACCGGGCTGTCCGAATGGACCAACGGTAACTGGGCACTCCGCCGACCGGCCAACACCAATGAGCCCGTGACGATCGGCGGCTGGCTGGGAGGTGGCGGTGAACTTCGCCTGCTCGTGCGCGGAACCGGCGTGATCGAAGTCACCTCCGACGGACGGAACCAACCTTGGCCCTCCGCGGGGGACCTTTGGCTCAAGCGCATCGAACCGACGCTCGTGCGCCAGCTTCAGGACGGCACGGTCGCCATCGGCACGGTCGGCGACGGCTTGGGCCTGCTGAGCGCGGATGGGCGGAGCCTGCGGGTAGTGACCGCGGCCGCGGGGTTGTCCAGCGACACGGTTCGCGGCGTGACCGAGGACCGCGAGGGCGGCCTGTGGATCTGCACCCAGGACGGCATGAACCGGCTCGACCGGGCCGTGCCGGCGACCCGCTTCCCGCGCGAGAGGATGGCCGGCAGAACACGCGGATCGGCGGAGCCATCCGCCACCAAGGCACGCTCTACTTCCTCGCCGACGACGCGTTGATGCGGATTACGCCGGGCCGACCTGAGGAAGGCAAACCGGCCAA
>JBEISV010000376.1:0-4842 GCA_040375265.1 Verrucomicrobiales bacterium
CATCCAGTGCGTGGAAGATGCCCGTGGATTGGAAGGCGCGTTGCACCGGTTCAATCTCCGGTGGCGTGAGCGAACGTTGGACCAGCAGCCAAGCCATGCGCGCAGCGTGGACGAACCGGCTTTGGGATGGCAGCGGGGAGTTTCCAGTGGCGGGGTGTTGGTTGTCAGTCCTGGGCCTAGTCGGTCGGTCGGGCTTGCCGGTGATTGATCCGTGAGCTTCCCGCGCACAGCGTGTCGAAGCTTTATGCTGCCGACCGAGCCATTGCCGACGCCTGTGCGATCTCCCCGTTGGCGGAGAGTCGCCAAAACCGTCGGCAATCTGCTCGCAACCATCGTCTTGTTGTGGATGTTGGCGGCCGGCTGGGAGTTATACCGATTCTCCAAAGACCCGGAATACTACCTCGTGAACCGCTACGGGCGAGGGCTGGGGAAAGTGACTTCGGTGGAAGTGCTCGCGCTCGGCCCGGAAGCTTCGACGGAACTGGCGGCCCGCTTCCCCGGGCTGCCGACATATCGCCGCCGTCTGTGGAGCGAGAACACGTATCTGGTTTATCGCCGATCAAAGGTTGAGGGAACTGCCGCCCAACGGCTGGCAGATCTGTGGCGACGGCAGGAATACATCACGTCTGAACAGGCGGGTTGCCATGAACCGGGATACGCGGTCCGTTTCTACTTTGGTCCGTGGAAACGGTTGGAGGTCACCCTTTGCTGGCAATGCGACAACATCGCCTTCCCGCTGCTTTGGTCCGAATCGTGGAACACCTTTGACGCCCACGGAACGAACGGCGCCGCGCTGCTCGCCGACCTGCAGGTGATTGCGCCGACATTCAACTACACGAATGACGTCGTTTCCGCATCGGAAGTAGTCAGCCGTGTCGATGCAGTCTTGCAGGAAAAGGAGCCGAAGTGGGGTTTCGCTGAATGGGTCGAGCATTCGCCGCAACGGCGGGAGTTCGTGGCCGAAATTGGGCGACGCCTACCCAAGCTGTCCACCAACGAGACGGCAATGGCTGTCCAATTGGTGATGGATCTCAAATTGACCGGCGAAGCCCCGGCCTTGGAACGCTTGCTCGCCCACACCAACCGCAAGGCCCGCGGTGTGGCCTTGACCACGTTGCAGTCGCTCCGGGTCCCGGTGAATCCGGAAGCGCTTTCGGCCTTGCTGGTGTCGGAGGACGAATCGGAGCGGCAATCCGCCTTGCTGGTCGCTGTGCGACGGACCGCGGTGGAGCCCGCGTTTTTCCTGCCAGCCATTGAAAGTAGCCTTGCTGTTTACGGTCGCCGGGCTTTCCGGCCGGACACGCGGGAATCACTGCGACAACTGACCAACCGTTGGCCGGCTTGGAGCCCCATCTACGACCGGCTCCGTCAGGGAACGAATGCACCACCCCGTTAACCGCCCAAATACGCCTCGCGCACCTTCGGATCGGCCCGCAGCGTCGCGGCCTGGTCGGCGAGGATGATGCGGCCGGTTTCGAGCACGTAGCCACGGTGGGAAATTTCCAGCGCGAGGTTCGCGTTCTGTTCGACCAACAGGATGGTCAGGCCGCGCACGCGGTTCAGTTCAACGATCTTCTCGAAGATCAGCTTCACCAGCAGCGGCGCGATGCCGAGTGACGGTTCGTCGAGCAGCAGGCAGCGGGGCTGGCTCATGAGCGCGCGGCCGATGGCGAGCATCTGCTGTTCGCCGCCGGAAAGCGTGCCGGCGAGCTGGGCTTCCCGTTCCTTGAGCCGCGGGAACATGGTGAACACGAACTCCTCCTCGCGGGCGATCACCGCCTGGTCGCGCTGGAGGTAGGCGCCCATCTGGAGATTCTCGCGGACGGTCAGGTTGGCGAAGACCATCCGGCCTTCCGGCGAATGCGCGAGGCCCATCCCGACGAGCTTGTGCGCGGGCAGGCCGGTGATGGCCTGGCCCTCGTAGCGGATATCGCCGGCCTTGGGTTTCACCATGCCGGAGATGGCGCGGAGCGTGGTCGTCTTGCCCGCGCCGTTACCGCCGATGAGCGTGACAATTTCACCCTTGTCCACGCGCAGCGAAACGTCGTGCAACGCGGTGATGGCGCCGTAATTGACCGTGAGTTGGGAGACTTCGAGCATGGGTTAACAGCGAAAGCGCGAAGGTGCGAAGCGGACGCAGACCTTGAATTTGGAAAGCAGGAAGGCAGGAAGAAGACAGGGCTTTTCCTGCTTTCCTGCTTTCCAGATTGCTTCGTTGCCTTTCTCCGGTCTTCGCGCCGTCGCGTCTTTGCTGTTCATCTTCACGCGTGTTCCTTTCCGAGGTAGGCGGCAATCACGGCCGGGTTCGCCCGGATTTCGGCCGGCGTGCCTTCGGCGATCTTGCGGCCATATTCAAGGACGTGGATGCGCTGGCAGATGCCCATGACGACCTTCATGTCGTGTTCCACCAGCAGGATGGCGAGCTGGAACTTCTCCTGGATGAACTGGATCAGCTTCATCAGCTCGACCTTCTCGGCGGGATTCATGCCGGCGGCGGGTTCGTCGAGCAGCAGCAGCTTGGGCCGCGTGGCGAGGGCGCGGATGATCTCCAACCGGCGTTGGTCGCCGTAGGGCAGGCTCTTGGCGGGCTCGTCCTGCACGCGTTCGAGGCTGAAGATGCTGAGCAGTTCCCGGGTGCGCTCGCGGAGTTCGATCTCCTCGCGCTGGAATTTGGGTCCGCGGGTGAGCGAATGCACCGCGTCGTGGGCGAGGTGCAGGTGGAAGGCCACCCGCACGTTGTCGAACACAGTCAGGCTCGGGAACAGGCGGATGTTCTGGAACGTGCGGGCGATGCCGCGCTCGGTGATCGCGAACGGCTTCAACCCGGCGGTCGGCTCGCCCGCAAACTGGATTTCACCCTCGGTCGGCTGATAGACGCCCGTGACCATGTTAAACACGGTGGTCTTGCCCGCGCCGTTCGGCCCGATGAGCCCGACCAGTTCGCGCTCGCCTACCGTGGCGGAGACTTCCGAGACGGCGGTCAACCCGCCGAAGCGGATCGTGACATTGGAAAGCTGGAGAAGGGGGGGCGTCATGAGCATTGCATCATTACCTGCGTGCGGTTGAAGCGGCGGTGCTTCAGGTCGGCCGCCCGGATGCCAAAGTAAATCATCCCCACATCTCCCCACATCACCCCGAGGTCGTCGTCGGTGTCCACTTGGAGTAGGAGTCGCCAGTCCTTCGCCCGGCCAGCGGCGGCGATCCAGTCTTCCTTGGTGCGCGGGTCAGCGTCCGGACTGGTGTAAACCTCGAATTCCACCCGGACATCACCTTGGACGTTGTTCGCATGGCCCCCCACCTGGTGGTCCGGTCCGCCGCCGTGCGTTGAATCCCCGAGCGCAGTCCGGATCTCGATGTAGGCGTCGGCCTCGGCCTCGGTGAAACCAAGGGCAGCGGTCTCCGGGGCCTGAAAATCGGGCAGCGTTGGCACGACCTCCGGTTCCAGACCGAACTGCGGCAGGACAAGTCCGGTTTCCGGGGCGCCCGCCGGAAGTCGGGCCGGGCGCAAATCGGCATTGTTTTCGGTGTGGAGGACGAAGGGCGTTTCCGCGGCGACGTCGTCGCCTCCCCACGGTTGTTCCTCAATGTCGTAGAAGAAATGCAACAGCCCTTCGGTCGGCCAATGTGGATCCAACCCGGCAGCGGGCAGGTCCGCACACCGGAGTTGCCCGATGAATCCCAGCGGCTTCGCCTTGAGGTGCGGCCACTCAAAACCGGCGGCCACGTCGGGCAGGCCACCCAGCTTGGAGGCACCCACCGCCACCGGCAGAGCCTGGCGGACCGTCGTGGACTCCCCTTTTCGCAGTCCGAACCAACGACGTGGACCTGCTTTCTTGGCTTCCGTCATCCGCTTGCGCAGGTGAACGGCCGGTTGGGCCAACGCCAGTAACTCGGAAGCCCGATCCCGCAGGGGCGAACCGGCAATGATCGTCCTGAGTTGGGAAAGCGGTTCCGTCATGCCGCCTTCCGTTTCCACACCGGCCAGGTGAACAGGCCCTGCGGCCGGGTGAGCATCAGCACGATGAGCAGCACCGAGTAGAGGATCATGCGGTAGTCACCGAACTTGCGCAGTGGCTCCTGGATGGCGGTGAGCAGGATGGCCGCGATGATCACACCGACGTGCTTGCCCATGCCTCCGAGGATCACCATCACGACGATTTCGATGCTCTTGTTGAAGTCGAAGCCGGACGGGTTCAGGTAGCCCTTCAGGTGTGCGTAGAGCCCGCCCGCGACGCCCGCGAAGAAGGAGCCGACCGCGAAGGCGGTGATCTTGTAGCGCGTGGTGTTCAGGCCCATGGCCTCGGCGGCCACCTCATCGTCGGCCACCGCGAGAAAGCCGCGGCCGTAGGTCGAATTGAGCAGGCCCCAGACGACGTAAACCGTCACTGCCGCGCCGCCGAAGGTCCAAAACAGGTTCGTGTAGCTGGGCACACCCACGAGCCCGCGAGCGCCGCCGACCGCTTCCACGTTCTGCAAAATCACGCGGATGATTTCGCCGAAGCCGAGCGTGACGATGGCGAGGTAATCGCCCTTGAGCCGCAGCGACGGTGCGCCCACGGCGAGTCCGGCCAGCGCCGCCAGCAGGCCACCGAGGACTAGGCTCGCGGGGAACACGGCCCATTGCAGGACCGCGGCCGAGGCGCCGAGCTTGGGCCCGAGCACGGTCGTCACCATGGCGGACGTGTAGGCGCCCACCGCCATGAAACCGGCGTGCCCGAGCGAGAACTGGCCAGTGAAGCCGTTGATCAGATTGAGGCTCGCCGCCAGCACGATGCTGATGCCAACGCCCAACGCCACGTCGAGGAAGTATGGGTCCATGCGCCCCGAGAACGCCGACGCGAC
>JBEISV010000675.1:0-1807 GCA_040375265.1 Verrucomicrobiales bacterium
CGGTCAGCCGCAGATCCTGGTCAACGGCGCCCGCGCCACGGCCGGTCTCGATCCGGCCACCGGGAAACGTCTCTGGGAATTTGCCTGGGGCAACGAACAGATGCCCAAGGCCGCGCAGCCGGTGGTCGTCAGCTCCAATCGTGTGTTTGTCTCCGCCGGCTATTCCATGGGTTGCCTGCTGCTGGAGGTCGCGCCCGATGCCCAAGGCACATGGGCGGCCACCGAAGTCTGGCGCAGCCGTTCGCTGAAGACCCAGTTCAACAACGTCGCCGTGCGGGATGGTCATCTCTACGGGCTCGACGATGGCTTCCTCGCCTGCGTGGACGTGGCCACCGGCAAACGGGTCTGGAAGGACGGCCGCTTCGGTTCCGGCCAGAGCCTGCTGGTGAACGACCTCGTGCTGATCCAGGCCGAAACGGGCTTCGTCGCGCTCGCCGAGGCCAAGCCGGACGGCTTCACGGAACTGGGCCGGCTGAATGCGTTGTCGGCGAAGACCTGGAACAATCCCGCGCTCGCCGGACCGTATCTGCTCGTGCGCAACGACCAGGAGGCCGTGTGTTACCTGCTGCCGGTCGCCGGCGAGTGAGGCCCGGTCTTGGGCCATGAACCCGCTTCGGGGTGTTGCTCCGCCCCGCGGGCGCCCGCAGCCTCACGGCGATGAGATCCCCCCGAGTCACCCGGCGCACCGCCTTGAAGGGCCTCGCCGGCGCCGGTGCCGCCGCGGCGCTGGCCGGTTGCGCTGGCATTCCCGCCGGCCGCCGAAACCGCATTGCCGAGGAAAATGCCAAACCGGGCACGCGCGACTGGATGCTGACGAACACCCGGATTGAGCCCGCCACGAAATGGCGTTGCCCGTGGATCGAGGGCTTCTGCTCCCACACCCGCGTCCGCGCCGGCGAGACGATCCAGTTCTTCGTCAGCACCCAGCCCGCGAGCGACTTTACGGTGGAGATTTACCGGCTCGGCTACTACGGCGGGACGGGCGGACGGCTGATGAAGACCTTTTCGGCCATCCTCGGGAAAGCCCAACCTGAGCCGGCCGTCGGCGCGAAACGCCTCCGGGACTGCGCCTGGGAACCGAGCCTATCGCTGAAGATTCCCGCCGACTGGCTGAGCGGCGTCTACCTCGGTAAGCTCACCGAACAGAGCGGCGGCGTGCAGAGCTACGTGGTGTTCATCGTGCGCGACGACCGGCCGGCGGACCTGCTGTTCCAGTGCAGCGACCACACCTGGCAGGCCTATAACCGCTGGCCCACGCAGTTCTCGCTCTACGACGACGGCAAGGACCAGTGGTATTGGGGCGGCGGCGTGCAGGTGGGCTTCAACCGGCCCTACGGCCGTTACTGCCAGATCTTCGACGCCCCGTTGTCGCAGGGTTCCGGGGAATTCCTGCTGTGGGAGTTTCCCGTCGCCTACTGGCTGGAGCAGCACGGTTACGACGTCACCTATTGCTCCAATCAGGACACCCACGCCGATCCGCGCGGACTGCTCCGGGCGAAGGGTTTCCTCTCCGTCGGCCACGACGAATACTGGACTCTCGAGATGTTCCGGAACGTGCAGGCCGCCATCGGCGCCGGCGTGAACGTCGCCTTCCTTTCGGGCAATGCCGTGTGCGGCAAGATTGCCCTGACGCCCGACCAACGCGCCTTCGAACGCATCGGCGTTTACGGTCCGCCTGGCGGCACGCGCGATTTTGTGGCGATGAAGTCGCTGCCGCACGAACGCCCTTACGCCAACGAACTCGTCGGCGCCCACAGCACCGGGCCCGTGACCGGCGGGGCGGACTGGACCTGCGTGGCCCCGGACC
>JBEISV010000191.1:0-8304 GCA_040375265.1 Verrucomicrobiales bacterium
CCGTTCCGAGCCCGTCGTCCACGCGGAACAGATCCCCCGCCACTTCCGCTTTGCCGAATTGGCGCCGGCTTGGAAGCCCTGGCTGTTGCTCGGGCTTGGCTTGGTCGGCGCGCTGCTGTGCGTGCAAGCCGTCGTGCTGCTTCTGCCCATGGTGGGAGCCATCGCGGGCCTGATGCGATCCGGTCCACTGCCATTCCTGCTCGTGCTGCTGGCCGGCAGCGCGCTGATCGGGGGGGCTTGGCGCGGAAGCCTGCGGCGGCGGGAGCTGCTGCGTTCACTCGGCCTGCACGTCCCCGATTCGGGACTGGCGCTGGACCGCTGGCTGAGCCGGGCCGTGGTGCTGCTGCTGGCGGGACTCGGCGGGGGAATGCTAATCGGCTTCGGCAGCCTATTCATGGCTTTGCTCTCGGCGCTGGGGCAAGGGGCGGGCAACGAGTTGGTGACCGTCGTCACGGTGGTCGCGGTGATCGGTGTGGTTGCGGCCTGGCGACGGCGGGGGGCGTCCCAAGTGGCAACGCCAGTGACGCCCATGCCCGCACCCACTTGGATGCGTCGCGCCGCGTGGTGGTTTCTCGCCGCCGGCACCGTCGCCTTGCTGCCAACGTTGCTGAGTTGGAACTTATCCGGCTCCGTCTGGCACACGATGAGCCTGCTCGTCTTCACGGGGTTGGCCTTGTTTTCCGCCAATCGCGGCCTGCGCCGCCTCGCCTTGGTGTTAAACTGGTTCGAAGTTTTCAGCGGCCTGGGTGGTTGCCTCGCACTGCTGTGGTTCGGCCGCTACTCATTTCCCTCTGGGATCACCATCGGCGTTCCGGGTATCACGGCCCGCCCGGGACCAGCCCTGTTCTTCGCCGCACTGCAGACCGCCGCCTTCGCCGCAGGCCTGATCGCCCTCCACCGGGCCGACGCCCGGGCGGCCTTCGGCGTGACCCGACCGGCGGGTGGCCGCCGGGTTTGGGGCATCGTTACGCTCGCCGGAGTCGGCCTCGCCGTCCTGCTCTTCAGTTTCATCCAGTGGAAGGCCCAGCGCGTCACCTCCACTGACTGGACCGCCAGCCCGGTGATGATGGCGGGCGCTGCCGAACGCACCGGCGCCACCCTGCATTTCACCGAGGCGTCCACCGAGGGATCGGTCCTGTTGCTGAACATCTACTCGGAGCCCGGCTTCCAGCCGCACGGGGTAACCCCGCAGTTTGCCGGCGCCGCGGCCATGGTCAGCCAGGCGATGGTGCCGGACGGTCTGGCGACGGACTGCCTGCTGGAGCCGCGGCGCGGGGACAACGCGATGGGCGACTTGGGCGGACACCTGCTCGCCGGCAGCCGTGAACTGACGGGACCGGGGACGCTCCGGATCGGCTTCGTCTTCCCTTCCGTCGAACTGGCCGGACTTGCCCGCGATCAGGTGCAGAAGGACTGGGTCGGCCGCTCCCGGATCCTCGAACGGCCGGAGGTGCTGGTGCTCTTCCAGTTGCAACGGTCGAAGCTGGTCAATCCGACCACCGGCCAGCCGATGGATGAGGGGTTCCTGGGTTCTTTGGCGTTCAACCATGGCAGTCTGACCAACACGAACCCAGGACCGATGGAACCGGGGCATGTCTTGAGCGCCCAACTGACTCTTGCTCTCGAGCCGAACCAGCAGGGCCGTCTCACCGTCGTGCGCTGGCATGAGGGCCAGCCGGTTGAAGCCGCGCCCGCGACCGGCGTGACCAACCTGAACGCCGGCGCGGAGGCGAACCGCATTCCGCTGCGTTGGGACTTGTTCCGGCTTCCGTCCAGCGACCGTGAGGCCTCCGCGGGCATTTCTCACGGCGAGTTGGTCGGTCCGACCGTCGAGGGTGCCCATGGAGGTGCCGCGGTCGGTGGCCGATTCAACTGGGTAGAAACGAACCGCGTTTTCGCCTATCTTCAGCCTGCCCACGTAACCGACGAGGTCCAAGGCGACCGGCCGGCGCGACGCTGGCTGTTCTGGAGCCCGGAAGATGCCGCTGCGATCACCCGCTCCGGACAGATGCCCGAGCAGATCCAGTCTGGCTTCAGTGTCGAGTATGAGCCGCAGTCGGTGCGGGCGGCTGACGCGCGGGCGGACATCTTGATCCGGTTGGACCTCGCCCAGCAGAACCTTGACGCCCTTCGCATGCAGGCCGTGGTCGGCATCGTCGCGTCCCAAGGCAGGGAGATGCTTGCCGCGGAACTCGCCGTGGCCGTGGCCGAAGCCGAACTCAAGGGCGACGCGATGGCCGCCGCGAAGGCCCGGCTGAACCATGCGGAAAAGATCCTCACCCTCATCGAAAGGATGTTCGGCGTGGGCAAGGCGACGTCCGCCGAAGTCAGCGCGGCGAAACGG
This sequence comes from Verrucomicrobiales bacterium, assembly GCA_040375265.1. Lineage (GTDB taxonomy): Bacteria > Verrucomicrobiota > Verrucomicrobiia > Limisphaerales > UBA9464 > CAIWAH01. The sequence goes on from JBEISV010000191.1 coordinate 2,345, forward strand.
GCGGTGGCCGAGGCAACGGCCGGGGTTGCCGAACTGGAGCCTCTCCTCCCGAACTCGCCGCCATGACCACGTCGCCGCCCACGAATGGCTCCGCCTTCGCCGCCACGCGTTGGACGCTGGTGCTGGCGGCGCGGGGCGATTCGCCGGCAGCCCGGGCGGCGTTGGGTGAGCTGTGCACCGCCTATTACCAGCCGGTGTTCCGCTTCCTCCAGCGTGAGGGGCGCACCGAGGATGCGGCCCGTGAGCTGACGCAGGAATTCTTCGCCCGGCTGCTGGCCCGCGACGGATTTGCCACGGCCGATCCCGCCCGCGGGAGGTTCCGCTCCTTCGTGCTCGGCGCTCTCCGGCATTTCCTCGGCGACCAACGTGACCGCGACAACGCCGCCAAACGCGGCGGCGGGGCCATTCACGAACCGTTGCCCGCACTGACCGATACCTCACCGGGCCGCGAACTCGCCGCGGCGGCTCCGGATGACACGTGGTTCGACCGTCAATGGGCGCTGGCCATCATGGACACCGCGCTGCGGGCGCTGGCGGCGGAACACGTCTCGGCCGGCAAGGCGGACCAGTTCGAACACCTGAAGCCGTGGCTCATGGGCGCCGCGGCCGCCCAGGCGGACGTCGCGATCCAGCTAGGCTGGAGCGAAGGCGCGCTGAAGGTGGCGGTTCACCGTCTGCGCAAACGGTTTCGCGAACTCGTCCGCGCCGAAGTCGCCCAGACGGTGCCCGCCTTTGCCGATGTGGACGCGGAGCTGCGTTACCTGGTCGAGGTGCTCGCGCGCAGCGTCTAGCCACCCCAGCGGGCCAGCTTGGCGCGCAGGCGCTCGTCGCGGCCGGGTTCGCGGACGAGGCTGGGGAAGTCGCGTTGCAGTGGCTCGAAGCCGGGCACGATGCCCCAGGCGGTCATCGTGAACTCCGGGCATTGCGCCCCGAGCATGCGCAGATGAGCACAGGTATCGACGCACTCAGTGCTGGCAAGGTTGCACTGCGCAAAACAAGATTCCTCCCGTGAGTCCACTCCATCTGCTGTTCGCGTTGGGGCTGCTCTTGTCACCGTTGGCATGGGCAGCGGACAGCACGGTCAGCTTTAACAACAACAATCTGGGCACGCCGCGGCTGGTGACGTTCGATTGGTCGTGGGGGGATCTGTCGGGAACCGGAGTCCGCAACGGGGTGGCGGACGGGCGGAATTTCACGGCCCAGTTGGTCTTCGCCGACTCCGGCGTTGAAATCGGGGCGCCGGCGAACTTCCGGGCTTCGACCACCGCCAGTCCTGGCACTTGGAGCGGGGGCACGCGAACCATGGTCGGCGTGCCGCGAGGAACCCCCGTGATGCTCCAGGTCCTGGTCAAGGATGCGGCCACCGGCTTTACTTTGGGCTCGTCGGCCCCGTTCCGGTTTGTTGACCAAATGTCGAATCCGCCCGGAGCGGCGGACAATTTCATGCTCGAGTTCCAAGGGTTTTCCATCAACCGGACCGGCGGCGGTGGTTCAGTGGTCGTGCCCCCGTCGGTGAGTTGCCCGCCCAATTCCGGGCCGGTGACGATCAAGGTCGTCGAGGGCGACGTGGCGGCGATGCCGTTGGCGGCCGATCCGGTGACGGCAGAGTTGGTGCGGAACGCGCCAGCCTCATTGGAACTGGGGGCTTGGAGCGGGGTTTATCCAGCGATGACCTTCAAGGCGCGAATGGGCATTTACGGCCGGCAGTCCTTCCAAACCGGATACCACCTCGCGGCCACGACCTACTGCGCCCAAGACATCATTCTCGATGTCGCTCCCAACCCCGAGCGCTACGGCCCAAGACTCCGGCTCACGCCGGGTTCTCCCAATTTGGTTTCCCTGCTGGGACTCACGAACCGAACCTATCGGGTCGAGATTTCGAAAGACCTAAAGGCTTGGACTCTGTGGTGGAAATTCAAGGGAACGATGGCGCCGCTGCTGCTCGACCTCAATGACGCGGGCCTTGGCTTTGGGGTGGATGCGGCCTTCTATGTGCGGGCGTTGAATCCCACCAACGCGCCCTAGTGCCGCCCATCACGGGCGCGGGAGCAGGTATCCCCGGGTCCAAGGCGGTGCTGGCGGCCGCGGCATCGCAGCCCACTGTTCGTCGGTGAGATGGGTTCCCGCCGGCATCTCAAATTCATAGTGGCTCAGGAGCGGCCCCGCGTAGATCGCGCGGTCCGGCCCGTTATCAATCGCGATCTGCATCAGATTGACCCGGCCGATGCCTTGGTGCAGCACGCCGCCTGGATCGCCGTCAGGTTCGGATCTGCCGGCGGTGAGGACGTCGGCCACGATCAGGTCCGGTTTGTCGGAATCTTGGTTGTCGAGGAAGGAGGCGCCGGGCGGCAGCGGGGGCTGGAACTGGGCGCCCTCGGCGGAGCGGTAGAAAAGCTGCGGATACCACCCGGAATAGGTGCGGGGTCCGAAGTAGGAATCGGTGCGTTCCACGAGGTTTTCCACGAACCACGTTTCGTTGGTGCTGAAGGGTTGGCGGGCGAGTTCTTTCCGGGCCATCCCCTCCAGCGTGCGGCAGGTTGAGGCAAACCGAGCCATGAATTGCTGCCTAGGCGGGCTGCCTTGCAACAGGCCGCCCATGGATTCGGCCATCACGCCGAGGCGGCGGAAGAATTCCGGGCGGGGTTCGACGAACCCCTTGGGATATTCGCACAGGATGTCGCCCACATAGACCGCCTTCACGTAGAGGATCGTGTCGTGTCGCAACTGGGTCCACGACGCGAGTTGGGTGTTCAGCGTCTTCATGGCCCAAGCGTGGGTGCGCATGGCTTCCGGGTATTCCGGTCCGGTGGTGGGGTCCGAGAGCGCACGGAGCGTGAAGAGCCAGCGGTTGTAGATGGAATCTTCCCACAGGGCTGCCGGCATCTGGTCCATGACATTGCGGGCGGCAGCCAAATTATGCTGATACGGAAAGCCATCCCGGAACCGTTGACCGGCAGGATTCAGGAGGTTGGCGATGAGATCGGGCGTGACGTGATTGTTGCCCAAGGCCGCGAAGGCGACATCAAGCGAGTAGGAACGGCGCCGTCGGAGCAATTCTCCCGAACCCGGCTGCTTGATGCGGTCCCACACGACCTGGTTCATGGTCCAACTGTCGGGCGTGAACCGCTGTCCAAGCAGGGCAAACGAACGAGGCAGCTTCAACTGTCCCCGATCGCCGGAGAAGGCGTAGCTGTGGCCCTGGATGTTCTGGACCCCGATGTCCCCCGCTTCGATGAGCGCCCGAATCCGTTCCAGTGGTTGGGGGCCGTTGATTGCCGCAAGATTCGTCAGCCCGGCCGCCCGTGCGAGGTCGGTCAACTGCCCCGGGTTCATCGAGTCGGCCCGGCCGATCAGATTCCGGATCAGATTCTCCACCCAGGCGAAACTCTCGACCCTGCCGGAGCGGTTCAACAGGTCGGTGAGGATCAGGGCGGCATTCAATTGCCGGAGGGACACCGCAGTAGAGTCGCCGGCCACCCGCAGGTCCACCCGTCCCAGCCAGCTCATGGCCCGGAAATATCGCTGCAATTGGACCGTCTTGGTGTAGTGCCCGCGCGGGGTGAAGCCGCCAAAGTCCACCATGTCGCTGCGATCAAAGAAGGCGAAGGGCACGGGTTGCGCCGCCTGAATTGCGCCGAGAGTCGCGAAGACCCGGTTTCCCGTAGGCAGGCGGGTTGGAACCGTGTTGCCCGACAGGAGTGACTGGGCGACAGCCACGAAGTAGTCGGCATCCTCCAATGCGCTCTTTTGGGCCGCCGAACCGTTGGCCTGCGAGGTGATCACCTGCTCGGCCATCGCATCGAGCGTCAGTTGCAGGATTGGCCCGGCCCAATAGGTCTCCATCTCCTCAAGAATCGCGTCGAAGGAGCGGTGCCAAGCGTGCAAGATGGAATCAGACGTCACGAAAACCGGCAGATCGCGCTCGAAAATTTGGTAATAGGCATCGGCAAAACTGTGGGAAGCGAGGCGCTCGGGAACGACAAACCCTTGGCGTCGCATGACGGCGAGCTCCGGTTCCGTCAGGGCGAGTCCGCCCAAGTTGATGCCGCCGGAAGACGATGATTTCCAGCCCCGATCAGGATTGTTGAAGTCCGCCCAAAAGGTGGCACTGGCCGGATTCCATGAAAGCTGTTCGAGATAGGCGGGCGGTTGATAACGGCTGCTGAAATCCTCGGGGGTAAGCCGCCCCAAGGCATCCAGTTCATCCGCGAAAGGGCCGGCGAACCCGAGCGCCGCGGCGCCGTCCGAGGTGGAAAAGCTGCTCGGCTGGGCACTCAGCCGGAAAAAGCCGGCCGCCGACGATTCTGTGGACATCGGGACAGCGTCCGCGGTCTGACCGGGCGCCAGACGGACCTTGCTGCCGACATTCTCCCAGCGTCGTAAGTCGCTGCTCCGCTGAAGCCTGAACTCCACCGGAGTCTGGCCGGTGACCTTTCCCGTCAGGCGCATTTCAACACCGGCTGGCCCGGGGATCGGACGGACGTTGATCTGCGAGAAGTCCGCGGTGAACGCCGCGCACCCGATTCCCCAGGTGGCCCAAACGGCTCGCCGCATCAAGTTGCGCACTGTCCAACTGGGCTTCATGGACGGGACAATGTCAGCCGTTGGCGCAGATTCCAGTGCTGATTCCTGGTCCGGGTCGGCCCGGGATTGCATGCCTCGAAGATAGTTGGTGAGGCGCGTTCCCCTTCGGGCTTGGAGTCGACGGTCTAGCCACCCCAGCGGGCCAGCTTGGCGCGCAGGCGCTCGTCGCGGCCGGGTTCGCGGACGAGGCTGGGGAAGTCGCGTTGAAGCAGTTCGAAGCCAGGGACGATGCCCCAGGCGGTCACGGCGAAGGCTTCGCAGGCGCGTCCCGGGGGCAGGCCCAGTTCCCGCGCCTGGCGGTCGAATCGGGCGCGCAGCTTCTGCTTCCACGCGGCGAGATTGGCGGTTGGCTCAATGTGATGGCGGGCGACCCACGGCAGCCATTCGTTGATCTGGCTTTGGTGGCACCAGGATTCCTCGGCGATCAGGTCAAAGGCGTCATCCACGTCCACGACGAGGTCAGCGGTGTTTGCGCCGGCCATGTAGCCGTCGTAGGCGTTGAGGATCACTGGGGTCTTCACCCAGCGGGACTGGGTTTCGTCGGCCACGGGATATTCGCCGAGGAACGCGTGCGGGACGTTGATCATGTAGGCCACGCGGCGCACCGCCTCGGCTACCGTGATGTGATCCGGATGCACGCCGGCCTGCGGATCGGTGGGCAACGGCGGGCAGATGAGGTAATCCGGCTCGAACTCACGGATGCTCTGCCACAGCGCGGCGAGCAGGTCCGTGGTCAGCACGCGACACGCTTCTTCGAAGGGTTGGCCGTTCGGTTTGCGCAGCATCTCGAAGTCGTAGCCACCGAGCTTCGCGCTGGCTTCCTGTTCGGCGAGGCGGACCCGGGCCGTCTCCTCGCGGGAGCGGAACTGGTGCCCCGAACGGCCATCGGTGCAGACGATGATCTTGCCCTGGAACTCCGCGCCAAGCTGGCGGCGCCAGAGTTCAAAGGTGCCGGCGGCGACAAATTCGAAGTCGTCGAAGTGGGCGTGAACGTGGAGGACTTTCATGCGGCGGTGCGGGCGGCAGGATGTGCCGGCCGCGGCCCCGAGGCGAGCGGAAGCGAATCCGGTAGTGAACAGAAGGGAACTAAGGAAACGGAGAAGGGAAAGCCAATCAGGGCGTCTGTTGCCCCCTTCGTGCTCTCCGTTTCCTTCTGTTCGAGCCAGTGCGGATTACGCGGAGTAGTCCAGATACACCGTCTTGCTGCGGGTATAGAAGTCGAGCGCGGCCGTGCCCTGTTCGCGGAACGAGTCCGTGCTGCTCTGCTTCACGCCACCGAAAGGCGCCTGCAACGCGAGCCCGGTCGAGATCTGGTTCACCTTAACCACGCCCGCCTCGATCCGCTCGGCGTATTGCATCGCCCGCTTGAAGTCGCG
>JBEISV010000510.1:0-3399 GCA_040375265.1 Verrucomicrobiales bacterium
CCCTTCGTGGGCGCGATGAGCTTCATGGAACTGAGCAGGTTCGTGAGGTAGCCGTGCTGCTCGAACAGCTCGTAGGCCTTGGCGCGGTAGGCTTCGTTGCCGGTCATGCGGTAGGCGAGTTGGAGGCCGGCGGTGATCTCGGCGGAGTTCAGGCGGCGGTCGTGGATGCTGGGCGGGAACCAGTTCACGTAGTCCGGATGCCAGCGGCCCCAGAGCGTGGGTTCGCCGTCCACGTCCACGAGGTAGAGGTTGTGGCGCAGGATGTGGTCGATGACCGCGACCCAGTTGGTCGCCACGCGGGCACGCTCGGTGGCGTTGGTGGCGACGAGTTCCCACATGACGGCGTGCGCGAAGCCCTGCGCCTGCATCTCGTCGCTGCTGGTGTGGCCCTTCCATTCCCAGCCGGGATCGGGCGCGTCGCGCCAGCGGTCGGTGTCGGAGAACTTGAAGCCGCGCCGCTCGAAGGTGCGGGCCGGGAAGCCGGTGTTGGTATGGATGCTCTGGAGCCGTTCCAGCGCGCCGAACGATTCCCAGGCCTGCCGACGTGTCTCCTCCTCGCGGGTGACGGCGTAACGGGCCGCGAGCGAACCCAGGTAGTAGCTCGTCCAACCGCCGTCGTTGTCCGTGTCGATCATCTCGCTGGACGTGATGTCGCCGGGCACGAGCAGGCGGCGTTCGGCGGTGAAGCCGTAGCGCATATTGCGCGAGCGGATCTTGCGGTGGAACCAATCGGCCTTGGCCGCAAGCGTGGTCTGGCGGAACTCGATCTTGTTCAGGCCCGTCTGCGTGAGCACCCAGAGATGGCCGTCGTGATCCGTGGCGAGGTCCACGACCTGGTCGTCGCGCAGCCAGCGTTTGCCGGCGTAGTAACGGAAGCGCGGCGGCTCGATGCCGGGCGCAGCGGGTGTGGCGTAGCGGGACAAACCTGACTCATTTTCGAAGTAGGCTCCCCTTGGAGTGCCAACCCAAAGTCCGCCTAAAATCGGTGCAATGCAGGTAACGGATCGCACCGGCGGCGCCAAATTACCTCTGGCCTGCGTGGCTCCCGTTTCGCCTTCCAGCGCGGTGATGCCCTCTTTTGAGCCAAGCCAGATCGTATCTCCCCATCTAGTCAGGGTAGTTGCCTCAAGTTTGCGAGACCATCGGCCTTGGGGAAATACTGACTCGCCGTCCCAGGAAACGCGCCCAACCCTCCCTTTCTCAAGAACGACAACGTCACGATCGCCAATCGCGCAAACGCCCCGCGGGGCAGATTCCAGAAAGTCGTGAAATCGTGCCGGCTTGATCCAGAAGTTTCCTGTCGATACCTGCAACGGCGAGAATCCAGCACCATACACCCACCCGTTACCGGCAACCGCAAATGACTGCGCATTGATCACCCCTCGCCGACCGTTCTCGCCCGCGGTAAACCACTCACCGTCGAGCAGGAAAAAAACATCCCCACGCTGCGACAGAGTCATATCTCTAACCGTCTTGCCCGCGAGCGGCCGGTAGCTGCGGTCCAGCGCCAGCGTGTCGTCGAAGACGCGGGCGACGCCCTTGTCCGTGAGCACATAAACGACGTTCTCCTTGTCCACGCAGAGCTTCCGGAATACCGCGTTGGTCAGCTCCGGCGCATGGCGGATGCGCACCGCCACGTCCTGCCAGAACAGCTCGTCGGGAATCGGCGCCGCGACGGCGCGGAACAGGCACAGCGGCAACAGGAGGGCAACAACGTGGCGCAGGATCACGCCGCCAGCGAAGCACGACCGCCAGCACCGGGAAAGCCCCGCCCGCACCGGTCGATCCGCCCGAGGTCCCAAGCCGCTCAGCCCGTTCGCCGGCGTCCGCCGATTCCTCCGCGTGCGGAGGGGCTTACCCCGCCGTCACGACCACATAGTTGCGCTTCCCTTTCCGCAGCAGCAGGTGTTTGCCGAACAGCAGGTCGGCGGTGGTCGCGCAGCGGCCGGTCTCGGTCAGGCGCACGTTGTTCAGGTAAAGGCCGCCGCCTTCGAGGTCCTTGCGGGCCTGGCCCTTGCTCGGGCATAGGCCCGACGCCACGAACAGGTCCACGACCGGCAGTCCTGCGCCGGCGAAGGTCGCCAGTTCCAGTTTCCGAGTGGGGACTTCGCCGACGACGTCGTTGAACGTCGCCTCGCTCAGCCCGTCGAGCGGGCTGCCGGTGAAGAGGACTTCGCTCGCGCGGATCGCCTCCTGCGTCGCGGCGTCGCCGTGGATCAGATCGGTCATCGCCTTGGCCAGCGCCCGGTGGGCCACGCGTTTGCCCGGGTCGGCGGCGTGCTGGGCTTCGAGCGCCTCCACCTCGTCGCGGCCGACGAAGGTGAAGAGCTTGAGGTAACGGATCACGTCGCGGTCATCGACGTTCACCCAGAACTGGTAGAAGCGGTAGGAACTCGTCTTCTTCGGGTCGAGCCAGATGGCGCCCGACTCGGTCTTGCCGAATTTCGTGCCATCCGCCTTGGTAATCAGCGGCAGCGTGAGGCCGAAGGACGGCTGGCCGAGCTTCTTCCGGACGAGGTCGATGCCCATCGTGATGTTGCCCCACTGGTCGGAACCGCCGATCTGCAACGTGCAGTTCTGGTCGCGGGCCAGCACGTAGAAGTCGAAGGCCTGGAGCAGCATGTAGCTGAACTCGGTGAAGCTGATGCCGACCTCGCGGTCCTCCATGCGGGCGCGCACGGATTCCTTGGCGATCATCTGGTTCACCGTGAAGTGCTTGCCGATGTCGCGCAGGAATTCGATGAACGACACACCGTCGGTCCACGACGCGTTGTCGACGATCTTGGCGGCGTTGGGCGTCACGTTGAAGTCGAGCAGGCGCGCGAGCTGCGGGCCGACCGCGGCGACGTTGGCGGAAATCTGCTCCTTGGTGAGCAGGTTGCGCTCGGCCGACTTGCCGCTGGGATCGCCCACGCTTCCGGTCGCCCCGCCGGCGACGGCGATGGGAATGTTCCCGGCGTTTTGGAAGCGGCGCAGGCAAATCAGCGGCACGAGGTGCCCCACGTGCAGCGAGTCCGCCGTCGGGTCGAAGCCGCAATACAACGTCACCCGGCCGGTGTTGAGCCGCGTGCGCAGCTCGGCCATGTCCGTGCAGTCGGCGATAAGGCCGCGCCATTCCAGATCATCGAGGAGGTTCATCGGAAGCGGATTTATCGCGGGCGGCGGGGAACGGGAACAAGGGGGAAGTTGGGCGGACCCAGCCCCAATGGCGTCCCGCCTTCGGGCCCAACCGCGGCAGCTCACTCGCCGCGATACACACACTTGGCCGTGCAGGTCTCGGCCACGACGACCTCGGCGAGGAGCGGCAATGCCGGCTTCAGTTGCTGCCAGATCCAGCGGGCGACGTGTTCGCTAGTCGGGTTTTCGAGGCCGGGAATCTCGTTCAGATAATAGTGGTCC
>JBEISV010000659.1:0-2059 GCA_040375265.1 Verrucomicrobiales bacterium
AATGATCGCCTTCGGTGTGAAGCCGCTCAATCACCTGAGCAATGACTGAAAACTGTGCCGTGCGCCCCTCCCGATGGAGATCCAACACATGGCGGGCGAAATCGCCGAGAAGAGTGTAATGAATCTCCTCCTCGTAGAAAGCCATGTGTTTGTCCACAGCGGCCTGAAAGGATGGCGAAGACTCGACAAGCAGCGGAATAACTTGTGGCTTGGTAATCATGAGCGCGTATTGCCACGGACAGCTTCACTTACCGCCGCGGCGATATTCGTTCAAACTGCCGGTTGTCGGCTATCCCAGCATTCGGCCAAATTGCCCTTCCCACGCCCCGCGCACAGGCAGCCGGAGCGTGGAGCCCAACAAGATCTGCCGGATTTCCGAACGGCTTACCTTGATCCGTTGAAGCGGGTCCAAAGGATTGCTGGAAAGGAGCTTTACCAACGTTCGCACGCCGATGAGCACCGGCCAGGCGCAGGCCAACCGGAGACGGTAGTGGCCGGCAGGAATAGTGTTGGTGTATCGCCAACCCGCCTCCAGCCGTCGGTAGGCCTGTTCGACCCACGCCCGGTAGATGGACCTCAGCTTGGGTTCATTCGACGGATCCAGAAGGTCGGCCGGCACCAGGCCGGCGCCGGCCAACTCATCCAGCGGCAAGTAGCAACGACCGTTGCGAAGGTCGCGCGGCAGATCGCGCAGGATATTGACCAACTGGAGTCCCTTGCCGAAGGCGATGCCGTCCGCGAGCAACGCCGACTCATCCAACCTCGCCTTGGGGAAACAGTGCCGTCGGGTCACGTGGGTCCAGAATTCACCCACGCAGCCCGCCACCCGATAGGTGTAGTCGTCCAGTTCCGTCGCGTTGGCCAAGGCCCGAATTCCCTTCCGACCGCCGCGGGATGCCAGCGGCAAGGGGGGCGGGACAATGACCGGCGGCAGCAACGGAGGCGCCTCAGCAGCCGCGGTAGCAACGGGCGGCGCTTCAAACCGCCGCAGGTCCAACTCCTGCCCGCCGGTGATCGTGTTAAGCACCGCGCGAATCGCCTCAAGATCTCCCTGCCCCAGCCGATCCAAGTGCCCAACCGCCGTTTCGATTCGGTCCAGCAGGCGTTTCTCGGCGATCGCAGTGCGACCGCGCTGGGACATGGCCAAGCGAGCAAGATTCACCGGCTCAGCGCGGATTCCGAGAATCCGGTCACGCAACGCTTCCAACCCGGCGAGACGTTCGTCCACGGGGATGAGTTCGGTGTCGGCGATCGTGTCGGTCGCCCGCGCCAGCAAATAGGCCAGGCCGATCTGCGGGCGCACGGACCGCGGCAACACCTGCAGGGTCAGGTAAAACGACCGCGAGGTGTCTCGCAGCAACGTCTGCAGCGGCGCCGGCAATCCGACTTGGGAAATGGTCAGTGGCATCGGAAGAACGCCGGCATCGTGGCGGACCGCTTCGGGATTTCGAGCCCGAATCCAGCAACCACCCGCTCACCAGACTTCCACCGGCCCCTTGGGCACGGGAATCGCCGTGCGGGTCGTGCTGGGCGGTCCCTCGTCCTGCATGAAGCTCGCCACGAGCGCCGCCGGCCGGTAGCGGGCCGTCAGTTCGCCGGCCTCATCGCAGAACTGGCTCCGCCACTGCCGGTAACTCGCCACGATCTCGTCGAACTCAGTCCGGGTGCTCAATTGCACGACCCGCTTATTGAACGGCGCGACCGGCCCGAACCGCTTGGCATACCAAGGCGCCACCTTGCGGAACATCATGCAGCCCAGTTCCTCGCCGAAGACTTCGATCATCAGGTCGAGGTGCCGGTTCATCACCACAATGCGCTCGTCGAACGTGGCCTCCGGCAACACCTCGCCGCGGTCCAGCAGATGCCGGGTCCGGACAAAGATCCACGGATCGTAGAATGCCCCGCGGCCGATACTGACACCCGCGCAGCCGGTCTCGTTGAACATGTGCCGGGCCGCCTCGGGCGTGGTAACGTCCCCATTGCCAATCACCGGAATGGACTTCACCGCCTGCACCACGGCGCGGATGCCGGCGAGATTGACGGTGCCGCTGAAGCCCTG
>JBEISV010000374.1:0-4880 GCA_040375265.1 Verrucomicrobiales bacterium
GGTCCGGGCGGGCTGTGCGCGGGCAGGAAGAAGTTGAACACGCTGGGCGCGCTCATGGGGTCCTGCATGTGGTCGAGGGTGAACTGGTCCAGCGCGTAGTGGCCGGAGGTCGAGTAGGCGTTGAAGGCGCGGGCGTAGTTCACGACGCGCAGGAACGGCTCGCGCAGTTTGCCCCAGGTCGGCTCATTCAGCTTCTGCGGATCGCGCGCCTCGGGATCGAGCAGGATGGCGCGAAGGACCGCCTTCAGGTCGCCACGCACACCGCTGCCGTTGTCGGCAAACACCGCGGAGACCCGCGCCACGTAGCCGGGACTCGGGTTCGAGGTGATGAACCGCTGGATGAGCTGCCGGCCGACGAACGGTCCAACGTTTGGATGCTGGAAGAGGTTGTTCACCGCGGCCTGCACGTCGGCCAGGCCGGCGGTGCCCGTGTTGCCGTCGCTCGGCGGGCGGGCAGGCAACGCAAGGCCGCGGATCAACGTCTTCGCCGCGCAGTCGTGTTCCTCGTCCCACATCTTCATCGGCACGGTGAAGTCGCGGGGATGCAGGCGGAACGTGTCGTTATTGCCGAAGGACAGGCCGGTGAAGACCCGAGCCAGTTCGGTGATGTCCGCGTTGCTGTAGGTGGGTATGGGCTGGCCCTGGGCGTTCAGCTTGCGGCTGCCGTCAGGGTTCAGTTCCCACAGGCCGATGGTGAAAAGCTGCATGATTTCCCGGGCGAAGTTCTCGTCGGGATAAATGCGGTTCACCGGATCCGCCTTCCGGTTGCCGAGGTGGCTCAGGTAGATGCCCATCACCGGATGGAGCGACACGTCGAGCAGCAGGTCGCGGTAGTTGCCGAAGGCGTGCTTCACCATCAGGTCGTAATAGTTGGCCATGCCGACCTGCTCGGTGGCGATGGATTCGGGTCGGTCCGACGTGACGAGAATCTGGCTGAGCGCGAAGGCCATCCGCTGTCGGAGCGGATCGGGCGCGGTTTCAGTAGGGGCGTCGGGACGCAGCTTGAGTGAACCCATTGCGCGGCCCCACCAGGCGAACTCCTTCCAGTTGCCGTATAGCTGGAGATCCTGGGCGTATTGGTCGGCCCAGTCCACCCACGGCTGCAGCAGGCCCAACGGCCGCACGAACTGGTCGTCCAGCCAACCCGCGAAGCCTTGCGCCATCACTTCCTCGACGTTTTCGGGAACCTCGTCGGCGTCACCGGGCGAATCCTGGTCGGGGCCAAATGCAGCTTGGATCAGGAAGCGGGCGGCGGCCTTGGCGGACGGGCCGGTGGTGGCCGTTTCGTTGGCCAGCGTGAGGGTGGCGACGTTGCTCGCGCCGACGGTGTAGCCCGCGCCGGGCAGCGCGGTGACCGTGATCGTCTCCGTCGGTTCGGCGTCATTCGGGTCCGCCACGGGGTGCAGTTCGACCCAGACTTCGCGGACGCCCAGCGGGAGCGTGACGCTGGTGCCGGCGGAAGCCGTGTAGTCGGAATCCCTCGTCGCCGTTCCGCCGAAGGCGAGATTCACGGTGATCGGCTTGAGCCCGCCCTGGCGGCGCACCGCTACCAGACCGGGATCGGGCCAGCGTTCGCTCAGCAAGGGGTCCAAGGTCCCGAGCGTGACGACGCTGGCGGCGTTCACAGTGGCGTTGAAACGTTGGAGGTCGGGCTGGTTGCGCCGCTCGCTCCGGACGCTCTTCGGATCAAAGCCCAGCCAGCGTTCCTCGGCGTCGGTCAGGCCGTCCCCGTCGCTGTCGATGTCGCCGGGAATCAGTTGGAAAAAGGCGGCGGCTGCGGTCGCGGGCTGATCGACCGAGATCGGGGTGCCTTCACCCACGAACGTGACGTTGGTGGCCCAAATCCCGGTGGCGACCGTCGGGCGTGAGACCAGCGAATACGCCTTGCCCGCGACGCTGGGCCAGGCGAGGCGCACGCCGCCTTCCGCCGCGGCAATGCCGAGGCTTGGATACGACTGGGCCGCGAACGGATCCGTGCCGGCATTGCTCTCCTGGGCATTGGTGAAGCCATCGCCATCGGCGTCGCCCGCCGCCGCCAGGCCGGACACGCCGTAGGAGAGCGCCCAGATGTCGTTCAGGCCGTCGCCATTTTGGTCTAGGCCCCGGGCGGGAGTCGCCAGCAGGAGTCCGACGGCGGCCGCGGAGAGGTGACGGGCAAGGGGCTTCGGTCCAATGGTCATGCGACAGATTTGCGAAAGGTAGCAAGGGCGGGGCCTGGTCCAATACGCCTTTTGGCTATACTTCATCGTGCCGTCCGCGAAATGGGGCGAATCCGTCAAGCCGTTGGCCGGAGTTCGGACGCGCCTTTTGGCAAGGCCAGGCAGGCGATAATGGAGTCACCGTCCCGGCACCAGGTCCCGGCGGTCAGTTTCAGCGGACCGGAAACCTCGCGGAGCTCGGTCACATTGGCCCCGTGAACCAGCCGAGGCGCCTTGCCGGTGGGTTCCGGCCAGCGGACCGTGAAGTCGGGGCACGCGAACGGCGCCTGGAACTTCAGCGCGGTTCCGGCCCGCTCGATCCGGGTGAGTTCGCGGGCGGCCCAGTAGCGGGCGACTTCGCTGAGCTTCATCCAGTGCAGGTGATCGAAGCGGGAGTGCAGGCGCTTCACGACTTCCTGGAAGATTTGGAAGCCGACCTCGTGGCCGTTGAACCAGATGCCGGTCCAGTGGGCGAGCATGAGCGCCGGTTCACCGCGCTGGATCACTTCCACCATGCGGCCATGCTGGCCGTCCTCGGTGATGAACTTGTCCGCGCCGCCCGGGTTCGTGTTGTCCCAGCCGCCGGTCCAGTCGCCGGTGCAGCCGATGATGCTGACGACGCAGCGCGGATCGTCGGTGCCGAGGCCGCTGACGTTTTCGACGCGCGGCGCAACGCTCTCGTCACCGCGGTCGTAGAGATGGCGGAAGTAGTGGGGAATCTCCGCGCCGAAGACGCTGCGAACCGATTCGAACGACGCTTGGGCGAGCTGCGGCAACGCCTTGTTGCCATAGCCGCCCGGCGTGGTGACACCTTCGCAGGGCAGGCCCACTTCCTTGAGGATGCCAAGCGCGAAGGCCTGGTAGGCGGCGATCTCGTCCACGCTGCGGCCGGTGGTCCACTCCCAGTTTTCCATGAACTTCGGCGAGAGCTCCGGGAACGGGTGCCCGGTCTTCAGGTCAATGACCCGCGTGTGCGTGACCATTTCGGGATGGATGTCCCAATTGGGCAGGATCACTCCGCGGACGAGGTCGATGGAGGCATTGAGCTCGGCGCGGGTCCAGCCGGGCAACCCGCGGTCGAGCCGGCCGACGCAGGCAGGGAAGGGGACCACGCTGTATTTGCCCTTCACGCCGGCGCCGGCGCACCACTCGCCGAACTTGCGGACGAACGAATCGGGAATTTCCACCGGCCACTCGCGCCAAGGCTTGTGATACGTCGCCGTGGCCCCGGCGAAAGCCTCGTTGAACTGCGGCATCGCAAACCGGTTCACGTTTACCAGGCAGGTCGAGTCGTCGATGATGAGCCCGACCGGGACGCGCGTGCGCGGATTGAGCATGGCGACGCCGTCGGTCCGCGGCGGGCGTTCGCCGGGAACCTGGCCCAGGGTGCCTGGCCCGGATCCAAGGGCCAGCGCGGTGCCGGCGGCGGCGCGGAGGAAATCGCGGCGGGTCAGCGACGGCGCGTCCGGGAAGTTCATGGCCGAAGCAAAGACCGCCGGCTCGGCGATGGGGAGCCCAAATTGCCGGTGCGCCGCCGCGGGACATGCCTTGACCGTGCCGACGCGAGTTCGCGACGCTGCCGCCGTCATGCCGCTGCCGGAAACCATCCTCACCGAGTTGCGCGCCAAGGTGGGCGCGGAACAAGTCCTCACTCGTCTCGAAGACCTCATCCCCTATTCCTTCGACGGCACCGCGGCGATGACCCAGATGCCGGGCTGCGTCGTGTTCGCCCGGTCCGCGGCCGATGTCGTGGCGGTGCTTGAAATCGCGCAGCGGACGAAGACCGCGGTCGTGACCCGCGGTTCCGGCACCGGCCTGAGCGGCGGCAGCCTCCCGTCGGCGGATTGCATCGTGCTCTGCACGGTGAAGATGAACCGCATCCTCGAGGTGGACCGCGCCAACCTGACGATGCTGGTCGAGCCCGGCGTCACCACCTTGCAGGTCGCCGACGCTGCGGCCGCGGTCGGGCTGTTTTATCCGCCCGATCCGGGTTCGATGAAGATCAGCACCATCGGCGGCAATGTGGCCGAGAACTCCGGCGGCCTGCGCGGGCTGAAATACGGCATCACCCGCAACTACGTCATGGGCATGCAGGTCGTGCTGCCCGACGGCGAAGTGATGTTCACGGGGAACAAGTGCGTGAAGGACGTCGCCGGCTATTCGCTGAAGGACCTCTTCATCGGCAGCGAAGGCACGCTGGGCGTCATCACCCAGGTGCTGCTCAAGCTGATTCCCAAGCCCGCGGCGAAGAAGACGATGGTGGCCACCTTCGGCGCGATGGACGCGGCGGCGCAGACCGTCAGCGACATCATCGCGGCCCAGATCATCCCCTGCACGCTGGAGTTCCTGGACCGCATGACGATCCGGTGCGTGGAGGACTTCGCGAAGATTGGTCTGCCGCTCGACTGCGAGTCGCTGCTGCTGATGGAGACCGACGGACATCCGGCGCAGGTTGAGGACGAGGCCCGGCAGATGGTCGAGATCGCCCGCAATAATGGCTGCATGGAAGTTCGGGTGGCCAAGGACGAGGCGGAAGCCAACAAGCTCGCCAGCGCCCGGCGCAGCGCCTTCAGCGCGCTGGCCCGCGTGGCGCCGACCACGATCCTGGAGGACGCGACCGTGCAGCGCATCGAACTGGCGACGATGGTCCGCTTCTGCGCCCAGGTGGCGAAGAAATACAAC
>JBEISV010000487.1:0-3609 GCA_040375265.1 Verrucomicrobiales bacterium
GCAACCGCGGTTGTTCCGGCAGCGAAAGGTCGAAGACGCGGAAGCCCGACGTGTCGACGGCGTAGGCCCGGTCACCGCCTGCGAACAGGCGCAGCCGACGCTGGCCCGCCCCGACGGAACCCTGGGCCTCGGCCGAACCGCGGAATTCCAGGCCGCCGGAGACCAGTCCGAAGGCGATCAACTGCCGGTCGGTCAGCGCGTAGAGGAATTCGCCGGCCAGCGAAAGATCGTGGACCGGTTGGCCGAGGTTGGACCGGGCAATTTCCGAGCCCGTGACCAGATCGAGCACGAGCACTTCGCCGGAGTTCAGGCCGACATATCCGAGTCCAGCGCGGGCCGCCACGCTGCGAACCGGGCCGGGGAATCGGACCTGATGCCGAACGCTGGCTGTTGCCGGATCCGACACATCCACCAAGGCGACTCCGGCCTCGCCGCAGCCGACCACCACCGTGTCGCCGGCCAAAGCCACCGCGGTCGCGGCGCCGGGGAGCGAGACTTGGGCGATGCGGGCGGGCGCCAGGCCGCTGAAGATGTTGAACACCGCGACGCCACCTGCACGCAGCGCCACAGCCAACCGTTCGCCGTCGGCCGCCACGTCGAGGGCGTAGCCGGGCGTCTGCACGGCGGCGACGACGCCCAGCGTGTCGGCCAGGGCGGTGCCGCCCCGGATTTCTTCCGCGTCCGTGATGCCATCTCCATCAGAGTCTGCCCGGGTCGGATCGGTGCCCACGACGAATTCCGCTGCGTCGGATACGCCGTCGCCGTCGGTATCCGGGCCAGCCGGCGGCGCGAGTCGGAAAGCGGGCAGCGTGAGGCTGGAGCCGTTTTCACCGGTGCGGTAATCCTGGCTGGCCAGCCAGAAAGAGTCGGCCTGCAGAATGGTTTCGCGGAGATCGCGGTTGGCCCCGATGATCAGCGGGCGGGCGTGCGCCACGCCATTGCGGCCGGCGAATCCACGTTGCACGACGGCGCCCGTCGTGCGGTTCACCAGCACGTAATAATGCAGGCCACGCTGACGGACCGTGGGGGCCGTCGTGGCGTGGGGGTGCGCGGAACGGCCCGTGGTCGCGCTGGGGAGGCCGCTGGGAGGATCCGTGATTCCAGACGTTGCCAGCGGGGCCCGCTGTCCGGGGAAGGGGAAGGACTTGAGATCCAAGGACGGCGCTGCTCCGCCGGTGGCTGTTACGACGTTGACGGGAATGGCTTTGGTGCACTCCTGACCGCCGGCTGTGCGGAAGTGCAATGTGACCGTGAAGTTGCCGGGCGTGGGGAAGGTCACTGCCTGGGCCGTCGCGAAACCGTTTTCCGCGTTGGCCTGCTGTTCCGCGGGTCCGCCGAAGGCGATGGTCCCTTGATCCCGGAGCCCACCTGGGGCCTCCCAGCGCGCGGTTCCCGGCCCGCTGCAGGTCACCAGCACGCCTATGGTTTTGCCGGCCTGAACGGCCCCGAGGTTTTGAAACAGATCAAATACCGGACCGAAGCCACACGGGGGCTCGATCACCTCAATTGTCGTCGTCTGTTCACAACTCTCACCACACCGATTGGTGAATCGCACGGTGATCGGATAGGAGCCGGGTTTGTCGTATTGGATACGCTGCCCAAGGGAGGGAAAGGAGTCCTCCGCAATCTGCACCGGCCCACCGTCAAAATCGGGCGACCCTCTGCCGCCTGGATAGTCCCATACACCGCTCCCTCCGCTGGAAGCCGTGGTGCTCAAGATGATGGCGTTCGTGATCATCAGGAAAAGTGGCTTGGCCGCCTCAAAATTGAACTCAAATGGAGTTAGGGAACAGGGGTTAGCCAGCACCTGAACCGCCACCTGCCCTGAGCACTGCTTGCCACACGGATTTTGCCGGGACCAGCGGATGACGTGAGGACCGGGAGCACAGAATGCCGTGCGGAAATCGAGGCCGACCCCGGAGGCGGGATTCGCCCCTTCCGCGACCCAGCGGAGGTCCCCCGGCGGCGGGGTATCGTTTGCGTCGTGAAAGAGCAGGTTGAGTTTGATGAGTTCGCCGGCCTTGACGGTTTCTGGCGGCAACGCCCCGAGACGGCCTGGATCGCATTGGGTGACCAGTTCTTCGGCGGTCACCGTCACGCTGACCGTCTTGGAACAGGGATCGCCGCACTTCGGGCTGAGTTGGGCGGTGATGTTATAGGTTCCGGGTTCACAGAAAAGAAACTCCACCAGATCGCCGGCCAGCGCCTGGGCATTGCCGGCGTCCGCAGCGAACCAGTTGACGATGCCTGGGGTGTGAACATCTGCCTCCAATTCAAAACGAAAACGGCCTCCGGGCAACCGCGTGATTTGGATCGGTCCCATCACGCAGCCGGTGGCCTCGCATTCGGCCTCGATTTCCCCGCCGTCCAGGCTGGTGCCGGGCTGGGTGCCGTGCCAGCCGGGCTCGCGGATGCCGGTGCCGGGATCGCAGACGAGGAACTTGCCATCGGCGCTGACCGTCATCGGGCCGTTGATGACCCAGGAGCCCAGATCATGGTCGAAACTCCAGAGCGCCGACTTCGCGCCGGGCGGCAACTTCTCGCCCGTGATGGGGTCCGGCAGGTTGGGAAAGGTGACCGGCACGGGCCGGTCGAAATTGGAACCGCCGTCGGTCTGCACGGTGATGACGAGCGGGAAGTTCAGGCCAGGCGGCAAGGGCTCCGGCAGGCGGTCCGGGGAAACCGGGGCGATGCCAACGCGCCCGCCGCGGGCTCCGCTGTCGGCAAAGAGCGAGTTGGGCGGCAGGAGCAGGTTGCCGCCCGCGAGATCCGGATTGGCCGCGACCACTTCCGCCGGAAATTCGATCCGGGTCTCCGTCGTCGCGCTCACCGGCTGCAATGTGCCGGCCCGCACGAACGGCAGGTAAATCTCGCCCGTGCCGCCCGCAAGATTGTCGGCCTTGCCCGCCACGGCGTCCCACGCCTTGCCGACGAAGGGATAATACGCCCCGCCCGGCCATTGGCTGCCCTCGGCGGTGCGCCCGTCCACATGCACGAAGAACGTGCCGGCCGGCGCAGGCTGGAGCCGGAAGTTGCCGTTCGCGTCCGTCGCCGCGCGCAGGGATTCCTCGGCGCCGTCCACGGTGATGGTCACGCCGGCGAGGGGCCGGTTCAGCGCCAAGCCGTTGACGAGTTCCGAGGCGAACACCCGGCCGACCACGCCGGTCGTGCCCACCGGAGTCACGCTCACCGTGTCGAACTCGATCTGGCCGAGGCCGCCGGGTTGGCCGTCGCCGTCGGCATCCACGGCCTTGCCCGCCGCGTCCCGCACGGCGCTGCCATCCAGGGACACCCGGATGCGGGCGCTGGCGGGAATCGGTTCGAGGTAGAATAAGGTCGCGGAACGGCGGTCCGCGGCGAGTTCCACCCGGGTCAGCAACCGGCGCTGGCCAAAGCTGGCGTAAAGCTGGGCCGTGCTGAGGGTCGTGCCGGCGGCCAGCGGACGGGAAAAGCGCAGGACCGTTTCCCGGGTCACGGCGACGTCGGATTCGCCCGCGGCCGGCGAGCTGCTCACCGAGGTGAGATCCACCGGCGGCGTGTCGCGCTCCAGCGGCCGGGTGCCGGCGAGCATTTCGGCCACGTCATCCCGGCCATCGCCGTCGGTATCCA
>JBEISV010000580.1:0-2781 GCA_040375265.1 Verrucomicrobiales bacterium
ACGCGGAGATCCAGCGGCCAGCCGCGGAGATGTTCGACCGCTTGAACCGGTTCGCAGTCGTGGCCGGTCAGGGCACCGTAGAGGAAGTTGAACCAGGCGTTCTGCTCCACGCGGACGACCTCATGGCTGCGTTCGTAGCCGCGGCGGTAGAGCGCGCCGAGTTCCGGGTCCTGCTCGTAGCGGAGGAGGTTCCAGTAGCTCCAGAAGGCGAGTTCATCGAGGAAGTGCAGGACGCTGTCGGGTGGGAAGGTGTTCCGGGCGCGGAGCGTGTAGCCGGGATAACCGAGCGCCACAAGTTCGCGGTAGGCGACGGCGAACCTGGGTTCGCCGGTGAGCACTTCGGCCGTCTTGATGAACGAGAGCAGTTCAACGGCCTGGAGACCGCGGTCGTATCTGCCCTCGTCGGTCTGGAAGTAGTCCGGGTCCCAGCGGCCCCAGCGCGTGGGTTTGCCGTCGAGGTCCACGAGCTGCCACTTGTGTTCGATAAGATGAGTGGCGACGCGGGCGAGGTGGGTCTTGGCCTCCGTGATTTCGTCGCCCTGAGCGACGAGTTCGAGGAACAGGCTGAACGAATAGAACAGCGAGCAAAGTTCGTCGCTCGACGTGTCGCCCTTCCGCTCAAACTTCCCGTCGGCGGTGTCGTGCCATTCGGCGGCGTAGTTGCCCGAACCGTGTCCGGCCTGGTGCCCGTGCTCGCCCTTGGCCCAGACGGAACGGGCCGGGAAACCGGGAATGCCGGTCATCGCCTCCAGCCAGCGGAGGGCATGGAAGGTGTTGGTCGCCTCGCGCCGGGCGGCGGGGTCCTTGGTGACGGCGTAGCGGTAGCATTGGGCGGCGAGGAAGTTGCCGGTGTAACCGCCGTCGTTGTCGCTGACCTCGCGGACGAATTCCTTCGTCGGTGCGTCCCACTCCAGCTTGTGCACGAAGCCGAGCCGCTTCTGGCCCCATTCGTCGAGGTGGCGTTCGTAATAAGCGGCCTTCTTCGCGAGCGTGTAGGGCTCGTAGTCGATGGCCGCGAGTCCACGGTCGGTCGCCAGGTAAACGGAACGGCCATTCGCGGCGATGGCATTGACGCGGTCGCCCGGCAGCCAACGCTGGCCGGCGAAATGGTGGAAGGCGCCGTCCGCGTGTCGGATGGCGCCGCGGGTGGTGCCGATCCAAAGGTCATTGGTGAAGCCGGCGGCGAGGCAGAGCGTATCCTCGAACGGCAGGCCCTGTTCGCCGCGGAGTTGGGTGAGCGACATGCCGCGCAGCACGCCGAGACCTCGGTCGGTGGCGAGATACAGCGCGGAACCGAGGCTGAGCGCGTCACGGGTGTTCGGCGAAGGCAGCGTGCCCCAATCCCAGTTCAGGTCGGCCGGCCAGGTGTAGGCATCCACGCCGCCGAACGCGCCGAATGCATACGGCGTGAGCCGGCCCGGGCCGTGGACGTAGAGTGTATCGTTGTGCGGCACGAGGCGCGTGAGGCCGAAGCGCGCCTTGTTGGTGGACAGCAGTTCCAGGGCGTCGCCCCGCACGCGCCAGAGCTGGTTCCCGACGGCGGCCAGCACGTCGCCGCGAAACTCGACGACGTCCGTCACCGCGGCCGGGGACACCGTTTTCCAAGCCGCGCCGTCGCGCCGATGCAGGCCGGCCGGCGTGAGCGCCCAGAGTTTGCCTGCCGTAGCAACGAGACGCTGGACTGGGGAGGTCAACCCACCGTCCGCGACCAACGCTTCGCCTTGGAGTTGGAAGACGCCCTTGGCCGTGCCGAGAAACACTTCGCCGCCGAGCGTCGCCACGGCGGTCAAAGGTTCCGGGCGGGGCCACGCACGGCCCACTTCCTGGAGAAACGGCGTGTCGGCCAAGGGCTGCGCGGCCCGGAACGTGCGGGGCAGCTCGGCGTGCAACCCCGGGCCGACTGCCCAAGCCGTAAAGATCAGCCCGCTGGTCCGGGCGAACAGGGAACGCATCATGCGCCCGGATTGGACGCCGAGCCGACCCGGCCAGCGCAAGCCCGCATTCCGGGGGGCGCGCCGGCAGCCGTTACTTCAGCTGCTTCGGGTCAAGGACCACGTGTTTGATGCGCTCGCGTTTCCACGTGTAGGTCACGTGGATGTTGCCGGCTTTGTCCTGGATCACGGCGGGGTAGCTATATTCGCCGTCGCCCTTCTCCAGCGTGAACACATTCTTCCAGGCGCGGCCGTCGGCGGACAGGCCCACCGCGAGTTCGCCGCGGCCTTGGGCCAGGGGGTTGTAGATCAGCACCCCGCGGCCGTCCTGCAGGACCACGCCGTCGATCCCGCTGTTGGGATTCGGCAAATCGGTCCGGTGCAGCCGGCTCCAGGTCAGGCCGTAGTTGGCGCTCTCGGCGTCGTAGATCAGGCCTTCCTTGGTGCGGCACAACATCTGGATGCGGCCGCCTTCCCAGGCCAACAGGGTGGGCTGGATCGCGCCAACTTCCATCGCGTCGTGCAAGGCGACGGTTCGTTGCCACGGGCCGGTGAGCGGATTGCGGGTCCACTCCATGTGCACGCGCCAGCCTTGGTCCTCGGAGCTGGAGCCGCACAGGATCGTGCCGTTGGGCAGTTCGAGGGCCTTGTTGCGCACGGGACCGAAGATGTCCTTGGGCAGGCGGACGCTCTTCTGGCTCCAGTTGACGCCGCCGTCCTCGGACTTGAGCACGCGGCCCCACCAGTTGCGGGGGCTGGGACCGACCTTGAAGAACAGGTAAAGCGGGCCGTTCCGCGGCTGGAACAGCACCGGGTTCCACGTCGGGTAAACCTGCCGTCCGTCCTCGTC
>JBEISV010000399.1:0-4512 GCA_040375265.1 Verrucomicrobiales bacterium
CCCGGCCACCTCAAAGAGGGTTGAGAGGCATTGGCCGGCCTCCCCGTTGCGCCGACGGAACGAATATTCCACCGGGCCCAGCGACCGGCCGGTGCCGGCCAACGTGCGTATCGACCGCGCAAACCCCGCCGCCTGCTCCGGCGTGAAGATCAGCTCGTCCAAGGTCCGGCCCGTGGCCTCCTCGGCGCTCCAGCCGAACAGGCGGACCGAGGCGTCGTTCCAGAGCTGGACTCGTCCGTCGGCGTCGTAGCCCTGGATCGCGACGTTGGGCGTGCGGTGGACGATGGCGTGCAGGCGGGCCTCGCTGGCCTCCAGGGCTGCGTTGCGCTCCCGGAGTTGCGCGGCCATGTGGTTGAACGAGGCGCCGAGGGTGGCCAGTTCGTCGCTACCCTGGAGTCGAGTTTCGACGGCGAGGTTGCCGGCGGCCACCTCCCGCGTGGCCTGGACCAGCGACTCGACCCGGCGGGTCAGCGTGGACCGCAGGTGAAACCAGATTCCCAAGGCGCCCAACCCGGCCGCGACTGCCATGGCGAGCGATTGTTTTCCCATGGCCGACTGCTCGGCCCGCATCAGGCCGGCCAAGTCCGTCTGGGTGTAGAAGACCGCGATGCGCGAGGAACGCAGCTCGCCCGGAAGCAGCCCCATCGTGAACGGAAAGGCCGCGCGCACGGCGGCCCCGTCTGGCGTGACCTCGAACTGGGCGGTCAGGCTGGCGCGGGCTTGGGCCAACAGTGGCGCGGCGCCGCCGAATCCGGTCTCGGCGAGGGGCACCTGCCGCAGGTTCAGGGCGGTGGCGGACAGGATTCGGTCGGTTTCGTCGCAGACGAGCCCCACGGTCAGGCTGGGCACCCCGTTCAAGGCCGTGATCTCCTCCGCGATCGCGACCGGATCGTTGCGCGAAAAGTGCCGCTCCAGATTGCGGGCCAGCAGGTTCCCCAGGGCGGCCGCCCGGCGCACAGTCAGGGCTTCCACCGCCCGGGTCGTGTGCGCCCAATCCAGCCTGAAATTGAGGCAGGCCAGCACACCCGCCAGCAGACCGAGGGCTGCCGGCAGGGAATAGCGGAGCGGCAGCGGATGCTTCATGGCGCCTCCAAGGAGACCAGCGAGTCATCCAGCAGGGTCGCCGGATCGGGGACCGGCCCGATCAGCTTTTGCTCGTCCATCACCCGCGCCAGGCGGCGCAGCGCCGCGGCCAGGCTGTTCGTCGAACTCCCCAACAGGCGCCGGTTGGCCGCCCGGTCCGGCAGTTCCAGGCCTTGCAGTGACTGCGCGAACAGCGCGGCGGACTGGCCCTGTCGCCGGGCCATCTGGCCGATGGTCTCGGCGCGCCGGGCGGACAATTCGTCCAGCGCCTTGAACCAGCCGCCCACCAGCGTGCGCAGTTCGGCCCGATACCGTTGCAGGGTTTCCGGCCGGGTCAGCAGGAGGTCCACGATCTCCCCGGGGATTTGGGAGCTGTCGAACACCGGGTGGGCGCCGGCGGCCACCAACCGCGAGCGTCGCGGCTCGAACGTCACCACGGCGTCCACCTGCCCCTGGTCGAACGCCTCCTCGTGCGCTTCCAAGCCCACAGGCACCACGGTCACGTCGCCGGCCGACATGCCGGCGAGCTGGAGCGCCCGCGCAAGGACGTAGGCGCCGAGGGCGTTGGGTTCGACCCCGATGCGCCGCCCCCGGAGCGACTTCAAGTCAGGGAACTCCTTCCGGGCCAGGATGGCGTCGCCCCCCCGGGAAAAGTCGCAGACCAGGAAGATGCGCTGGGCCGGGGCCGTCTCCGCGATGAGCAGCGCCTCGTCCGCCGTCACGGCGGCGACTTCCAGCGCGCCGTTCCGGTAGGCCCGGATCACGTCGGCGGTCGAGGGGAACTCGATCACCTGGACCGCTTGTCCGGCAAAAAACCCGCGCTCGGCGGCCAAGTGGAGCGGTTCGTAACCGGTCCAGACGTTGCACCCGACCCGCAACGGCGGGGCCGGCTCGCGGCAACTCGTCAGCAGCCAGCCGAACAGCACCAGCACCGAAACGCGGACGACGCCCAGCCCGCCGCGGCGATACGGCGCGGTGCGGCGGGACTCGGTGCCGTTGAACGGTAGATGACAGCGCATGGCCATTGCCCTTCGGCGGCAGACTACGGTCCGCCCGCCACGTGGGCCAGTGTCGACAAGGATTCCATCGACAGGGCTTTGCCAAAGCGTAGGTGGAAATTGCTCCGGACCGAAAACAGGCCGCCGGAGTTCCCGGACTCCGGCGGCGCGCGGCGTTGGCTACTCTACCTCCCGGGCCCGGAAAAACCGCCACGGGAATGCGGCGGACGTCTGGTCGGTGAGCGTGAAGATCGCCGGGTCGGCGACGAACTCGCGGATGGGGTCCATTCCGTGAAGTCGGTGGCGCCTTCGAGCACGTAGCGCCGGCCGGCGGTGCCCTTGAAACGGAACGAGACGTCGCCGTTCGCGAAGCGTTGCGGCCGGTTCAACCCGGCCTTCAGCGCGCGGCCGATCAGCCGGAAGCCCTGGCTGGCGCTCGCGGACGGCGTGGCGTCGTCCGTGACGGTGATCGTGATGTGATTGGTGTTGGGCACTTCGCCCTCGACCGGCAGCCAGGTGAACGCCCCCGTCGCGGCGTCGAGGACCGTGCCCAGCCCGTCCTGGCCGCTTTGGCTGAACGTCAGCGTCTGCGCCGGCACATCCGAATCGGTGCCCAGGAATTGCAGGCTGAGCAGATCGCCTTCCCAGACCACCTGGTCGCGGATCGGCGCGAGGACCGGCGCCGAGTTGGCCTCGGCCACCTGCACGGTCACGGTGGTGGTTGCCGTGAGTTCCGGTGCCTGGCTGTCCGACACGATCAAGCCGAGCGTCACCGTGCGACCGCCGGCGGTCTCGTCCGGAACCCATTGCAGGACCCCGGAGGAATTCACCGCGACCCCGGCCGGCGCGCCGTCCGCGAGGCGGAAGTGCAACGGTTGGGCCGGCAGATCGGCGTCGGCGGCCACCAAGTTGACCGACAGGAGTTCACCCTCCTTTGCGGCCAGGACGCCCGCCACCGGTTCGAGGGTCGGCGCGGTATTCCGCTCGCGCACGGTGACCGCCACGACTGCTTCACCGGTGAGGTTCGGCGAACCGTTGTCGGTGGCGCGCACGGTGACTTGGTAGGTGCGCGGGCCGTCGGCTTCGCCGGTCGCCCAGGTCACAGCGCCGGACGCGGGATCAATCGTCATGCCGGCAGGCGCGTTCGCGAGGCCGTAGGTGATCGCGTCGGCCGGAATGTCGGCGTCGGTCGCGGCCACGGTGAAGGTCACGGCATCGCCCTCGTCCACGGTCACCGCCGCGAGCGGGTCCACCGTGGGGGCGGAATTGCCGGTGGTGAAGGTCACCGCCTGCGGCGCAAGCGGCGCGTCCTCGACGTTGCCGGCCACGTCCCGGGCGCGGGAGTAGAAGGCATACGTGCGGCCCGCGGCGCCCGGATAAAGCCCCGAGGTGGCGCGGGTGCCGGTCAGCCAGCGTTGGAACGGCCCGCCGTTCACAGACACGAACAGGTCGTAGCTGCCGATGCCGGTGCCGAACGTGTCGTCTTCACCGGCCCAGCTCACGGCGATCTGCGCCGGGCTGTTGGCCGGCAACGAGGCGACGCGACTGCTCGGGGCGCTGAGATCAGGCACGCGTTCGTCGCGGGCGTAGGTCAGCGTGTAACTGCCGGTGCTGTCGTGGTCGAACAGGTGGAGCACATTCTCGTAGCGCGGGCGTTTGCCCATGCCGAGGAAAGTGCGGTCGGTGACCCAGGCGTTGACGTCGACCGGCAGCACGCGGCCGTCGGAACGTCTCACCCCGGCGAGGCGGAACTGGCCGTTGGCCGGATCCGGCACGCGCAGGTAGGCGAAGCCGTTGGGCATTGGCGCGGTGAGCACGACCTCGAGGTCGTTGGCGGTCGGGGCGCCGTCAGGGCTCGCGGCCCGGACGACGGCGACGGGCGCGGTCGTGGCGTCGCTCAGGTGAACCGTGTCGGGCAGGTCCTCCTCGTCCTTCAGGTCATTCACCAGGAAGTCCGGCTTGCCGTCGGCCAGGCTGCCCTGGGCCTCGACCTGGTGGATGAGTTCGTGGATTTCGACGCCATCGAACACCGACGCGCCGGCCTGGCCGAAGCGGTCCTCGTGTTCGAGCGTGGCCTTGTAGTCGATGAACAGGCCCTGCAACGACGACTTCAGCAGCCACCGGCCGATGGCGGTGTCGCCTGGCTGGATGTCGCCGAACTCGGCCGTGAGCGACGGCGTGAGCGACTTGCCGGCAACTTCCGTGGCGATGATCGAGAAGTCGATCAGCAGGCCCTTCACGTTCTCGACGATCTGCGGCTGCGCCGAAGTGATGTGCATGTTGCGGGCGAGGCCGCGGCCCTTGTTGTGGACCATCACGCCGAGCGTGAAGGGCAACGACGGCTCGGTCGCATCGGTGAACGGGTCGTCGCTGAACACGTCGCGCTGGTGGAAGTATTTCAGGTCGAGCTTGGCGTTCGGATACACGCGGA
>JBEISV010000278.1:0-6256 GCA_040375265.1 Verrucomicrobiales bacterium
CGGGTTGCCAGACGAGGACCGGGCGGTTGGTGGCGGCGTTGCCGGCCGGGTCGGTAGCAAGGACGGTGAACGGGTTGCTCCCCTGCTCCAGCCGCACGCCCTCGACGACGTAGCGGCCGTCGGTGAGCGCCAGGCTGAGCGGGGCTTGGCCGGGGCGCAGGAGCTGGGCGGCTGTGACGCGGTCGTTGTCGCTGATCCGGCCCGTGAGGGTCACGACCTCGGCCTCGCTGAGGCCGGCGGCGGGGCTTTCCCACTGCACCAGCGGGGCGGCGATATCGGCGAACTCGCCGCCGAACACGGTGTCGGCGGTGACGGGCCACACCAGGTCGAGGCCGGTGGCTTCGAGCGGTCCTGCCGGCAGCCCGGTCCAGCGCCGGAGTTCCCAGCCGGGCAGCGGGACGGCGGTGGCGAGCACCCGGAAGCCTTCCTCGTAACGTTCGGCCGCGGGACTGAGGGTGACGGTGCCGCCGGCGTTCGTGGCCACGGTCACGGCGAAGGTGGGCGGCGGCGTGAAGGTGATCTGCACGGTGGTCTGCGCGGTGAGGGCCCCGTCGCTGACGGTCAGCACGACGGGCACGGTGCCGCCGGGGCCTTCCGTGGGCAGCAGGCGCAGGGTGCGGGCGCGGCCGGTGCCGCCCAGCACGATCCGGTCGGCGGGCAGGAGCCCGGGATCGCCGGACACCGCGGTCAGCGTGAGGGGGTCGGCCGGATCGGGATCGGCCAGCGTCACGGGCACGTCGCCGGAGCCCTCCCGGGCGGCGACGGACAGAGCGGCCGGGGCGCTGACCGCGGGGGCGTCGTTCACGTTGGCGACCACCAGGGTGAAGGCGAGCCGTTCCGAGGCGGTCCCGTCGGTCGCTTCGAGAATCACCTCGTGGGGACCGACCTCGGCGTTGCCCGGTCGGCCGGTGAAGCGTGCAGAAATCCCGTCAATCGGCGTCCAAGTCAGCCACGTCGGCAGCGTCACGGGCCGGAGGGTGACCGTCTGGCCGAGGCCGGGGGGATTCACGGCCACGAGGCCGAGGTATTCCTGATCCTGCACCGCTTCGATGGGCGGCAGGCCGGTGAAGACGAGCGGTTGGCGGTCGGCGCTGACCGCGACGGTGAACTCGCGAACAGCCTCGCCGCCGTGGGGATCGGTGACGCGGAGCCGGCCGCCGAAGGTGCCGACCGCGCCGTAGGCGTGACTGGCCTCCGCGCCGTCGGCCGTCTGGCCGTCGCCGAACTCCCAGCGGTAGCCCAGGGGGCCGCCGCCGGCATCGGTCGCGACGGCCTGGAAGACGCCGGCCTGGCCGGCGACCAGATCCGTCGGGGCCGCCAGGCTGACGACGGCGGGCGGCACGTTGGTGACCTCGAAGGTGACGGGCACCTCGAGGCTGGTGGCGACGAGATTGGTGTCCACCGCGGTGGCGCGGGTGGCGAAGTTGGCCACGGGCTTGAAGCCCGGGAAGTGGTAGAACTCCCAGCGGGTGCCCTCGTTGACCCAGTAGTCGTTGTAGCTGAACCCGGTGTTGTCCGGCGCCGGATTGGCCTTGGTGTCGCCCACCACCAGCCCGGCATTGCGTCCCGCCGTCTGCGGCAGGTTCGTCCAGATGACCGTCCAGGTCAGCTTGTCGGGGGCCGGCACGTTGACCTCCGGGAAGCGCTGGAGGAAGTAGCCGCTGTTCAGGCCGAAGGGCGGGCTCTCGTAAAGCACGGTGCCGGGCACCCGCGCGGAGAGGCCGGGGTATTTCGGGCCGTCATTGAGGTAAAGCCGCAATCGGCCGCCGGCCTTCGCCCGCTCGGCAGGCGTCAGGGCGGTCAGGTCGGCGTAGTAGTAGATCGCGACCTCATGGATCACCTCGTTGGTGCGGCTGAAGACCACTTCGTCGCCGGTTTCCAGGAGCGGCACGTGGTAGGTGGCGGGTTCACCCACGCTGCCGAGGTTGTCGTAAAGGCTGACGAGCCCGAGTTCACCCACGCGGAGCTTCACGGTGTGACGGCCGGGACTGAGCAGGGGCAGGAGCGCTTCCAGGCCGTCCACGGCCCGGCCGTCGGCCAAGGTCCACGTGGCCCGCACCGCGGCGGGCGGCCAGGCGTAGTCGGCGGCGGCGCTCACGGCCACCGCCTCGCCTTCCCGCGCGCCCGTCGCCGTCGCGGTGCGGACCTCCGGTGCCCGGTTGGCCACGTCGAGCCGGAACACCGCCGGCGGCGTGGTGCGCCCGTCGGCGTCGGTCACGGTCAGGTTGAGGTCGATCAACCCCGGCCGCAGGCCGGAGCCGCCCAGTTGCGCGACGCGGTTGGTATCCTGCCGCCCGTTGGGCAACTGCCACAGGTAACGCAGCGGCGCGGTGCCGCCGGTCACGACGGGGGTGACCGGCAGCGGGTCCCCTTCCCGGGGGGCGGGGTAATTCACGCTTTCGACCAGCGGCGGCGGGGCGGGCGCATCCACCAGGCGGATGGTGGTCAGGTTCTTCAGCCACGAGTCGGCAGGGGACGGCGGGGTGGCCGGGGAATAGGCGTAGCCGAACAGCCCCGAGGTGCCCGTGATGCCTCCGTCCGCCATCGCGGCGTCATAAGTCGGGTAAACGCCGAGGTCCCAAACCCGGACCTCGAGCTGGGCGGTTTGGCCGTAGCTGACGCCGGGCAGCTCCCGGGTTCCCCCGGACCACGTCCCGGGCGCCGCGGTGTCCTCCACCCGGAACCGGCCGGTGCCCGCCCCGTTGACGGCGACCAGCCCGGTCACGGTGTCGAGGTAGAGCTGCGCGTAGTAGTTGGTCCCCACCAGCGGTTGGCCGGCCACGTCCAGCACCAGCTTCGTCCCGTCGAACACCCCGTTGGCAAAGTTCACGGGGACCGTCTGCCCCGCGGCGGGCAGCAGCAGGCACGCGGCGGACAGGAGGCGGACAGGCGACAGTGGGTTCATGGGATTGAAGGTATGAGCCGCGGGGGCCGGCGAATCGGGAGGCAACGGCTCTGCCCCTGATGGCTACTAACGCGCCGTAAGTGGAGAATAGCGTAAACTTGGGCCACGACGCCACCCGCCGTCAACCCCGCGGATGCAGTCAAACATGAGTAGGCCCGAAGCCGTCGGCCTCGGGGGCTGCGAGCCCGCTGGCCGGGAACTCCCGGCATCCCGTCGGGACGGGCGAGCGAGGTCTGGCTCCGGCCAGTGTTTTCACCGGGCCGGAAGTCGCCTGCTCCCGGCCCGCTCTGGCCGGTTCAGACCCGGGATCCCCGCGGCAAAGCCTATGCCGCCACCCCGCCCGGGGGCAGGTCATGATTTCGGCCAGGGGAGCCTGGTGCCAGCTGCCCGCCGCCTTGGGCAGTTGTTCGGCCATCGCTCTCCAGTAGGCCGCCGCCAGGTCGCAGCCGACGGCCCGGGTCTTCTTGGCCCCGGCCTGCCGGAGCAGCGGCCAGAACGGCGCCAGCGCGGCGGCCCCTTTGCCCCGGGCCACCCACACGGTCCGGCCGCTTTCCAGGTTGATGACCACGGTTTAGAACTTCCGGACCTTGCCCACGTAGGTCTCGTCGATGGACAGGTAATGCAGCCCGTGCAGGTCCGGCCGGCCGTAGTCCGCCTCCAGGCGCTCCCGGACCAGTTCCCTGACCGTGTCCCAGCCCAGGCCGGTGAAACGGGCCACGTCCGCCCGGCACATCACCTGGGCGAGCCGCTGCGTGAACGATACCAATCGTTGGGTGAGCCGGCGGTAGGCCGGGGCGAAGGGGGGCCGCACAGGCTGGAGAGAATAGTGCCGACCCTCGGGCGATCAGGCGACGGTCGATTCAGGGCCGGTTGAGGCGGTAAAACCGCTGCCCGACGTCAGCATTGATCCGAACCACCGAATCGGCTCCTTCGGCGACAGGGGACAACCGCAAGGGTTGCCACTCGGCCGACAGGTGGTCGGCTTGTTCGACCACCACCGTCCCGCTGTCGGACGGCCACCTTAACACCACCTGTGACCCTTCTTGGCTGAGCTTCAGTCTCAACGGCCCGGCGGACAAGCGCACCGTCACCAGGAAGGTGGCAACACTGTCCGCCGCGCCGTCCCGCGCGCGAACCGTGATGGGGGTTGGTGGACGGCGCCGAGGAAGGGGAAGGTGTCCACCGCACCAATCCGGTCACAGGCTCCACCACGGTGCCCGCCGGGCCGGTGACGAGTTCAAAGGTCAGCGATTGAACGGGCGAGTCCGCATCCGACGCCAGGAATTGGGTGACCAACTGCGGACCGGCCTCGGTAATCATGTTTTCCGGAGCCACCAACGACGGGGGTTGGTTCACCTCAGTCACGACCACCGTGAACCCGTTGCTCACGCTCGCCACCCCGTCGCTCACCGCCACCCGGATTTCATTCGTCGACGGGCCCTGCGCCTCGCCGGGCACCCACCCGAACACCCCGTTGGTCACCCACGCACCGACGGGTCCGGCCACGAGGAAAAAGTTGAGCGACTGCCCGGGGCCGGTTGGGCTAGTTGCCAGGAGCGGACGGGTAAACAGTGCCAGTTCCGGCACCGTGGCATCATCCAGGCCGGCGAATAGCAGCTCCTCCGCAAGCCACCTAAGCGTGCAGGCACCGGCGGCGCCCTGCTTGCCATCCACCACCACCAAGTAGTCCACGCCTGGAACGACCGTCAACTTCACCGCGCTGCTCTGGACGCCGGAACGGGCATCGTCGTTGCAAGCGACCTGCTTCAGGTTGGAGCGGTTGGTGAATACGCCCAGCATCGTGTCGAAGCTGGCGTCGGCCGTGGCGAAGACCACCTCGCCCGGGGACTGGAACCGGAAGCGGAACCAGCGCGATGCACCGCCCTGGCCGCCGCAAAGGATCGGTTCGTTGGTCCGGGCAAACGAGCCCTTGGTGTTGAAGGACAACGAACCCGCGCTGAGACTGGTGAAGGCGTGTCGCCGCGGTATTCCTGCCCGCACGACGCCTACCCCCGCTCCCGCTTCGTCCGCAAACAGATCCTCCAGCTTGTCCGCCGAGAGGGTCACCGGACCGGCGGCCGTCGTCACTTCGACCAGCGCGTCCCGGCTTTCCGCGACCAACCCGTTGGGCGCGGTTGCCCGCAGCCGATAGGTGCCGGCCTGTCCCGTCGTCACCGCCGGCAACTGCAGCGTCGCGGAATTGGCGCCGGCCAAGGGCTGGTCATTCACGAACCACTGCAACGTGGCGTCCGCCGGCGTCACCGCGGCGACCAACGTCACCGCCTCACCGGCCACGACCACCTGGCTGTCCGGTTGGGTGGTGACCACCGGCAGTTGGTTCGCCGTCGGCAGGAGGTCCCACGCCAGCACGATGTCGCCGCCTTCCGCCGCAAAGCCGTCCACGGCGATCTGGTAATCCGTTCCGGCCACCGCGTTGAACCGCAGCTCACTGGTCAGGAAGCCGCCCCGGTCCTCGTCACTGGCCACCTCGGCAAGACCCTCCACCGTGCTGCCGCTGTAAACCGCCAGCAGTGTGTCGATCGCGCTACCGGTGGTGCGGAACGTCGCCACGCCCGTGGCCGGCGCCCGCCACGTCAGCCACAGCGACTTGCCGCCGACCTTTCCAGCGTGTCGCGGCTCACCGAGTTCACGGGTGGCGGCCGCGTTTTGCACCGTGCCCGAGAAGCTGGCGTCGGTGAACACCGTCCGGTCCGCAAAGCGGTCCGCGAGCGAAGCCTGAACCGAGAACGAACGGACCGCGGGATCGAATTGCCCGAGGGCATCCTCCGCCACCACCGCCACATGGTAGATGCCTCCTCCGACCAACCCGGTGAGCGTGTGCCGCTGCGTGCCGTTGGCCACGAAGGCGACCGGCACCATGTTCGCAACGCTGTCGAAGAAGCTGGTCCCGACATAGATCCGGTAACGCACCACGTCGCGCTGGGCCACCTCGTTGTAGCTGCTCCAATCGATGTCCAGCGCCTCCGACGTGGATGAGGTGTTCGCCAGGAACCCGCTGTGCAATCCCGTCACCGGCGCCGGCACCGTGGTGTCCGGCACCACGGTGCTGTATTCCCGCGACACCACCTCGCGATACGGCGACGCCGGCTCACCGCCGACGAAGAGCGACACCTCGCGCGATACGACCTCCTGCGAGATGACATAGTGCCCGGCGTAGTTCACCGCCGGATTGGCGTTGCCCAACGCATCCACCGGCACCACGGCGAAGAAGTGCCTGCGGAAGTTTAATAATGAATTTGTGAATGCAATTGTGTGTCGAGTTCTTCATTGCATTCACCTTGCACATATTCTTGTTGCCGTTTTGCGAGGCTATGATAAAAAGTGTATTTC
>JBEISV010000206.1:0-7745 GCA_040375265.1 Verrucomicrobiales bacterium
CTGCCTCGATGCCCGGACGGGCCGCGAACTGTGGTCCTTCTACACCGAGGGCCCCGTCCGCCTCGCGCCCACGATCGCCGACGGACGCGCCTTCTTCGGCTCCGACGACGGCTCCGTCTATTGCCTCGACGCCACCACCGGTCAGCCGGTCTGGCAGACGCTCGCCGCGCCCAAGGACCGGCGCATTCCCGGCAACGGGCGCGTCATCTCGAACTGGCCCGTGCGGACCTCCGTCGTCGTGCAGGACGGCACGGTTTACACCACGGCTGGCATGTTCCCGTCGGAAGGCGTCTATCTGCTCGCGTTCGACGCCAAGACCGGCGCGGAGAAGTGGCGGCAAATCCAGACCGACCTGCCCGCGCAGGGTTATCTGCTCGCGTCGAAGTCGCGCCTCTACGTCCCCGCCGGCCGAAACAATCCCGCCGTGTGCGACCTCGCCACCGGCAAACGCCAGCGCGTGGTCGAGGGCGGCGGCGGCACCTACGCCCTGCTGACCGATGACATGCTCGTCTTCGGCCCCGGCAAGAACGGCCAGCTCGGCGCCGTGGAGGAAGGCCAGAGCGACCAGCTCGCGTCGTTCCAAGGCAACCACATGATCGTCACGCCGACACGCTCCTACCTGCACTCCGACACCGAACTCAGCGCCCTGGACCGCGCCCGTTACCTCGAGTTGGCTCGGCAGCGGAAGGCGCTGGCCAAACGCCAGTCCGACGTGGTGAAGGAGATCCGCAAACTCGGCGAAAAGCCTGAGACCGCCGCGAAGCGCGATCAACTGAAGGCTGAGCTTACCGGCATCGGCACCAAGGTGGATGAGCTGACCGCCGGCATGGAAAACTGCCTGGCGTGGAAGATTCCGTGTCGCTGGCCGCTGGCCCTCGTGCTCGCCGGAAACACGGTGGTCGCCGGCGGCGAAGACGAAGTCGCCGGCTTCCATGCCGCGGACGGCAAGACGGCCTGGACGTTGCCGGTGAAGGGCAAGGCCTACGGTTTGGCGGCCGCTGACGGCGCGCTGCTGGTGAGCACGGATGCGGGAACGATTCATTGCTTCCGTGGCCCCACTCAACGCGCCGCGCTCAACACTCCGGAGGTTCACCGATGAAAATGCTTCGCCTTGCCCTTGCCTTGCTGGTGATCCAACTCACCGGAACGATCTCCGCTCAGGAACCCGGCTTGATTGCCCACTGGCGGTTAGCGCCGGACCGGTCGTTGGGCGACAACGTGAAGCCCGTCGCGGGCGGGCCCGAGGTCACGTTCCGAGGGCCGGTGAAGTTCATTGCCGACCCCGCGCCGCCGCGCGTGGAACTCGACGGCCGCACCAGCGAGCTGCTCGTTGCGCCGGATCTTTCCAAGGCCCTGCTGCCGCCCAAGGACATCACGGCCGAAGCTTGGGTCCGCGTGGACAAGACGGAGGCGTGGGGCGGCATCTTCGGGGTCCTCCAGGACAACGGGGAATTCGAGCGCGGGTGGTTGCTGGGCAACCGCGACTCCGCGTTCTGCTTCGGGCTCGCGTCTGAGAAGACCAAGAAGCTCAACTACCTGACCTCGCCGACGCCTTTTGGGCTGGGCCGCTGGTATCACGTCGTCGGCACCTACGACGGCACGGCGCAGCGCCTTTATGTGAACGGCGCCCTCGCCGCCGAGGCCGTGACCGAGTCCGGCCCGATCGCCTATCCGCCCAAGGCTCCCGTCACCATCGGCTCCTACAAGGATGACGATGAAGACTACCGGCTCACGGGCGCCATCCACGAGGTTCGTCTGTTCCGACGCGCCCTCGCCGCGAACGAGGTCCGCGAGCGTTTCGACCGGAAGAAGGCCGAGTTCCCCGAACCCACCCCGCCACCGAAACTGCTGCGCCTCGCCTACGGTCCTTTCGTGGATTGGCGCGACCGGAATACCGCCATCGTGACCTACGAAACCGACGCGGCGATGCCGACCCGCTTGGAACTCGAACTGCCCGGCGGCAAGAAGGTGAGTCTTGGTCAAGGCGGAGCCCGCACTTACCACGAAGTCGTGCTCAGCAACCTGAAGCCGGACTTGGAGCACCATTACCGAATCCTCGCTCCCGCGGACGGCGCGAATTCGGTCCAGTCGAAGCGCTACCAGTTCGACACCACGTTCTATTGGGAACCGCCCACGGTGCCGGCCGCCGCCGCCAAGGTCGCCGCGGAAGATACCAAGTTTGCCAAGATCGCCGCCGACCTCCTGAAACAGTCCGGCGCCCGGGACGGCTACTGCTTCGTGTTGGGCGCTGTAGACGGGCGGTTGGCGCTCGAACTCGTCCGCCAGAGCCGCATGGATGTGATCGTGGTGGAGTCCGATCCCGGCCGCGTCGCCGCTGCCAGGAAGACGCTCGACCGCGCCGGCGTTTACGGCGCGCGGGCCAGCGTGCATCACGCCAAGGGAAGTGAACTGCCCTTCGGCGACATGATGGCAAACCTGATCGTGTCCGAGTCCGCATTGCTCAGCGGCGAGCCGCCGTCCGTTTCCGCCGCTGAAGTGGCTCGGCTACAACGTCCGGTCGGCGGCATCGTCCTGCTCGGCACGCCGAACCGAAGTTTCGCCAAGCAACCTTCAAGGACAGCTTGGGATAAGTGGGCTGCTGGCGCTGAACTTCCCTTCGCCAAGCTGGAGGCCGGCGAGGACGGGCTCTGGCTGCGTTCGGTCCGTCCCGCCCTCGCCGGCGCCGGCGAGTGGAGTCATCAATACGGCAGTGCCGACAATTCCGCGTGCAGCCAGGACGAACTCGTGGGCGGCGAACTCCAGACCGCGTGGTGGGGCGATCCCGGCCCGCGCCCGATGCCCGACCGCGGCAACCGTAATCCCGCCCCGCTCAGCGTGAACGGCCGGCTGTTCGTCCAGGGCAACCGCGTCCTGTTCGGCCTCGACGCCTACAACGGAGCCATCCTTTGGACCCGATCGGCACCGGAGGTTCGGCGCGCCAACGTCACCCGGGATTGCAGCAACTGGGCCGCCGCCGGGGACAATGTTTACCTGGCCCACGGACGCTACTGCCTCGCGATCGACGCCCAGACGGGGATGCCGGCCAAACGCTTCGAAGTGGTTGAGAACACCCCGGGCGCCTACGACTGGGGTTACGTGTCGGTGACCAAGGACTGGCTGATCGGCAGTCGACAGAAATCCGGAGCCACCTACATGGGCGACGACGGCGAGTGGTATGAAGACTACGCCGTCGACCAGATCAGCCGCGTGACGAGCGACCGGCTGTTTTCCCACGACCCGACGACCGGCAAGTTGAAGTGGACCTACCAGCGCGGCGCCATCCTCAACTCCACCATCACCATCGCCGACGGCATGATCCTGTTCCTCGAAAGCAGGAACCCCGCCGTGCTCGCGACCAACACCAGCCGCCTGCCGCACGAACTGCTGACCGAGCAGTTCCTCGTCGCGCTCGACGTGAACACCGGCAAGGAGCTCTGGCAGAAAGGCCACGACTTCAGCGCGTGCCAGTTCATGACCTACCTCGTTTATGCGAACAACACCGCCGTCGTGACCGGCACGGACAAGGGCAAGATCTACCACACGTTCGCCTTCAACGCGCCGTCGCCGCAGCGCAAGGACGCGGGCGATTCCGTGGAGGACGCCATCCCGGGACGCCTGCTGTGGTCCGATACGCACAAGGAAGACAAGGGTCATCACAGCGGCCACCTCCAGCATCCGTTGGTCATCGGCGGCGCGTTCTACTCGGACCAACGCTCGTTCGACCTGCGCGCCGGCAAGCTGCTCCGCACCGACCTGCCCGAGCGGCGCGGCTGCGGCGTCATGTCGGCCGGCAAGAACGCGGTCTTTTTCCGGCACCACTTCCACAGCATGTGGGACCTGAAGACGGACAAACGCATCCAATATGAGGGCATTCGCACTGGTTGTTGGCTGGGCCTGATTCCCGCCGGCGGAATGCTCCTCGCGCCCGAAAGCAGCGCCGGTTGTTCGTGCACCCACGCAATCCAAACATCGGTGGGCTACTTCCCTAAGGCGTTGGTAAAGCGATGATCACGGTCCCGAAGCAGAACCGTAACCCACCGGTGCTTTCCCAAGCGGGCCGGGACTTCTACAACTGCCGGAACATGCGTTGCGGCAGACTGTGCTCACGGGCCTTCACGCTCATCGAGTTGCTGGTGGTGATTGCGATCATCGCGATTCTCGCCGGTCTGATGTTGCCTGCCTTGGGCCAGGCCAAGAATCGCGCCCAGCAGTCGGCCTGCCTGTCGAACCTGCACCAGATTGGGCTAGCGGCCGCGATGTATGTGGACGACTTCCAAGGGCGCATGCCGGATCTGCCCGACTCCGAGCTCCAGTTGACTCCGCCCGTGGATTCGAAGGGAAAACGTTACAACTCCATGGGCTCGTTCATGCCCCTGTTCCAGCCCTATCTCCGCACGTCGCGAATCTGGCTCAGCCCGCCGGTTCCGCTCACGGCCTCCAACGACTGGCGCCGGCATTTCCTGAGTCCGTGGCGGGAGGGCGGGACCAATGCGCCCGGGCTCGGGTGGGCCAATTACCTGAGCGACAAGCTCGCGGAACCCAACCCGGAGCAGGCCCGCTACCTGCGCGGCCGCACGCCGGAGAGCGTGGCGCTGAAACGCGGCACCAGCGTCTCCGCTGAGGAATGGCTCATGACCCCGTTCTTCGAGAAGGCCTGGTGGCCCGGCTTCAAGGCCGACTGGACGCACGCCGGCAGCGAACCGCCCGCGAAGGGTTGGTCCGCCCACCGGGGCGGCCGCAACCAACTCTACCTCGACCAACATGCCGGCTGGGTTCGCCGGGACATCGACCGCTGAGGTCCACCGCCCTACGCTGCCCGATTTGGTGGATTGGCCCCGACCGCAAAGCCCGAATTAAGGTCGCCCCACGCAACGAAGAATCTTGATGATGCCCGCGGCCAGTTCGCCCCGAAACGCGAGCAATCCGCCGCCGTTCCGCCAACTTTACCGCCGATCCAATCCTACTCCCGATGTCCATCCCGAGCACCGCTTTCACCGTCAACGGCCGCACCTACAACCCGCCGGCTAAACCCATCGCCGTCATCTGCCTCGACGGTTCAGCCGACGAATACCTCGACGCCGCCCTTGCCCGCGGCCGGATGCCGAACCTCGCCCGCATGGCCGCGACCGGCTGGCGTGGGTTTGCCCGCGGCCAGATGCCCAGCTTCACCAACGTCAACAACAGCTCCATCGTCACCGGGGTTCCGCCCAGCATCCACGGGATCGGTGGCAACTTCTTCTACGACACCTCCATCGGGCAGGAGGTGATGATGAATTCCGCGAAGTTCCTCCGGGCCCCAACGATCTTCCCGGCCGCCCAGGCCGCCGGCCGCAAGGTCGCGGTCGTCACCGCCAAGGAGAAGCTACGCGACATCTTCGCCAGCGGCCTAGTGGCACAGGCGCCCTCGCCCGTCTCGGGTCCGACAGGCGCCTCGCCTGCCGGCGGCATCGCCTTCTCGTCCGAGAAGGCCCGCGAGGCCAAGCTGGAAACCCACGGCATCGCCGATGTCGAGGCGCTCGTCGGCCCCACGCCGCACCTCTATTCCGGCGATGCTTCGATCTACGTGCTCAAGGCCGGGGTGAAGTTGCTGGCCGCCGGCCGGGCCGACTTCCTTTACCTGAGCACCACCGACTTCATGCAGCACAAGTTTGTGCCCGAAGCCCCGGAGGCACTGGACTTCTACGCGGGGATCGACGCCGAGATCGGCAATCTGCTGGAACTGGGCGCCCTCGTCGGCGTCACGGCCGACCACGGCATGAACTCCAAGCAGAAGCCCGACGGCTCGCCGAATGTGATCTACCTCGAATCGGAACTCGTGAAGCAGTTCGGCGACGGCTTCCGCGTCATCCTGCCGATTACCGATCCCTACGTGGTGCATCACGGCGCATTGGGCTCGTTCGCGCAGGTGCATTTGCCCACCGACTTCAAGGGCACGCTCGCAGAAGTCATCGCGTTCGTCGCCGCCCTGCCCGGCATCACCGAAGTTCATCCCCGCGACCTCGCTGCCCGCCTGATGGAACTCCCGCCGGACCGCATGGGCGACTTGGTGGTCTGCTCCGGCCGCGACGTGGTCCTCGGCCGCACGCCCGCCTACCACGATCTCAAGGCCATCGAGGGCGGCCTGCGCTCGCACGGCGGCCGTTACGAGGAAATGGTGCCGTTCATCTTCAGCGCGCCGTTGAAGCCCGCCTACGCCGCCCGCGCGCTCGGCGACCCGCGCAACTTCGACATCTTCGAATTCACCTGCAACGGCCTCGCGGCCTGAAGCCTGCCCACATCGCCATGGTCCACCGCCCTTCGCCCCGGTCCCGCGCCTTCACCCTCATCGAGCTGCTCGTGGTCATCGCGATCATCGCGATCCTGGCCGGCATGCTCTTGCCCGCGTTGGGCCGCGCGAAGTCGAAGGCAATGCAGACCCAGTGCACGAGCAACCTGAAGCAAATGGGCCTCTCGCTGTTCATGTATGTCAGCGAGCAGGGGAAGCTTCTGTCCTACAGCCAACCGGGTAACGATAACCTTTGGATGTCCATCCTGATGCAGTCCCAGGCGCAGGTCCACAAGGTGCGGTATTGTCCGGTAGCCCCCGAGCCGTTGAAGCGCATCAGCCGCAACCCCGCGAATCCGAATTACGGCACGGCCAACGAGACCTGGATCTGGCCTACGAACGGCGTCCGGGGATACCAAGGCAGCTACAGCTACAACGGCTGGCTCTACACCGACCTCGAACTCCCCCCCGAGGACAAATTGAAGCTCTTCGGCAAGGAATCCGGCATCGAGTCGCCCACACTCACGCCCGGCTTCGGCGATGCCATGTGGGTGGACGCCTGGCCCGAGGCAACTGATCTGCCGGCCCGCAACCTTTACGAAGGCGCCGGCGTGGCCGGCGGCATTGGGCGTTACTGCATCGCCCGTCACGCGATCAACAGTGCCAAGGGCGCGCCGCGCAAGATGGCCCCGGGCGAACGCCTCCCCGGCGCGGTCAACCTCGCGTTCATGGACGGCCATGTCGAAACCGCGAAGCTCGACCGCCTTTGGGAATTCCAGTGGCATCGGGGCTACAAGGTGCCCGGCCAACGGCCCCGCTGATTCCCCAACCGACTATCGCAATCTCCCGATGAACCTCACCTGCT
The DNA here is from genome assembly GCA_040375265.1 of Verrucomicrobiales bacterium. Taxonomy (GTDB): domain Bacteria; phylum Verrucomicrobiota; class Verrucomicrobiia; order Limisphaerales; family UBA9464; genus CAIWAH01. Next base: position 7,131 of record JBEISV010000206.1, read on the forward strand.
TCCTCGCCGGCCAGCCCATCCAATCGGCCAGCACGCTGACCATCCGCAGTCCCTTCGACGGCTCCGTCTCCGGCTCCGTCACGCTCGCCAGCCGCGCCGACACCGAGGCCGCGATCGCGAAGGCCACTGCCTTCCGCGACACGCCCACCCGCTACCAGCGCAGCGAGATCCTGGAAAAGACCCGTGCCGCCCTCGAGGCCCGCCGCGAGGAATTCGCCCGTACCATCTCCAGCGAAGCCGGCCTCGCCCTGCGCGAAGGCCGCTATGAGGTCGGCCGCACCATCGACGTGCTGCGCTTCGCCGCCATGGAAACGCTGCGCGACGACGGCCAGATCTTCTCCTGCGACATCGCCGCGCAGGGCAAGCCGCGCAAAATCTTCACCACGCGTGAACCGCTCCGCTGCGCCGTCGCCATCACGCCGTTCAACCACCCGCTGAACCAGGTCGCCCACAAGCTCGGCCCCGCCATCGCCGCCGGCACCCCGATAATCCTCAAGCCGTCCGAGAAGACCCCGATCGTCGCGCTCCAGGTCGCCGAACTGCTCTACGCCGCCGGCCTGCCCGGCCCCCTGCTCCTCGTGCTGCTTGGGCCCACGGCCGACGTGGCCGAGGTGC
>JBEISV010000474.1:0-3786 GCA_040375265.1 Verrucomicrobiales bacterium
CGGCCCGAGTTCCAGTTCCTCCTCCGCGCCGGCGACCAGGTTCGCGCCGGCCCGCAGGCTCGGTTCGCCTTCGCGGCCGGCGAGCCACTGGACGGCATTCTGGAGCCAGGGCAGGTAGGTGCGGTGTTTGGGCCAGTCGCCCCACGCGGTGTCCGCCGCCGTGTTCACGAAGACGACGCGACCGCGGCCGGCCGACAGGCTGGCGACGAACGGAGTGCCATCTTCAAAACGGGCGTTCACGGAACTTTGGGCAACGCTGGCGACCGTGTGGCGGCGCGTGAACGTCGGCAAGTTGAGATTGCCCGAGTTCGCGGGCCGGAACGGCGCGAAGAGCGGCCCAGCCTTGTCCACCTCGCCGAGGTGCCAGCCGAACTCGTCCTCGGCCTTTTCGTCGCCCTTGAGCACGACGGGCGCAAGGCCCGCGAAGTTGGCGTTGAACTCGGAGGGCGAATGCTCGGCCCCACCGAACAGTAGGACGCTGCCGCCGTCGCGGACGAACGGCGCCAGTGCGGTGCGGGCCGCGGCGCTGAGGCTGGCCTGCGCGGGAATCACGACGACCGCCGGGCGATTGGTTGGCGCGCCGCTGAGCCGGGCCGCGAGGTCGGCCGGGGTCGCCTTGCTCAGCGCAAAGCGGGCCGGCGCCGGATTGGTGGTGCCGAAGGTCGGATCAAGCGCGGCGGCGATGAAGAAGGTCTGTTCCTCAAACGAACGGGCGCGGGGACGGTTCTCGACCAGCAGCACGCGCACGGGCTGGGGCACAAAAACGGCCTGGAAACGGCGGTCATCGGCGGCGAGCGAGTCCTTGGCCCGCAGCCGGAATTCGGCCTGATGCCAACCGGGTTTCAAGGCGGGCAGGCGCAAGTCGAGGTTGGTCGTTGCGCCGGCCTTGAGCGGGACCGTTTTTACGAGCAGCGATTTGCCGTCGAGGAGCAGTTCGGTTTCCAGCGCGGGCAATTCCTCGTCGCCGTGATGGGTGACGACGGCGTGGGGCAGCGCCTCGTCGGTGCCTTCCAGATTGAGGTCGGCTACGGCGAGATTGGGCGCCGCGAGATCGCCGATGGGAAGAAGCTGAACGTCGATGCCTTCTGGCAGCGGCGCGGTGGCGAGGTTCTGGGAACTGGCGCGCTGAAGGTCGCTCAACACAACGACGGAGGGCACCGCCTTGGGATCGGCGGTGGCGATGAGTTTGGCGACCTCGCGGAACCCTTCCGCGAGGTCGGCCGTGCCGGTGCCGGGAGCAAGATCAGCGATCGTCTTGGCGATGACTTGGGCGGAGGCGAAACCCGACGCAATGGTCGCCCGGTCCGCGCAGACGACGAGCGCGGCCTGGTCATCGGCCTTGAGCGTGCCGAGGAGTTTGCCGGCGGCCGCTTGCAGCCTGGGCCAGCGGGCGCCGCCAGTATCGGTCGCCTGAAGGCTCAGCGAGCGGTCGAGCACCAGCACCACCTGCCGACGCTGGCCGCCGGCGGCATTGGGCGTGGCCAAGGGCAGGTAAGGGCGGGCGAATGCGAGGACGATCAGCGCGAAGATGAGCAGGCGCAGGAGCAGGAGCAGCAGGTTGCGGAGCTTGCGTTTGGAGGAGGCCTGTTCGTCCTGCTTGGCAAAGAAGCGCACCGTGCTGAACCGCAGGCGCTGGCTCTTGCGCTTGAGCAGAAGGTGCAGCAGCACGGGAATTCCCAGCCCGGCGAGGGCAGCTAGCAACGCGGCGTTGGTGAACAGGAACGGCATCAGCGGGAAAGGAGGAAACGGGAAGCGGGCAGCGGGGAAATCTGGAAAGCAGGATGGCAGGAAGAAGAATCTGTGGGCAGCGGTCCACCTTCGGTTCCTTTTCCTGCCTTCCTGCTTTCCAAATTCAATGCCTTCACAGCGACATCCTTTTCTCCAGGTAGGCGATCAGGGCGTGATCCAGCGGTTGGTCGGTGCGGACCTGCTGGTAGTCGAGTTCCAGCTTGATGCATTCGTCGCGCAAGCGGTCGCAGAAAGCCTTCAGCCGGCGTTGGTATTCGGCCCGGAAATCTTCGGCATGGACGACGATTTCCTCGGCGGATTCCACGTCCTCCATGATGAACTCGCCTTCGTAGGGCAGTTCGAGCTCCTCGGGCGCGAGCACGTGGAACACCAGAACCTCCTGCCGCTGGGCGTGGAGCCGGCGGAGCAATTCGAAGGAAGTATCGTCGGCCGTGAAGAAATCGGAGATGACGACCGCCAACCCGCGCCGCGTGAACGTGTCGACAACCTGGAACAGGTCCTGACCCACCGTGGTCGAACCGGCCGCCTGGGTCTGGGCCAGCAAGGTGAGCACCTCGATGGCTTGGTGGCGGGTGGACTGGGCGGGCAATGCCAGCCGGGACTCGGGACCGAACAGCACGAGGCCGGGCGCATCCCGCTGTTTCACCATGAGCTGCGCCAGCGCGGCGCTGAGCAGCCGACCGTAGAGGAACTTGTTGCCGTCCCCGGCGCCGAAATCCATGGAGGCGCTGGTGTCGAGGTAGATCTGGCACCGGAGGTTCGTGTCGTCCTCGAACTGCTTCACGTAGAGCTCGTCGGTGCGTGCCCAGACCTTCCAGTCGATGTGCCGGAGGTTGTCGCCCTGCGTATAGGCCCGGTAGGCGCTGAACTCGGTGCTGTAGCCCAGGAACGGACTGCGGTGCAGGCCGTCGAGGAAGCCCTCCACGATGGTATTCGCCAGCAACGGCAGATCTTCCGTCGCGGCAAGCACGCGGGCATTGAGGGCGAGAGTCGCGGGCATGGAGATAATTGACCGAAATTGCGCGTGGCTACTTCCCGTCCACCGGCACGTCCTTGAGCAGTCGCTCAATCAGGTCGTTCACGCTGACCTTCTGGGCGCGGGCATTGAAGTTGGCCAGCAGCCGGTGGCGGAGCACCTGCCGGGCGACGGACCGGACGCCGTCGTAGTCCGCGCACAGCTTGCCGGCCACCGCGGCACGGGCCTTGGCGCCGAGGATCAGGTATTGCGAGGCCCGGGGACTGGCGCCCCAGCGGATGAATTCCTTCACGTAGGCCGGCGCAATGGATTCCTCCGGCCGGGTCGAGGCGACCAACCGCACGGCGTAGCGGATCACCTCGTCGCTGACCGGCATGGCACGGACCAGTTTCTGGATTTCGACAATCTCGTCGGCCGTCACCACCGGCTTCAGGTCCGCGGCCTGGTTGCCGGTGGTCGAGCGGACGACCAGTTCCTCCTCGGCACGGGACGGATAGGTGGTGCGGATGTGGAACATGAACCGATCCGCCTGCGCCTCCGGCAGGACGTAGGTGCCTTCCTGCTCCAGCGGGTTCTGCGTGGCGAAGACGTGGAACGGCTGGGGCAGGGGATAGGTCTTGTTGCCGACCGTCACCTCGCGTTCCTGCATGACCTGCAGCATCGCGGCCTGCGTCTTCGGCGGAGTGCGGTTGATTTCGTCGGCGAGGATCAGGTTGGCGAACACCGGTCCGGGTAGGAACACCTGCTTGCGGCGGCCGGTTTCGTGGTCTTCCTCCAGCACGTCGGTGCCGGTGATGTCGCTGGGCATGAGGTCCGGCGTGAACTGCACGCGGCTGAAGCGCAGGTCGAGCACCCGGCCCAGCGACCGGATCAGCAGCGTCTTCGCCAGCCCCGGGACGCCTTCGATCAGCCCATGGCCGCCGCAGAAGACGGTGAGCAGGACATTCTCGATGACGTCCTGCTGGCCGACAACGGCCTTGGCGAGCTCCGTGAGCAAGACCTGGCGCTGGGTGGCGAGGCGTTGGACGGCTTCGACGGTAATGGGGGCGGCGGGGGCGGAC
>JBEISV010000652.1:0-2119 GCA_040375265.1 Verrucomicrobiales bacterium
ATCCCGGGCTGTGCCTGTTTCCCGAGGCGGTGACCCCGAACCACCACAAGCTGGCCCGCGAATTCGTCCTGCTCGACAATTTCTACGTCGAGGCCGAAGTCAGCGCCGACGGCCACGAGTGGAGCATGGGCGGCTACGCGACCGACTTCGTGGAAAAGACCTGGCCGCTGAGCTACGGCCACAACTCCCGCGGCAAGTATCCCTATCCCAGCGAAGGCACCTTCCCCATCGCGGCCCCGGCCAACGCCTATCTCTGGGACCGGGCGAAGGCGGCCGGTGTCACCTACCGGAGTTACGGGGAATTCGTGGAGAATCCCGAGAAGGAAGGCCAGCCGGCCCGCGCCCTCGTGCCAGCGCTGGAAGGCAATTTCGATCCGTGGTTCCAGTCGTTCGACATGGATTATCCCGACGCGAAACGGGCCGATCGCTTCATCAGCGAGCTGCACCGCTTTGAAAAGGAAGGCTCGATGCCCCGGCTCCAGATCGTCCGCCTGCCCAATGATCACACCTCCGGGACGAGCGTCGGCAAGCCGACCCCGCGGGCCTTCATGGCGGACAACGACCTTGCGTTCGGCCGCGTGGTGGAAGCGGTGAGCCGATCCAAGTTCTGGGCCACGACCGCCATCTTTGTGCTCGAAGACGACGCCCAGAACGGGCCCGACCACGTGGACGCCCACCGCTCCATCGCGTTCGTGATCAGCCCCTACACCAAGCGGAAGTTCCGCGATTCCACCATGTATTCCACCTGCTCGATGCTGCGGACCATCGAGCTGATCCTCGGGCTCAAGCCCCTGTCGCAGTTCGATGCCGCCGCCGCACCGATGTTCCATTCGTTCCAGCCCAAGGCCGACCTCCGGCCCTACCTGCACTTGCCGGTGACCGTTGATCTCAAGGAACGGAACCTGGCCGGCGCTTGGGGCGACGACGAGTCGGCCAAGATGAACTTCCAGAAGGAAGACGCCGCCGATGACCTGCTCCTGAACGAAATCGTCTGGCGTTCCGTGAAGGGCCCCGACTCGCCAATGCCGGCGCCGGTGCGCGCCGCGTTCGTGCGCGTGACGGAGGACGACGACGAGGACGACCGCTGATCCGCCAGCTCCGCTTCCCGGCTGGCCGGAGTCAGCCGGCGGCCTTGGTCGAAACGGCCCGTTTTCAGGGCAATGCGGAACTCAGCCCCTCATTTCGCCACGTCGCGGCGATGAGCCGGCGCAATTCCGGCCGTCCAATTCCTGCCAGCGCCTCGCGGAGCAGGGCGGCCCCCTGCTCCACCGAGCCGGCCGGGCTGCTCCGGAGCAGGTTCGCCAGCTGGCCGTGGACCTGGGTCACCGTCGGGTCGTTCGCCGGGAGCGGTCGCCCGGCCCAGACGGCCAGCAGCTGCGCAATCCCGTCGTCGGTCAGCTCGTCGATGGCTGAATTGAAAACCTCGGCCCGCATGTGGCTGTAGAATCCGCCCGGCGCCCCGAACACCTGCGCCAATTGCGTCACCCGGGGATCCGTGGACGACGCCATGTCGGTCGAGTCGGTCCCGGCGCTGACCTTGGGCGCCGGCGCCGGCGAAGCGGCCGCACTCAGGTTGAACTCAACGGTCACCGTGTGGGAACGGATGGCGCCCGCGGCCTCCGGCGGCCGTGCCCCGGCAGTGCGGACACCAAAGCACACCTGTGGCGCCTCGGTCGCGCTGGTTTGCTCGCCCACCTCCAATTCCAGGCAAACCACTACCCGTCCTGCCTCCAGGCGGGAGCCGCCCGGGGCCGCCGGCGCACTGTGAAGCGCGGCCTCCAATTCTTGACGCAGGGCGACGATGACCTCCTTGAGCGGGCGCATGGCCGGACCGTAGCAGACCCTCGCCGCCTTGGACCAGTCGGCACCCCATTTCATCGGCAAAAGCCAGCCGAACGAGGCGAAAGGCCTCCAAAACCCGCTTTGCCCTTTGAGCTTCCCGGCGGCTTCCGCTAAACCCTCCGCCCATGACTTCCCCGGAACCGAAGCCGACGGACTACATCCACAGCGAATCGTTCCTGCACACGCTCATGCGCCGCCAACTGCGGCTCTCCGTGGCCTGCGCGGCGGCGTTCCTCGTCGCGCTGCTCGGGATGCCGCTGCTGAACTACTTCTTCCC
>JBEISV010000507.1:0-3406 GCA_040375265.1 Verrucomicrobiales bacterium
GCCTGCACGTTCGTGATGACCGGCAGCGAAGTGTCCGGCAAGGCCAGCCTCGGTTCCTGGCTCGCCTACGGCCTCGGCAGCGAAAACAACGACCTGCCCGCGTTTGTCGTGCTGACGCCCACCTGGTCCTCGAAGTCCGCCGCGCAGGCCCTCTTCACCCGCATGTGGAGCAGCGGCTTCCTGCCTGGCCGCTACAACGGCGTGGCCCTCCGCTCCGTCGGCGACCCCGTCCTCTACATCCAGAACCCGCCCGGCGTCAGCGCCTCCGACCGCCGCACGATGCTCGACGCGCTCAACACGCTGAACCAGCGCGGCCACGAGCGCTTCGGCGATCCTGAGACGCTCACGCGCATCGCCCAATACGAGATGGCCTTCCGCATGCAGAGCAGCGTGCCCGAACTCGTCGATTTCAAGGGCGAGTCCAAGGCCACGCTCGACCTCTACGGCGACGACGTGAAGAAGCCTGGCTCCTACGCCGCCAGCGCGCTGCTTGCCCGTCGGCTCGTGGAACGCGGCGTCCGCTGCGTGCAGGTGCTCCACCGCGGCTGGGACCAGCACGGCAGCCTGCCCACCGAGATCCGCGCCCAGTGCAAGGACATCGACCAGGCCACAGCGGGTTTGGTGAAGGACCTAAAGCAACGCGGGCTGCTCGACGAGACGTTGATCGTCTGGGGCGGCGAATTCGGCCGCACCGTCTATTCCCAGGGCAAGCTCACCCGCGACGACTACGGCCGGGACCATCACCCGCGGAACTACTGCATGTGGATGGCCGGCGGCGGCATCAAGGGCGGCGTCAGCTACGGCGAGACCGACGACTTCAGCTACAGCCCGGTCGAGAACCCGGTCCACCTCAATGACCTGAACGCGACCATCCTCCACTGCCTCGGCATCGACCACGAACGCTTCACGTTCAAGTCGCAGGGCCTCGACCAGCGGCTCACCGGGGTCGAACCCTCCCACCCGGTGAAGGCGATCCTGGCCTGACGAGAGGTTTCGCAACGCGCGACAGCGTCTTGGAGTGCGGCGGCGGAGCGAAGCGAAGCTGCCGCTTTGGCCGGCCGCGGGGTGTGGGTGGGCGTTTGAGTGTGAACCGGCGCGGGGTTGCGATAAGCGGCGGCAAGCCGCGCGCACTCCAAGACGCTTCGCGGCCGCAACGCAGTAGGAAATTCCGGGAACGGGGAGTTTCCAGTTGTTGGGGCTGGGTGGCCGGAATGCCGGCCCGACAACCCAGGATCGGTGTTCAGCGCTGGAGGCGCGGTAGAGAGTAGCCCACGGCGTGAGCCGTGGGTTCGTGTTTGAGAAATGAACGAGCCCCGGATGGGGCGGCAGAAGTCGGTGGAGTCTGTCGCCCCATCCGGGGCTTGGGAATTTGGGCGCGAGGAACCCACAGCTCACGCTGTGGGCTACGTTCTGGCACTGCTCCGCGGCTTTGGAGTGCGGCGGCAGGGCGTCGCACTCCAAGGGTATCTATACGACTTCAACCTCTTTCCACTTTACCCACGGGTCGGTTTCAAGGTTCGCAGTGGCGTCGACGAATCGTTCAGTCGCCATCAGGACGCCCGGCCGCTCGTAGGCCACAAACAGATCAAGGTCGTGCGGAATGCTGTTCCGGAGAACTGGACGGGGAGGTTCCCAATTTCCCCAAGAGTTATTCTCACACCGATGGCATCTTTCGCAGAAGGTTACACCCTCCGGCAGGACAAGGTGCGCGGCTGCCGGAGCGAACAATTCAACAAAGGAATGTCCGGACGACTGGTAAGGTTGTTCCTGCGAGAACAACTCAAGATCCATATCCGAGCTGCCCACCCCGCGTCGCGGTCCTTCGATGGTTGGGTAAGCCCTGAGTTGGACTCCTCCGCCCTTCAACGCTTGGGCGACATCGCTCCGTGCGATCAGACTATACCCATTGCCCTTCGCCAGTTGAAGTGGGTGTTCAACATTGAGCCGCAGCTTTCCGAAGGAGGTGCCCGGTGGAATGAAGTGAACATCCGGCCGTTCCTCAGCCATTTGCCTCAGAAAATCGTCATACCACTGCCAGAATAATTCCGAATTGTTCTCGCGTCTCCATGCGTTCCGTTTTCTCCAAAGGCTACGGACTTTAGGGGAACCATCCACGTGCGGCTTGAAATACGGGTAGCGAGGGGCGACAGCGAATTGCCGTTGGCAGACTGGGCATTCGCTAGACCCAAAGTAGACTTCCTCAGGCATCGAATCGATTCCTGGAGGTGCCTTCATTAAGAGCCGTGGGCCGTGCTCAGAATAGATTTTCATCCCCCTACTTCTTCCGCTGCGCCCGCCGCTTCGCCTCCAGCAGCCGGCTCGTCGCGCTGGTCTGCTTCGCGGGTTCGGCGGGTGTTTCGGTGGCGGCGGTTGAACTACTTGTCTCGCTCGCTCCGGCTTCGCCACCGGCCGCCGCTGACGTAGTCGGCTGCTTCGGCTTGAAAAGGTCGGCGCTGGCCTGGGTGGCCACGGGCGCGCCGCTGCCGGCGGCGGTTTTCTGGCCACGGACGCGTTCCTTGGTGGCCAGCAGCGAGCCGAGGGATTCCTGGGCGGCGGTCGCGCGTTCGGCGTCGCCGAAGCCGAGCCGGCGTTTCAGCTTGGTCAGCCACTTGCCCCATTCCTCACGGTCGATGTCCACGCGGCGCACGGCGACATCGAGCACGAAGAGCACGATGAACCACTTGAGCAGGGCTTCCCAGAGGTCGCGCGGCTGGAAGGTCTTCTTGCGGCCGAGCAGTAACGGGTTGTCGAGGTCGGGATTGAGCAGCTTGCCGCCACCGGCTTCCGCGAGGCGCTGGAGCAGGTTCAGGTTGGGCTCGGTGGCGTTGAACTCGGGCGAGTAGTTCACGCTGGCGCCGAGCACCTGCGCACCGACGAGCTGGCCGTCCTTCACCTCCATGAGGTTGAGCAGGTAGGCGCCGACTTCCTTGGTGGGGAACTTCGCCTCGTAACGGCCGGGTCCGGCCTGTTCGAGGTTTACCAGCACGCGTTCGCCCTTGGGGCTGACGACGGCGGTCTGGAGCGTGAGGAAGTTGCGGAAGTTGCCCTCGGCATCCAGCGCCTCGACGGAGATGACGCCCTGGCCGTTCTCGACGCTGACCTCGGTGTTGAAGTCCGCGGTGTCCACCCGGCGCAGCGCCCAGTTGGCGACCTGCGACCAAAACTGCTGATACTTGCTCCACCCAAGCCAGTCCTGCGCCCACTTGGGCCGCGCGTCGCTGGTGAAGGCGACGGAACGGCCGAGTCCGAACTGCCAGTGCGCGAGCAGCGGGTCGCCCTTTTCGCTGAGCAGCGGGACTTCCGCACGGGGTTTGGTGCTGCTGGAAACGTAACCGCGCAGCGTGGGAAATTCGCCGGCGCCGATGCCGCGGACGAGTTCCGTGTTGACGGCAAGCTGGGGGCGGAA
>JBEISV010000436.1:0-4199 GCA_040375265.1 Verrucomicrobiales bacterium
TGAGGCTTGTTCGACCTTTTGCAGGTAGTCCCGCGCCGCCCAATTGTCCCACCAATTCCACTTCAGGGAGGCTTCCAGCAGTGGTTTGGCCTCAGCCGCGCGGCCGTTGTTCAGGAGGAACCACGCCACGGCGTTGGCCACCGCGACGTCGTTGGGTCCTAGCCGGAGTGCCTGGTCGAATTCCTTGGTCGCCCGTTCACGTTCACCAGTCCAGTTGAGAGTCTGGGCGAGGCGCAGGTGGGCGTGGGCATCGTAGGGATTGAGGGTGATCGCCACTTCCAGCCAGCGAACGGCCTGCGCGGCGTTCTTTCGCCAGTCGTCGTCGCCGCCAAAACTGAGGCGTCGGTAGTTTTCGCCCAATTCGAAGGCCGTGCGGGCGTTGCCGGGGGCCACCTTTGATGCCGCTTCCAAGGTGGCGAGTAGCTCCGGGGTGATGCCGGACATGGCGGCGGCGCGATTCAGGAGCAGACCTTCCCGGCCCAGTTGGACGGCCAAAGGACCGGCCCAAGCCACTGCGCCGCCCAAGGCGATGGTGATGACCAACCGGCCGGCGAGCCGGGGCGACAGCCAGAAGCGTTCCGTGGCGAAGCGGATATTCGACCCCAACAAGCCTGCGACGACGGCCCCGGTCAGGGCGATGGCTGGCAGGTGGAGATTGAAGTCCACGAGGCAATGGACGCCGAGGGTTCCAAGACCGGCGATGGCCCCGACGAAAAACGCAGTGCGGTTGCTGCCGCGGTTCCCTAGGTCGCTGCTGCCGCGTTCGACGTATTTCACCGACCTGACGGCAACCCAAGCGAAGGCGCCGATGGCCAGGGCCGCGAGGCCGGCGCCAGCCAGGCCGTAGTCGGTGAGCAGGTTCAGGTATTCGTTGTGAACCCAGCCAGGGTTGCGTTGGATCTCCGGTGAACGGTAGCCAGGAAAGCGGACGTCGAAATGGCCCGGGCCGACGCCCAGGAGGCGGTGGTCATTCCACATGCGCAGGGCGGGCTTCCAGATCCAAGGCCGCCCCATGCCAGCGTCCTTGTTGTCCTGCTTGGTTACGTTGGCCAGCCGGCTGCCGGCCTTGTCGGAGGTGCGGAGGAAAAAGATGGCCCCGCCGAGAAACAGCGCCGCCAGCACGGCGATGGGCAACCGTAGTTCCCGCCGGCGGAAGCCGATCCAAACCAGAAGTCCGCCGAGCCCGGCCGCGACCGCGACCCAGCCGCCTCGGGACATCGTGCAGGCGATCCCGCCGAGCATCATCAGCGCGGCGTAACCATGCAGGATCTTGACCACCGGCTTGCCGCGGCCGACTAGGAATTGGGCGACGGATTGCGGCACGATGAGGCCGAGGAACGCCGCCAAGTGGTTCGGGTTCACGAAGGTGCCGCCCGCCCGCTTGAAGTAATCAGCCGGTTGCACCAGCCAGAGCACCCGCTGGGATTGACCCAAGGCTTGGATGATCGCGTAGCCGGCGATGACGCAGCCCAGGCCGGCGAGGAAGTGGGACACGCCCTGTGTGGTGTCCTGCCCGTGCAGGTTGTGCAGGGCCAGGAGGAAGGCGGCGGCGGCGACTAGGACCAGCAGCAGTTCCTGCCGGGCCAAGTAGGGAACATCGGCCTGGGTCGTGCGCCAAGCGGCATAGGCCACGAAGCCGAGCACTGGCCAGACCGCCGGATGAAGCAGGAAGCGGTGGGATGGGTTGACCCAGAAACGGACCAGCCACACCAGCAGCGCGGCCCCGATTATGCCGCCGGCCAGGGCGAACTCGGAGTTGCGGGCACCGCCGAAGAAGATGGCTGCCAAGGCGATCGCCGCCAGCACAAGGCCGGTGATTGCTTTCTCACAAAGGTTGTCCAGGTCCTCTCGGTCAAACATCCGGCCCCGACGCTAGAGAATAATCCGTTACAAACGAAAGCGTGAACTGCGACGGATTCGGTCCGGTCCTGGGACTTGGAAAGTGCGAACTTTCGGGAAGGGGCCACGTTAAAGCTCAGTGAAGAAGTTTATCGCCCCGCTCCTCCGTTTGGCCCCCGCAGCTTGGCTCATGGCCCTGTTCGTGGGTCCAATCGTATCTTGGGCGGAGGGGCGGCTGCCCGAATCGCCAATGGTTGTCGATGTCACCCGCCCGCCTTGTTCCGCGAAGGGCGACGGTGTGACCGACGACACGGAAGCCCTGCAACGCGCCTTGAACGAGAACGTGGGCCGGCACCGGGCGATCTTTTTTCCCAAGGGCACTTACCTAGTCAGCCGCACGCTCACCTGGCCCAAACGGTGGAACGGCCGGGATAACTGGGGCATGACAATCGTCCGGGGGGAGTCGCGGGACGGCACCGTGCTCCGGCTCAAGGATCACACCTTCACCAACGCGGCGAAACCGGAAGCCATCATGTGGTGCGGCGGCTTCGGCTCCGCCGACTGGTTCCACAACTACGTCGAACAGCTCACGTTCGACGTCGGAGCCGGCAATCCTGGCGCCACGGCCCTGCAATTCGACTCGAACAACTCCGGCGCGGTGCGGGACTGCCGGTTCGTCGCCGGCGAGGGCAGCGGCGACGTGGGCTTGGACCTGGCCCATCGGGACATGAACGGGCCGCTGCTCGTGAGACGCTGCGAGGTCAGTGGTTTTCGCCGGGGCGTGGCAACGGGGCATTCCGTGAACAGCCAGACATTCGAGCACCTCACGCTGCGAGGGCAGTCCGAATTTGGCTTCGATAACCAGGGCCAGTTCATCGCCGTGCGCGGTCTGGTCAGCGACAACGCCGTTCCCACGGTGCGTAGCTACGGAACCCTTTGCCTGCTGGACGCCACGCTGACGGGCCGGGACGGCGCGGCGGCGGTGCCCGCGGTGATCAACTACAATGGCGGCCGGATGCTGCTCCGCGACGTGACCACGCGCGGCTACGGGCGGACGCTCGCCGACGTGGCAACCCCGGACCTCGCCGCGGCCTTCCGCGTCCGGGGCGCGGACAAACCCGGCAGCGAGGGGCCGATCGTGGCCGAGTATTTTTCCCAGGCGCCGACGCAGGCATTTCCCGCGCCGGCCCGCTCGTTGCGGCTGCCGGTCAAGGAAACCCCCGAATCGCCGGAAGACGCTCCGGCGCTGTGGGCCAACGTGGACACTTTCGGCGCGGATCCCACCGGGCAGAAGGATTCGTCCGCGCCGATCCAACGGGCCCTTGACTCCGGGGCGACGACCGTGTCTCTGCCTGGCAGTTACAACCTTCGGTCCACCGTGACGATCCGCGGCCGGGTTCGGCGGATCGTCGGGCTTGGCGGCGCGATCAACTACGGCGCCGGGCTGAAGCCTGATCTCCGGTTGGCGGACGGCGAGGCGCCGGTCGTCTTCCTGGAGCACCTGTCGCATGTGGGTGGCGGCCTCGAACTCGATACCCGCCGCACGTTGGTCCTGCGCAGCGTGTCAGACTGCGACCTGAACCCCACGTCCAAGGCGGAAGGTGGCGAACTCTTCTGCGAAGATGTCGTGACCCACGGATTGAAGCTGAAACGTCAGCGGCTCTGGGCTCGCCAGCTCAACATCGAGAACGAAGGGGTCCACCTGACCAACGACGCCGGCGACCTGTGGGTGCTTGGCTACAAGACGGAGCGGGGCGGAACCCTGCTGGACGCGCGGGGCGGGAGCCGTTCGGAGATCTTCGGCGGCTTCAGCTACACGACCACCGCCGGGAAGCTGGCCCCGATGTTCGTGAACCGGGATTCCGCGGTCTTCGCCTACTTCGGCGAAATCTGCTACAACGGCGACCCGTTCGCCACGCTCATCAAGGAAACTCGCGCCGGCAAAACGCGGACAATTCAGCGCGGCGAAGCGGACACCATGCCGTATCTCAGCTCCGAAGGGCGGTGAATTAAAATGAGGGCGAAAAAAGCCGTGCTAACATAAAATCTTGGTGAAGCCCGCAAAAGCCTGACTGGAAGGAGGCGACCATCCAACGGGCCCTTAATGCTAAAATCCCAATACCAGAGTTCCGCCAAACCTAGTGAGCGAGGGAAACCCAAAGCCACTGGGCCAAGCGAAGGAGCCGATACACCGCGAACCATAAACCCTTCCCACTTTCCCGCCGCCCAACGTGCCATGCACCCCGCCGGACGAGCCTTTAAAAAAAACTCCACGAAACTCTTTACACGGCCGGGGGCGCCGAATACTTTGTCCCGGTCGCAAGCGAACAAAGCGAACGACACGCGGCGAATCTGCGAAA
>JBEISV010000173.1:0-8751 GCA_040375265.1 Verrucomicrobiales bacterium
CCCAGTTCCTCGGGCGTCAACCCGCGCGCGGCGGCGGCCTCGGCGAAGGCTTCGGTGGCGGCCTTGCCGATGTTCTTGAACTTGCTGCGGTAGCGGATCGCGAGGGCGTCCACCGCCAGCAATGCGGTGTCGGTGCCCAGCAGCGCGAGGGCCTGCACGGCGTATTCGGAGAGCTTGCCGCGGGCGGCCTCGGCCCAGTCGCGAATCTGCCGCGTGAGCAATGGCACGAGGCGGTCGTCGCCCAGCAGCGCGGCGAAGGCCAGCACCCAGCGGTGATCCGCGTCCGCGCCCGCGCCCTGCCAGGCGTGGAAGAGGGCGAGGGCCAGGTCGCCGCTGGTGTTGCGATCCACCTGCCCGTAGAGCGGACGCGCCTCGAGGTCGGCGCGGATGTCCTTCACGCGGCTCTGGCGGTGCAGCAGGTAAAGCAGCGAATCCGCGTCGAGCGCCTTGCAGGAGTTCAGCTTGGCGGCGGGCAGCTTCTTCACCGCGAGCCATTTCACGGGCGGGCCGTCGAGCTTCGCGAGCGTGGCCTTCATCCGACGCTTCAGCTCCGCGGGATCGGCGTCGGCGCCACCGCCGGCCTGTTCGAGCGCGAGCAGGATGGCGTCGCGCACGTCGTCATTCTCTTCGTCGTCGAGCCGGTCCCGGAGCGCCGCGAGGGCGGCGGGCGTGCCGAGCGCCTTGGGCCAGCTCACGGCGGCGATGCGGGTGTCGGCCTTCTTCGCGGACCACAGCTCCCGGACGCGCGGGAGGCGCGCCTCGCCAAGCTTCGCGAGCGTGGCCGCGGCGGCCTCGCGCACGCCGCGGGACTTGTGCGCGAGCAGGGGCCAGACGTCGGCCTCGACCCGCGCCAGATCGAAGTCGCCCGCCAACCTCACGGCGCGGCCGACCGCCTGGGTGTCGGACCCGGCAAAGGCGGTGCGAAGATGCCCGGCAATCGCCTCCGCCTGGGCGGGATCACGCAGGGCGATCCAGTGCTCGAGCGCGGCCAACTGCAACGCGCCCTGGTCGGTGCGAAAGCAGGCTTCGTAAAGCGGGACGGCGGCGGGGCCGAGTTTGGCGGCGGCTTTGAGAACCTCGATTTTGTAGTCGCCCTGATGCTGGTTCCGCCATTTGTCGGCGTCCAAGGGGGCGGCGAAGTAGTCTGCGAGCGCTTTCAACTGCGTGCCGCCACCGAAAGTGGCCAACCAGATGCCCGCTTCCGAAGCCCGCGCCCAAAGATCATCGTGGGCCAGCAGGTGAAGCGCCTCTTTCTCCGCGTCGGCGAAATAACGCCGGTCCGCATACGCCAACCCACTCGCGATGATAAAACGATCGTGCGGATCACAGAAGGTCGGCGCGACTTCCGCGACGATTGGAACAAACCGGCCTTCATCGGATTGTGCGATTTCCTTCCAAAGCCCAGCCGGAATCTTCTTCGCCGCCTGGTCCTTTACGAATCCCACCAACAGGCGACGCAACCGGTCCGGGTGTTTTGCCGCCAGTTCCCGAATTAGTGGTGTGGCACGCCACCCTGGACCTTGGATCAGGGCGGCCACAAACTCGTCGTCCAGCGTGAGCATCCATTTTCCCAGCGGAGTGAGTTTTCCATCGTCGCGAACCGCCTTGGTTTCAGTCGCCAATGCCCGGAACGGACCTGCTCCGCTGAAGCCAAGGTCGGGCGCAATCACGAACAGGCTCTGCAAGCGGGCGTCTCCGTCCGGGGCGTCGGCGGTCCATGCATTCACTGACCGGGCAAACACCGACAACCAATTTCGGGCAGCACAGAGCTTCCAGAACCGGATCAAGGTGTCATCCGCCTTCGGGTGCTGGAGCAACGATTCCAAGGCGATGCTCGATCCTGGGAAGTTGTCCATAACCGGAATGGCGGCGAGATCCTGATCGCTTCCGGACCTAAGATACGCCGTAACCTCGCGGGCGATATTGGGCTTAGCCCAAGTTTCTTTGGTGATTGCTTCGATCGCATTCAGGAACTTGGACATGGCGCCGGGGAATTGTGTGCCGCTGCTTTACCAAAGCCCCTTTCCCGGGCGCCAGTGCGTTGACCGGAAAATCTCCGGTCAGGCGCGCCGATGTCAGCCCGCCGTCGGGTGCACCTCAGCTCATGGGGAGGTCTACGTCGCTTTCAGTGGCGGCCCAGACCGGGGCCTCTGCGCCCGGTCGCGGAGCGACCCTGTGACGGTAGCCGTGGACTTCAGTCCACGAACGAGGCGGAACCACGGGCCGCGTCGCGGAGCGACGCTTGAAAAGCGTGGGCCAGCAGGCTTGCCGTGCAATCGTCGCTCCGCGACGAAACGCCACGCCGGCAGGCTCCGTAGACTGAAGTCCACGGCTACCGTCACCGCCTCGCTCCGCGAAGGGGGAAACCTCGAAACCGGGTTGTGCCTGACTTCATTGGGAGCGGGTATTCCGTCGCCCGAAACCCGTCTTGAACGGGCGATTAACCCGGCGTCCGGAACCACTCGAACAGTTCCCAGCCCCCGAACACCACGGCGGCGAGGAAGGCGGCCGCAACCAGCAAGGCCAGGCAACCCAGCACAAACGCCGCGCCGTCGCGGAGCATCGCCCCAACCGACAGCAGCAGGATCGCGCTCGCGGGCAGGGCATTGCTCATGGGGACGGGGATCGGCAGCAGCAGGAGTCCCCCGGCCAACGCCAGCAGCGCGCCTGTCACTGGGGGCCGGGCGAGGTGGGCGCAGATCCATTTGCCGCGGGGCCGGAGCACGCGTTCCACCCAGCGGAGGACCCGGCTGGCGCCGTGGAGCAGCCGTGGCAGGAAGCGCGCGGGCAATTCCTTGCCGGCCAGGCGCGGCGGCAGTTGCGGCGGCCGGCCCAGGGCGATCTGGAGGCCGATGACCACGACGACCATGCCCGCCGGCGTGGCGAGTCCGAGCAGGGGCACGGGCGACAGGAAGGGCAGCGACAGCACGGCGAGGAACGCAAAACTGCCCTGCGCGCCGAACACGCCGGCCAGCTCCGCCAAACGCACCGGCCCATCCTGGAAACGCGCGGCAACCCGCTCCAGTTCCGCGGCGAGCGAGGGGGTGTCGGGCGTGTCCCGTTCCATGCGGGAACAATGGGGGTTCCGGATCGCCCGGGCCAGTTGCCGTCGTTGGAATTCTTTTCCGGCTCCGTAGCAACTTGATCCCGCGGGCGCAGGCGCTGGCAGGACGGTCGGCTTTCCGTGAGCCCTCAACCCATGCTCGCGGCAGGGAACAGCGTTGATTCCGGCGGCGCAACCGGGCGCAATCGCGCGCACCATGAACGCCAAGCAATGGCACTACGCCCTCGACGGGGAGCAGAAGGGGCCGGTCTCCGAGGAGGATTTCGAGCGCCTGATCACCGCCGGCGTGGTGGGTCGCGACACGTTAGTCTGGACCGACGGCATGGCCGCCTGGGAGGCATTGGCCAAAGTCCGGCCGGACACGGCCCCACCGCCGACGCCGCCACCTGTTTTGTCGCCCAGTTCGACGGCAATTCCGGGAGCGGGCCAGGCCGTCTGCGCGCAATGCGGCCAGGTCGTCAGCATGGAGGATGCGGTGCCGCTGGCCGGCCGCATGATCTGCGCGCGCTGCAAGCCGCTCGCGGTGCAAATGCTGAAGGAAGGCGTCAGCTCGGTGAACCCGCAGGCGGAACAGGTCCGGCGGGAGCACATCGGTCACGAGGCTTCAATCAAGTCCGTGGGCGAATTGCAGATGCTGGGCGGAATCCTGATGGGACTGATCTCATTGTTCGGCCTGTATGGTTTCGTGACCAGCAACTCCAGCCGGGCAATCAGCGTCGCAGTCGTCGGATTGGTCGCCGCGGGTGGTATGTCCGTCCTGTTCCTGTGGAACGGTTTTGGCCTCCGGCAACTCCGGCCATCGGCACGGCGGGTCGGGGCGATCCTGTCAGTGGTGTTCATGATCGTGGGCTTTCCGATTGGGACGATCATCAACGGCTACATCCTCTGGCTGCTGGTCTCGCGCAAAGGCAAGGTCGTGTTCTCCGACGAATACCAAAGGATGATCGCCGAGACACCCCACGTTAAGTTCCGCACGCCGGTCTACGCCTGGGTAATCCTAGCGCTCTTCATTGTCGGACTTGTCCTTTTGGCCGCCTACTTCGCCTAGGCTCGGCAACTGGGTGACATCGGATGGGTGGTCATCCCCGGCTTCGTGCTTGAGCGCCGGAGGCGCGGCAGAAAGTAGCCCCGGGCGTCAGCCCGGGGGGCCCGGCCCGACCGGCGGAGCCCCAGCGGGGCGACAGAATCGGCGGTTGGTTCAAATCAGGAAGCTCTGTCGCCCATCCCGGGGCTTGCTCGTCCTCCGCCGACCCACCCACAGCTCACGCTGTGGGCTACGTTCTAACGCCGCTCCGCGGCTGGCCCGCCCCTTTCGCCGGGTGATCATCCGATTGCACGAAGCTCAAAAGGAATAGCCGAATCCGCTCCGCGCCCGCAGCGTCCGTCCCGCATGTTCCAGCTCGACGAAAGTTTCCTGTGGGCCTCGCTGCTCTGGGGCGCGTTGGGCGACGCCTACACCATTTACGGCTGGCGGCAAAAGGCCCCGGTCCCTCTCGGCGGTGGCATCCTGCTGACCTTGGTATCCATGTTCGTCGGCAACTGGATGGTCATGTCCCTCGTGAGCCTCGCGCTGCTCGGGCTTGTCCATTGGCTCCTGCGCCGGGGTTGGTGACGCCGGCGAATTCTGCGGCCAGCCGCGCCGGGACCGCCGGACTGATTTGACGGGCGTCCGTTTCGAGAGAACCTCCCCGCGCGCCTGCCCCGCCCGCCCCATCCTTCGCGCATGAACACGAACTCCGCCTCCACGCCGCCGGATTACGTCCGGCTGGGTTTCGACCAGATCGACCAGGACGTCCGTTGGCTGGCCGACAGCCTGGCGGAAGTGCTGGCCGGGCTCGGCGAACACGAGCTGGCGGCCTGGGTCCCCTGGCGCGAGACGGGGGGCGCTCCCGCGTCGTTGCCCGGGGAACCGCCGGCGCGGCTCGGGCTCGCGTTGGCCCTCGCTTTCCAGCTGCTCAACAGCGTCGAGGAACACGCCGCCGAATCCATGCGCCAGCTCCGCGAATCCGCGGAGGGCGCGGAGGCGGAACGCGGGCTGTGGGCCGACCAGTTGGCGGCCCTGAAGCGCGCCGGGCTGCCGTTCGCGACCTTGGCGACCGTGCTGGGCGAGGTCGAGGTTGAGCCCGTGTTCACCGCGCACCCCACGGAAGCGAAACGGACTTCGGTCCTGGAACAGCACCGCGCCCTGATGCTGTTGCTCCAGAGCCGACGCGGTTCCAACGGCGGTCTGACGGCCAAGGCGGAACTCTTGGCTTTGCTGGAACGCCTGTGGCGCACCGGCGAAATCCTGCTGGAGAAGCCGTCCGTCGCCGACGAACGGCGCAACCTGCTGCACTATCTCCGGGAAGTCCTGCCGGGCGTCGTCGGGCAGCTCGACCGCCGGCTGGAGGCCGCCTGGGCCGCGGCCAGCCTTCCCGGCGCGCCTTCTCCATGGCCACGACTGGGCTTCGGCACCTGGGTGGGCGGCGATCGGGACGGCCACCCGGGCGTGACCGCCGCCGTGACCTCGGAAACCTTGGAACAGCTCCGGGCCAACTCGCTGGTCGTGCTCCATCGCGAGCTGATGGCGCTGGCGGACCGGTTGCCCTTGTCCGAATGGGTCCAACCCGCCCCCGCCTGCCTGCTCCGCCTCCGCGACCAATCCACCGCCCAGCTGGGTGCTCCCGCCGAGGCGATCCGCCACCGGCATCCCGGCGAACCGTGGCGGCAAACCGCCGAACTGCTCGCCGCCCGGCTGCCGTTGGAGCAACCGCCCGGAAAACCCGCGGAGGTGCATGACTCCCCCGGCCGCTATGCCGCCCCGGCGGAGCTGGACGCCGACCTCGCCGTCCTTGAGCAGTCACTGGCCGAAGCCGGCGCGGGCCGGCTCGCCGATCATGATGTCCGGCCCGTGCGGCGGGTGCTCAGCACGTTTGGCTTTCACCTGGCCCGGCTGGATGTCCGGCAAAACTCGGCCTTCCACGAACGCGCCCTGTGCCAGCTGCTCGGCGCCGCCGGCCTCGACGCTTCCCAGTGGGCGGACTGGAGCGAGGTGGAACGGCTCCGGCTCCTGGAGCGGGAGATCCGTTCGCCGCGCCCGTTCCTGCATCCTTCCGTGAGCGCGGGGCCAGAGGCGGACGCCGTGCTGGCCACCTACCGAGTGCTGGCCGACCAGCTGCAACGGCACGGCGCCGCCGGGGTGGGCTCGTTGATCGTGAGCATGACCCGGCGCGTGTCCGACTTGCTGGCGGTCTACGTGCTGGCCCGCGAGGCCGGCCTGCTGCGGCTGTTCCCGGAAGGCATGGTCTGCCTGCTGCCCGTCGTGCCGCTGCTGGAGACGGTCGAGGACCTGGAGCGCGGGCCGGAAATCCTCCGCGCCTTCCTCGAATTCCCCGTGACGCGGGCCAGCCTCCAGTTCCATGCCGCCCGCGCCGGGCGTCCGGGCCAGCCCCGCCAGCAGGTCATGGTCGGCTATTCCGACTCGAACAAGGATGCCGGCATCCTCGCCAGCCAATGGGCCTTGCAACGGGGCCAGGCGCGCCTCAGCGAAGTTGGCCGCCTCGCGGGCGTCCGGGTCCAATTCTTCCACGGTCGCGGCGGGACCATCAGCCGGGGCGCCGGCCCGACCCACCGGTTCCTCGAGGCCCTGCCGCCGGGCTCGCTCGACGGGTCCATCCGGCTCACGGAACAGGGTGAAACGATCGCCCAGAAATACGGCAACCCGAACACCGCGCGGTATCACCTGGAATTGCTGCTGGCCGGCGTGACCGCCACGGCGTGCCTGCACCGCGAAGCCGCCCCGTTTCCCGCCGAACTGGTGCCGCTCCTGGAACGACTGGCGACCGATTCCCGGCAGGCCTACCGGCAATTGCTCGAAACGGACGGGTTCCTCCAGTTCCACCGCCAGGCCACGCCGCTGGATGCCCTCGAAAATACCCGGATCGGTTCCCGGCCGTCCCGCCGCACCGGGCAGTCGAGCCTCGCGGACCTGCGGGCGATCCCGTGGGTGTTCTCGTGGACCCAGGCCCGCTTCTACCTGACTGGCTGGTTCGGAGTCGGCACCGCGTTCACCCAGCTCGATGACGCCGAAATCGCCATCCTGCGGTCCCATGTGCAGTCGTCCCCGTTCCTCCACTACCTGCTCACGAACGTGGAAACATCGCTGGCCAGCAGCGACCTCGACGTGATGCGCGAATACGCCCAACTGGTGGAGGATCCGGCGATCCGCCAGCGGGTCTGGGACCGGATCGAGTCGGAGTGGGTGCGGACCGGCGAGGCCCTGGCCCGGCTGCGGGGGGCGGAGTTTGGCGGGCGGCGACCACGGCTCAGCCGCACGCTGGCTCTCAGGGCGGCGCCGCTGCGCCTCCTGCATCGCCAGCAGATCGCGCTGCTGGGGCGGTGGCGGGCCCAAGTCCGCTCGGGCGAAGACAAGGCGGCCCAAGCCATCTTCCCGGAGCTGTTGCTCACGATCAACGCCATCGCCAGCGGCCTGCGCACCACCGGTTGAACCGGCGTCCCGGCCTCGCTGGCTATCCGGCCTAAAACCGAACCGCCAGCTCGCGGGGCGTCGCGCTATTGGCAAAACGCACCCAGAGCAACCCGTCCGTGGCGGAGTGCGTGAAGGTGGTCACCGGCGCCCCGGCCAAGGTCACGGTCTTGGGGACGGACGGCACATGGAGCAACACGACGGCTTCCGTGTTCGGCACGCCCTCGACCGTGAACGCTACGGAGCCCTCGGCCGCTTTGGCCGGCAGCGTCTTGCAGGCGGAGGTCAGCACGCGCGGCGCCTTCCGTTCGGCGCGTTCGAGATCGAGGAGGAAATGTCGTGAGCCGGGCGCCAGCGTGACGGACGACTGCACCTTCAACTCCGGATCGAAGAGGTTCACGAACCGGCCCTTCAGCGTGCGCTCCTCGCCGGCGACAGATTCGTCCAAGCCCGCGGCGACAACGTAGGGGCCACGCCGCAGCAGCAGCGTGTTGCTTTCCTGCCACTTAACCGAAGTGGGTGCGACCGCCTTCACGGCGGCGAACAGCTCATTGTCCCCGTCGGCCGCCTTGGCGAAGCCGACGGGATCGCGCTTCAGCCACAGCACGCGGCCGGAGCCGACCTTGGCTTCCGTGGCGGTGCCGTTGAGGCCCAGTTCGGTAAAGAGATGCTCCCGCGGCGTCGCGAGCTGGCGACCGTCGGAATTCCACCAGTCACGGACGCGATTGTAGGGATCGGAGTCGTCGTCGCAGACCACCAGCGTGCCGCCGGCGCGGACCCAGGCGGCGAGCGGCGGATGCACGTCGGGCGTCAGCGGCTTCTGGCCGTGGTAGCTCAGGAGGAGCACGCGGAAGCGGTCGAGGGCGTGCGGCACGGTCAGGTTCTCCAACTGCACCGGCTGGATCGGCACGCCGCGTTTGAGGAACGGCAGCGCAAGGCCGTAAACATGGCTCAGGTTGCCGTCGCTCGGCGTCGGGTCGCCGCGCTGGAACATCAGCGAATCGCTCACGAGCACGCCGACGCCTTCGGTCGCGCCGTGCCAGTCCACGTCGGGTTGCTTCAGGTCGTTCAGGGCATTCATGACCACCTGAAGTTCGGTGGCGTAAGGTGCGGGAATGCCCTGACGCTTTTCCACGGGCATGTTGGCCGGATACTTGCCGTTGAAGATGCGTTCCGGCCAGGGCGCGACCTCGAACTGCGACACCTCGGGCTGGAAGAGCGA
>JBEISV010000365.1:0-4931 GCA_040375265.1 Verrucomicrobiales bacterium
ACGCCTAATGGCTCCGGCGCCGCCAGTTCCGCGAGCGCTGGACTGGCCGCTGGCTACGCCAGTTCGGTGGCCAACGCCTTCGTCGGCCGCGCCACCCTCTGGACTGGTGATAGTGCCGTCGATCTCCATCCCGACGCCATCGTTGGCCCCGGCCGCTCCACCGTGAGTGGCTTCGCCGGAAATCTTCAGGTTGGTTCCGCCGCCAGCGCCACCACGGGCAATCGCAACATCCCCATCGCCTGGAGCGACACCGCCGCCAGCGCCGCCGTGCTCCCCATTCCTTTCGTGAATGCCGGCGGGCAGGCCAATGCCACCGACGGTCTCCAGATCGTCGGCTCCGCCATCGGCCTCAACCGCGACGGCACCACCCTCGGCAGCACCCATGCCCTCATCTGGGACGTCGCCACCGGCGCGGTCACCGATATCGGCCTCGATGCCAATCTCTACGGCGTCGCCGGCGGCCAGCAGGTCGGCATCGTTTTGAAAGCCCTGCCGAATGCCACCCTCTGGCGTGGCACTAAGACGGCCACCTCGCTTCATCCGAAGAACGCCGTCGTCTCCTACGCTAACGCCACCGATGGCGTCCGCCAGGTCGGCTACGCTGGCTTCGACATCCGTGTTCGCGTGGAAGCAGTGGGCGGCAAAAAGGACAAGCGCTTCAACTACGCCCACGTCTGGAATGGCACCGCCGCCAGCGGCCTGAACATTCACGCCGGTTCCTCCAGCTTCGACGGCGCCGTCTTCGAGCACAGCTACGCCACGTCCGTTTCCGGCTCCTTTGTCGCCGGTTATGCCACCGATCTCACGAAAATCGGCACCCCCGCCTACAATCGCGCCATCGTCTGGGACGCCGCCTTCAATCCCTGCGACCTTAGCGCCTTCCTGCCCGCTGGCTTCGTCGGCTCTATCGCCTACGCAGTCGATGCCGACGGCAACGTCGCCGGAGTGATGACCAAGGCTGACGGCACGCGCCACGCCGTGATCTGGGTGTTGAATCCGGCCCAATGATCCCCGTCGCCTCCGCTCTTATCTCCTGAGCCACAACTCAACTTATGACACAACGAACTCAAAACACCCTCGCTCGCCTCGGTGGCGTGGCCTGGCATGGATTGCGGGCTGTCTTCCTCGGTGCCACCCTGTGCGGGTGGTTGGCAGGAGCGGCCACTCACGCGGGCGTCACGCTCACGGTCAACGGGATTGATACCAGCGTCAGCGGTCCCATCACGGTTAACGCCGGGGATCCCGTGGTCTTCAGCTGGACCGCCACCGAGGATGTTCAGGAATTATCACGCAACTGGGGCGACTACGCGGATTGGGTCTTCCCGGGTTCTGTCCCGAATGGCACCAGCGCGCGCTCGCCGCTCCCGGCAAACTCAGGCAGCGAAAAGGTCCGTGCTTTTCCCTCTGCCAACAGCACCACGGGCATCGGATTCAGTGTCGTCGGCACGGACAGCGCTGGGAATTCAGTCGGAGCCGCAGCCCGTGTGACGGTGCTCCCCTCTGCGGGGCTTCCGGCATTCACGCCCATCGTCTGGGCTCCACCTCTCGGGTTCTACCGCTACGTTTCGGCTCCGGAATCCGGTTCGGCCTCCCTGGATTTTTACGTCGTGCCGGATGCCCAAGTGGGCGTTCCCTACGCCGCCGTTCTCGCCGCCACCGGAATCGAACCGATCACCTACGGCGCGGTCGGACTGCCCGAAGGGTTGGCACTCAGCGGCAACACCGTCTCCGGAATTCCCGGCACCGCCACCATCGGGTCAACGGGACTTAACAAGGCCTCGTTCTGGATCACAGCGACGGACGCGGATGGTTTCATGAGCGTGCATCATGCCACCACGCGGAATCCGATTTCGTATCCACGGATGGAAATACCCTTGACGGCACCAGTGGTGGCGGATTCCGGCGCGCCGTCCCTCGACACCAATTGGAGGGGCGCCCATGTGGACAACTGGCGATTTGCCTCGGGATTCACGCTTCGATCCAGCACTGCCGTCACCGGCATTCGGGTGTGGGGTGCCTACGGTGTCACTGGCAAGGCGGATGGGCCCGACGCCTTCACGATCAAGTTCTACGAGAGCGGGCCATCACCGATCTACGGAGGCATCTGGCCATCGTTTCCCGCCGTGGGAAACCTCATCGGCACTTACACGCCCACGAGCGTGAAGAGCGCCAAGACAGGACGTGCCGCCTTGGGTTTTGCCAACGGCGAATACGTCCATGACCTCAGCTTCACGGGTGTCAGTCTCGCCGCCAACACCCGCTATTTTGTGTCGGTCCACAACGCCAATAACCGCAACGATTGGTGGTGGAGCTATTCGACGGCTGTGGATACGACTTTCACTGGCACCGCACCCAACGGCCACTACGCGTTTTTGCCAACCGCTGAAATTCCGTTGCCGCTTCCGGTGCAAACCCAAACTTATCCCCTGTGGATTGGAGATTCCCAAGACGGCGGAGTTACTTGGACGGCGGGAAGCGCCAGCTACGAAATGGCCTTTCAACTCAGTGTTGGTCCGGTAGTCGTGACACCTCCTCCAACTGCCCCAACAACCTACAAGTTGGATGTCAAAACCACCGGCAAGGGGATCGTGTCCCTGAGCCCTTCCGCCAAGGCTTACGCCCCGGGCACCGTGGTCACGCTCACGGCCACGCCTGATGCAACTTCGGTCTGGAAAGGCTGGACCGGCGACGTGACCAGCGCGAGCCGCACTGTCACCGTGACCATCACCAAGAACATAGCGCTCCAGGCCAACTTCCGTTGACTTGTGCCACCCATCGCCACGGCGGTTGCAGGCGCGGATTCCGGTCCGCGCCGCTTTTTTTGGCACCCACTCCGGAGTTTTCCGCGAACTGTCCGGGAGTTCAGCCCTCGCCAGCCAAAATCATGAAGGCCGCGGGGCAGGGCGACGGTTGCGGGGCTCGCCCAACCCGACGATCCGGGAGCCCGTCGGCGCCGGTGAAACCCAATCCGCCATGAAATCGCCCGTTTTCCCCCGCCGCTCATTCTTCGCCACCATGGGTTCCTTGCTTGCCGTTGCTCCGCTGATGTTGGTCGCCACCCGCGCCCGGGCAGACCGGACGACCGAGGGCGACGCGCCCCAATTCACCGAACGCGTTGGCTATGCCCCCGGTGGAGCCCAGTTTTCCGGGACGGTTTCGCTGCGCGTCGAGAAGGCAGTGATCGACGACCAGGCCAGGATCGTCACCACGATACTTTCCGTGATACCGGAGCCGGGTTTCACCTACGCCGTCCTGAAGGAAGGAGGCACCAATGGCCCGGTGGAGATCGAGTTCACCAGTGCCGCTTGCCGATCCAATTTCCGCTTCCGCTGCCAACCGGGGCTGACCCGCATCGACTTCGGCCTCATGCGCCCGAAATGAACGATGGCGCGTCGGCCGGGGGGATGCGCGGTGGCCGCGGCAATCCGTCGCCAGGTCGGCCGCGGATTGCAGTCCGCACCCTTGTTGGGGTTTCCCGTGGGAACATTTTTCAGAATTTCCGGGAACCTTCCACCCGCCCCGTGCCTCCAGTCTATGCAACATGCAATCGGGACAGCCGCGAGCGCGGCGCCGAACTTCAAAATCACGTCACTACATTCCATGCAGACCAATTCTTTCCGTCGCGTTTCCCAGCTGGCCTCGACTCTTACTCTCCTCGCGGCCCTGGCCGTCGCCCTGCCGCAAGGCGCGCAAGCGGCCGGCGGATCGAAGAGCGGCGGCGGTGGCGGCGGCAGCACGCCCAAGGTCGTCGAATCCGTGGTGACGGGCTACGTCACCGCGATTGATTACTCCGCGGGCACGATCTCCATCGGTGCGTCCTACTACGGCAGCGGCGCCCTCAAGGTGACCTCGGCGACCAAGTATTCCTTCCTCACCTCCAGCGGTGGCTTCACCGACATCAAGGTCGGCGACTGGGCCGAAGCCCGCTATGTCTGGTCGACCAAGGAAGCGACCAAGATCTCGATCACCAGCGTCAGTCCCTGAACGACGCTGCCACCGACGAATCCTTTCGTGGGGTTGACTGCGGGCGTGGGCGCAAGTCCACGCCCGTTTTCTTTTCCGGCGGACCGCGCCGCCCCGGCGGGAACTGTTCGCCACCGGCGGAGCAATTCTGGAATCCTCGCGGCATGACGCCGTCGCTCGCCCTGCATCCGATTGGATTCATCCGCTCGCCCAAGCAGGTGAAATTTCAGGCGCGGCACCAACCCCTGGAGGCGGAATCCGACACCAGCGTGCTCGAACTCGTCGCGGGGCAGAACCACGAGCTGGCCCTCCGCGACCTCGCCGGATTCTCCCGCATCTGGCTCGTCTGGTGGTTCCACCGGAACACGACCTGGCGGCCGCTGGTCCTGCCGCCGCGCGGTCCGGCCCAAAGACGCGGCGTTTTCGCCACCCGGTCGCCGCACCGGCCGAATCCGCTCGGCCTGACGCCGGTGCAACTGCTCGGCGTCGAGCGTCGGCGGCTCATCCTCGGCCCGTGCGACCTGGTGGACGGCACGCCGGTCTTCGACATCAAACCCTACATCCCGGCCTACGACGCCTTCCCTGACGCCAAAGCCGGCTGGCACGACGAAGTGGACGCCGCGTTGCAGGCGCCGACGCAGTTCACGGTCCAGTTCTCCGCGCTGGCGACGGAGCAGGCCGAATGGCTCCTGGCCGGCTGGGGCATCGACTTCCGGCCGCGGATGGCGGAACTGCTTTCGCGTGACCCATCGCCGCACCGCTCCCGGCGAATCCGCCGCCGAGGCCACGGCGCCCGCTGGGAAATCGGCTGCGGCGCGTGGCGGGGATTCTTCCAGGTCGAGGACCAAGCCGTGACGGTGCTAACGCTGGACGCGGCGTATCCGCTGCGTTTCCTCAACGACCTCACGCTGGAGGATATCCCCGATCGGGCGGCGCAGCTCGCGTTCCTTGCGCGTTGGCCGACGACC
>JBEISV010000531.1:0-3212 GCA_040375265.1 Verrucomicrobiales bacterium
CAGCGCATCCGAGATCATCCAGCCGGTCAGGTCGATGGACTCGCCGGAGAGGTTCACGAGCTCGACGAACTCGTCGCGGTTGGCCGGGCTGGCGTCGTTGCCGCCGGGCAGGAGCTCGGCACGGTTCAGCGGATTGAACCAGGCGACGGCATTGGTCGAGGCCGGGTTGGCGTAGAATTCGGTGATGACGACCTGCTGCTCCGCCACGGTCGGGACGTAGAGCCGGATCGTCTGGGTGAAGCTGGTCGCGCCGTTGTCCGCGGTCACCGCCACGTCGAAGGCCTGACCGGCGGCGGCGGCCGTGGCCGTGTAGCGGAAGGCCCCGTTGACCTTGGTGCCGCTCAGGCTGCCGAAGCTCCACTCCGCCCCCGCGGGAATCGCGTTGCCGAGCGTCACCGTCACCGGGCGGTTCTCCGGGTCGGTGATCTCAAAGCCGATGTAAATGGATTCGCCGGGACGCAACGCGTGTTCCGCGAAGGTGTTGGTAAGCTGGTCGCCGGGGCGGACCAGGTTGGAGAGGGTGTTGGTGAAGCGGATGGTGGCGGCCTTGAAGGCGCTCTCGATGTCCGCAAACCGCGTGGGCAACAACTGGTAGCCACCGGCGCGGGGATCGGAGCCGTCAAATTGGCCGAGCACGCCGACGATCGTCGCCGGACCGGTGGGCTTCTGCTGGCCGATGATGTCGATCACGCGGGAATCGATGCGCAGGGTAAACGTCTTCGTCGGGTCGGCGGCGTCCGAGATGATGACATTGGAGCCGCTGGTGAAGGTCGGTCCCGAGCTCGGGTCGATCACCACGTTGCTGGCGATGACGAGCTTGGCCTCGTTCGCCTCGGCATCGAGCACGTTGACGTCGTCCGCGGCGGAGACGCCCGTGGGCCAGGCGTAGTTCAGTGGCGTGGGTGTGGGCAGCGGATTGCCGGTCGAGAGGATCTCCACCTTGTGGGCGGTATTCGCGCCGGCGAGGCCAAGTTCGAGCAGTCCGTTGAAATGGGCGAGCGGTCCCGTGACGCGCACCTTGGCGCCGGCCGGCGGCACCTCACCGGTCGCGCCGGAAACAAACACCCCGATCGCGCCGGTGGCGTCCTGGATGTAGAAGAAGTGGTTGCCCGCGGTCGTGATGTTGATGTGCGTCGTGACGATGCCCTCGGCCTTGTAGACCGTCGTGGTATTGGTGGGCACGAGGGTCGCCGGATCCACCTTCGCGCGGAGTTGGGCGATGGTGCTGACGACGTTGGCGGGATCTTCCTGCACGGTCAGTTGGGCGGACACGCTGCGCACGACGTTCAGCGCGTTGCTCACGGTGACCCGGTAGGCGCCGGCTTGGGCAAACTGCACGTTGGGCAACGACAGCGTCGCGCCCGTGCCACCCTCGACGAGCTCCCAGGTGCCGAAGCCGTCCTGCTTGTCCTTCTCCCAGAAATACGCGAGCGGCGCGCTGCCCCCGGCCACGACGCTGAAGGTCGCGGTCGAGCCGACGAACGCCGTTCGGTCCACCGGCTGGGTGAAGATCACCGGCGGCCGCGGCTCGCTGCTGGAGGGCTCGCCGGCCACGGTCACCATGTCGAACCGGGCGGTGCCGGCGGTGCCGTAGTTGCCGGAAATCGCCGCGTAAGCCGCGCCGTCAAAGGTCGAGACGATGCGGATCTTGAAGTTCGGATTCTCGTTCGCGCCCGCCACGGCGGTCAGGTCCAACGTGATGCCGTTGGTGAAGGCCCCGCCGGTCAGGATATTCACCACGGCTCCTTCGAGGAAGGTTGCGCCATCCAGCGAATACAGCACGGCGAGCTTGCGGCTGGACGTGTTCGAGCCGCGGTAATCAAAGCGGACCGTCACGTTCTTGTAGCCGACCGTGCTGGCCGCCACCTCGATACCGGCGGTCCGGTCACCGACGGCCGCGGCGGGATAACCCGTAGTCTGGTAGGCGTTGTCGGCGCCGCCGGCCGTTTCCGGGTCGGAGGAACCCACGCCGCTGGCGGCCGCGGAGACGGTGATGCCGCCAATGGGCCCGAGCGTGCCCGCGCCGGCACTCGGCGTGGTCTGGGCGGCGGTGTTGTTGAAGTTCCATTCGGCGATGGTGTCGGCAAAGGCGGTCCAGCCCAGGAGCAGGGCGGTCGCCAGCAGGGAGACAATGGGTTTCATCCTTGGAGGGCTAACGGTTTCAACAGGGGGGGGACAGGACACGGGAAAGTCGGGTGAACGGCCCGGGAATCGGGAATCAGTTAATCTCGCGGTTCGGATTCCAGATCAGGTCCGCGGAGAATTTCTCCTCGCGGCCAGTGCCGCCGTTCGTGACGGCGCTGCGCTTGAAGAACGCCGCATGGCCGTCAATGAACATGATGTTGCCGCCGCCGCCCGCGCCGGGACCGCCGTGGCGCGCGGCAAAACGGTTATGCCGGGCGGCGGGCATGGCGCCGATGGACGGGGACGGATCACCGTAGGCTTCGGTCACCGGATTGAAGACGCCGTCGAGGAGCATCACGGTGGACGAGGGGACCTGGATTCCCCCGAGCTTGGGCATGCCCGGATAGGAGAAGTCGTTGCCCGCCACCCCGTTGCGCACCGAGGTGCGCAGCTTGAGGTCGATATTCATCACGTAGCTGAAGAACCCGAAGCTGCCGCGGGCGGGCATCGCCGGGATTTCGGCATCCTTGATCTTGGCGGAATTGCAGTGCCAGAACTTGCCCTTGCCCCCGGGGAACGGGAGGACGTCCTTGGCCACCTTGCCCTGCGCGTCGGCCCAGTAATTCGACAGCGGCCGTTCGCCGGCGCTCGGCGGGAGCAAATTGAACCAGGCAAACGGGTCGTTCGGGCTGCCCGGGCCGGTCGTCTTGCCGGTGAAGGCGCCGTATTGGCCGCCGTCATCGGTGCCGTCGCGGGGAATCGCATCCAGGTTCTCCGACGAATAGACATGGAGCGCCAAACCCCACTGGCGGAGATTATTCAGGCACTGGATCGACTGCGCCTTGGCCTTCGCCTTGGACAGCGACGGCAGGAGCATCCCGGCCAGGATGGCGATGATGGCGATGACGACCAGCAGTTCGATCAGGGTAAAGGCCCTGGCAGTGCGTCGGATCAGGGAAGTGGGTTTCTCCGGCATGAGTGCGACTGCCTTGCGCGGGTGGAACTCCGCCAAGGCGTCCGCACCCTAACCGGGCACCCCTGCCAGGCAAGCCGGGCTTGTTGACAATTCCGCGGCGAAAATTGGCGCC
>JBEISV010000532.1:0-3209 GCA_040375265.1 Verrucomicrobiales bacterium
CAACCAGAGCGGACTCATCCGGCTGAGCCGCAGCCTGGATATCACCCAGCCGCTGCGGGTCGCGGTTTATACCAACGAATCACTGCCGACGTTGGGCCGGGTGGCTTCCACTACCCTGGTCGGTGAAACGAACGAGCTGCGTTGGGAGGTGGTCGCGGGCGTGACCTACAGCCTCGTGTTCGATGCCACCAACCGCACCCCTGCGATCCCGGCCGTCTCGTTGCATAAGTTCTTTGTCCGCGCCCAGCCCGACCGGCCCCTGAAAATCGGCGAGGTGGTCACGCTGGAAGCGGTATCCACCGACCCCTCGGTTCCTCTCGATGGCGTGGAATTCTCGGAGCGGCGCGCCCGATTCAGCGTCGATCCGTTTGGCCCTTGGACCCGTCTTGCCGCCTCGGGGTCTTTTGCGTGGCAGGCCACCGTGACCAACCTGTCGGGCGGACTGCTGGAAATACGGGCCGCGACGCCTGCGGCCACTTCGTTGGCCACGCCTGTTTACCTGCGACCACCCCATGATGATCTGGCCGAAGCGGCGGAGTTGCCGGGCGCCTTTTCCGCCCTGGTCGAGCAGCGGAGCCTGGGCATCGGGTCGGTCGAACCCGGTGAATTCCTGCCGCGCCGGAACGAGTGGTTTGGCACCCCGGCGACGATCTGGTGGAAGTGGACTCCGGCGTTCAGCGTCAATTTTTCCGTCACCAGCCAAAGCCACGGGTTGTGGGCGGCTTACGATGGCGATCCGCTGACCACCGCCCCGCTTGGTTCGGGCTTCAACACCCTCCAATTCCCGGCCGAGGCGGGCCGGACCTATCTCTTGCAAATGGTGGTCGCGGGCTCGCCGAGGTTCGCCACCAACCGGATCGACTTCCGGCAGGAGGTGCTTGCCCTCGCCTTGCCGCCGGGGGCGCTGCGCGACGACTCCATTCGCACCTCTACAGGGAGGGAGCCCGCCTTCGTGTTGCCGGCGGATGTCGTCGAAGTCGGGACAACCAATCTGCTCCCAGGTGAGACGTTTTCGGGATTTCGCCTGAACGGAGCGGAGCCAGACCGGGTTGAAGCCGGTTTGCCCATTTTCCGGCTGGCGGTGGCGCCAGAAGGGGCAACCTATCAGCTTTCCGCCACCAACGGGGCGGGTCTCCGCGTGACTTCCCCGCGGCTATTCCTGGCCTCCCGGCCGGCTAACGATGCGCCGGCCTTTGCGTCCCAGTTGCAGGGGAGTTCCGGGATCGTCAATGGACTGCTGGGCACGGCCACGTCGGACGAGCCGGCAGCGGTGCATGATGTTGGGGCCAGGCCCAGGTGGTGGTGGTTCCAAGTTCCCGGTGATACCACCGTGGACTTGGATCTGCGTGGTGCCAACTCGGTCTCGCTGGCAGGCAGGCTGGCGGTGTTTCCGGGCCTGCCCGGCCCGGCGACGGAGCCGCTGGCCATGGTTCATGGCACCGCGGCATCCCTCTTTGTGCAGTTCGAAGCCCTGGCCGCGGGCCCCTATTTCATCTCGGCGGATGGTGATGGCCTGTTTGCATTGAACATCTCCGCCATCCATCCCTTTCGCTGGAAAGGCCTGCCGGTGAATATCGAGGCCGGTGGGAGCGAACAGTTGGAGCTCGGCGCGAGCTGGGACGCTGGCCTGGTCATCAATCGCATCGAATACGAAGGTCGCGCCGAGCCCTACGGCGGGCCTCCTCCCGTGAATTTCACCCTCTTGCCGCGAAAGGCCGGCGCTCAGTTGCTACGGGTTCACTACACCCGAGGCGATGGGATCGCGAGCGTGCTGCAACGGGTAATCATGGTGCGCCCGTTAGGCGATACGTTCGAGCGGGCCGAAAACCTGCGCGATGATTTCGGAACCGGCGAACTGACCTCTGCGACGTTGCAGGCAGGAGAACCCGAGCCGTTCGGCAGTTCCGCCGGGAGCATCTGGCACGCTTGGTCGCCCGCGCCCGGCGAATACCGGCTCACCCGCTCGGCGGGCCAACAGGTCCCGATCGCCGTCTTCGAAGGCGACCAAATGACCAACCTCAGGCTCGTCGGTTCACTCGGCCCCGAACAGGACTCCGTCGTCGTGCGGACCTTGCCCGACCGTCCTTACCGGATCCGCGTGAGCAGCGCCCTGGCTTCAACCGAAAGCTACGGCTTCAATCTCGATTGGATACCTGTTGTCGAGGCGACACTGGTTCAGGATCCCGGAGTCGAGCCGATCGTGCGGCTCCGCTACTCCACCATCGTCTCCAAACCCTATTCCGTCTGGTCCGGAGACACCCCCGAAGGCCCTTGGAACCTGGAAATTGCCACTACCGGCGGAGGCGGAGTCACCGTGTTCGAGCTGGCAGCGAATGGGAATGTGAACCGCTTTTTCCGAGTTACATGTCCCTGATCGGTTGAAGGTGGCAAGGCAACTCCCGACGGCTGGAACGTGCTGTCTAAGGCCTTCGAAAACACGGACACCCGCCCCTTCACCTGGTTTTCGGGGCGCCGGAAATTCCGCCGATGAATGCGTGTTGCCGGAAGCCTGCCGCGACCATCCCGTGACTTCCTCTTCGATTAAGGTGAGGGACTGTCCTCGGCAGGAGGGCGACCGCCCCGAGGTAGCCGTTGACGGATTCGGGAGCCGCATTGTTCCCTCGCAGGGCTTCCCACCCCATCCCGTGGCTGTTTGCTTTCTCAATCCGTCCGTCCGCGCCCGAAAGGTTCCATGGCGTGGCTGGCTTCTCCTGCTCCTCCTGGGCGGCGGATTCGGCTGGGGGACCGCCGTCGTCGCGGCCGAACCGCCGGGCGCAACCGGCGCCGTCCTGACCAACCTCTCGGCGGTGCGCTCGCTCTCGGTAGCGGCGGCCGGGGAAAATCCGGCCGTGTCGGTCGAAGGCGTGGCGACTTGGGTGGATCGCATTGCGCACGGCCTGTTCCTGGACGACGGGCAGACCGCGGTCTGGGTGGACGGTCCGTCGCCCGGTGGGCTGCCCCCAACCCTTGCCCTGGGTTCGCGGGTGCGTGCGGTCGGGATCGCTCACGCTGGATTTTTCACGCCGGCCGTCAGTTCCTCCAACCTCACGGTGCTGGGCCAGACAGCATTGCCGCCGGCCCGGCTGGCACGGGCCTGGGAACAACGGCTCGGGCGCTGGGACGGTCTGCGGGTGTCCGTCGAAGGAACGCTGTTCGCGACCCGGGACGCCTCGGGCAAGCTGGAGCACCGGGTGTTGTCGGACGGGGTG
>JBEISV010000302.1:0-5855 GCA_040375265.1 Verrucomicrobiales bacterium
CACTCCCAGAAGCTGCATACGAACAAGGCCAAGTGGAGCGAACTCGCCATGAAGATGCTCGATTCCGGCGACGTGAGCGACCACCCCTACCAGACCCAGTTCGACGCCTTCTTCACCGCCCTCGCGGCCGGCAAGGAGATGCCGCTCACCAGCTTCAAGGACTCGCTCAAGACCCACGAGGTGCTCTTCGCCGCCGACAAGTCGGCCAAGACGGGGAAACCGGTGAGGCTTTGAGCGTGATGCGGGCGCGCCATTCAATGGGCGCTACGCTACGGCAACCACCAGACCCCGCGCGAAGCGTCGCCGAAATGGGTGCGTAACATCCCCGTGGAGAAAATCCAGAACGCGGCCATCGAGACGATGGCCCCAAGGCAGTATGCGTTGGCGTGCCGAACTGAAACGGCGCGGCGGCCGGACAGACCGACCAGTGCGGCTCCGGCCAAAATCATCCCCGGAAAGGCGTAATTCAGGACCAGGGCCAGCGGCTCGGAGATGCCGTTGCCGCAAAATGCAAACGCCCCTTCTCCGGCCTCCGAACGGGCAAATCGGCCGGCCTCCCGGCTCGACTGGCGTGCCGCGAAGGGCAACACGAGCCACAGAGTCCACGCGATTGCCCAAACCCAGCGTCCGAGCCGTTTCATGGTTCATTGGACCGCGCTGAACCGCCCGGCTTACGGGGCAACGATTTCAGCGGGAGAAGCCTTGTCCCTCCTGACGTGCGCGGGAGTCCGTGTCCCTATTCGCTCATCGGCTTCTTCCAAATCGGGACGACCCGTTTCATCTCGTAGATGAGCCACTGGCAGGCCGCGAACGCTTCGCCGCGGTGGGGGGCGACGACCTCCACCCACAGGCTGGCCTCATTGACCCGCACCACCCCGAGGCGATGGACGAGCCGGACCGATTCCACCGTCGGCCAGCGCTCGGCGAGCTGGTCGAACAGCCGGTGGAACTGGTGTTCCGCCATGGGCACAAACGCCTCGTAATCGATGGCCGCAATGGGGGCGTCAGCCTCGTGGCCGCGGACCACGCCGCTGAAGCAAATCGCGGCCCCCATCCCGTCGCCCAGACGGCGCGCGGCGACCAGCGCGGGTTCATCAATGGGCTCCGGCCCGAGGGTGAGCGAGCGGTTCATTCCGGTGTTGGGGGTCAACCGCCCTGAACGGGCGGGAACAACGAGACTTCATCGCCGGCTTGCAGCACGTAGTCGGGCCGCTGGTAGTCCACGCCCACGGCGATGAGCGTCGAGTTGCGCAGCCCCGCCAGCTTGGGATGAAGCGCGTAAACGGCGTCGAGCAGCCCGGCGACGGTCGCGCCGGGCGGCAGTTCCAGCTCCAGCCGGGCCGTGCCGGCGAGGTCGCGGAAGTAGGACCAAAGGTGGACCGGAATGCTCACGTGGGATCGGAATAGACGTGGGGCTTGAGCACCCCGACGAAAGGCAGGTTGCGGTAGCGTTCGTCGTAATCCAGGCCGTAGCCCACCACGAACAGGTTGGGGATCGAGAAGCCGACGTAGTCCACCTCGAACTGGCCGGACCGGCGTTCCGGTTTGTCGAGCAGCACGCAGGTCTTGAGGCTCGCGGGCCCGAGTTCGGCCAGCTTTGCCGTGACCGAACGCAGAGTCTTGCCCGTGTCGAGAATGTCGTCCACGACGAGCACATGCCGGCCGCGGATGCTGAGCTTGAGCTCCTTGGTGTAGACCAACTGGCCCGACTCCGTGCCGCTGCCGTAGCTCGACACGCCCATGAAATCGAGCCGCATCGGGAATTCGAGCCGGCGCATCAGGTCCGCGAGGAACATCACGGTGCCGCTCAGCAGGGCCACGATCACGGTGTCGCGGCCGGCGTAGTCCACGGTGATCTGGCGGGCCAGCTGCCCGATGCGGTCCTGCAACTGGTCGGCCGGAATCAGCACGGCGTCCACGTCGTCCGCGTGGGGAGCCGGGACGATCAGGTCCGTCTGGGAAACGAGAATGGGAGGGAAATTGGCGTTCACGGGGTGGTGGGCTCCGGCTTCAGGCCGGCGAGTTCGCGGCGCAATTCGTCCGCGACTTTTGATTGCGGGTCAATGTTCAGCCCGCGTTGCCAGAGATCTTTCGCGCGCTCCGGCGCCACCCACTTGGCCCACGCCCGCCCGTGGTAGAGGAAGACGTATTGCCGGAACTCGGGGTCAAATTCGCCGCGATCCGCCCGCGCCTGAAGCCACTGGAAGTCGGCTTCGACCACCTTTCGCCGCTCAAACAGGTCGGGCAGGAACAGGTTGTTGACGGCCCGGGTGAAGCGCGCGTCGGGGTCATCGGGGAAGTCCGCCAGGGCGGCATCCAGCACGGTCAGCCCCTCGCGGACCCGCTTGAGTTTGGTGCCGGGCCAGAAGGCCTCGCGGGCGGTCAGGATGGTCGTGCTGCCAAGCAGGGCACGCCCGAAGGCGTGCTGCGGATCCAGGCGCAGCAACCGGCCGAGGTAATCCCGCGCCTTGGCCGTGTGGACGGGCGCGTCGTCACCGCCGCGGGTCGCCTCGTTGTGGTGCGCCTTGGCGAGCTGGACCAACGCCGTCCGGTTGGTCGCATTCGCCGCCAACTGTCGTTCCCAATCGGCGAACGGCGCAGTGGTTTCCGCCAGGGCGACGATCCACGACACCCAAGCCAACGCCAGCCCGGTAACCCAGGCCGACCAGAGTATGCTGCGAGATCCGCGGTTCACTCCCGGAATGGATGCCACGGAACGTGCCGGGTTCAAATGTGCTTCGAATCGTCGTGATCCTTGGTGGCGTAGCCGGTCTCCTGCCGCTTGAAGTTCACCTCGTTCTTCTTCACGTAGGCTTGGAACACGTCGTCGGCGCTCATGCCCAGGACCTGCGCGATGGAGATCAGGAAATGGAACAGGTCGACCACTTCGACCCGGGCATTCTGCTCGTCGAATTTCTGATACTTCGCCCACCACTTCCACGGCACGCTGTCCGTCAGTTCGGCCATCTCCTGCGACATGGCGCGACAATAGTTCAACACCCACTTGGTCTTCTCGGCCTCGTCCAGCGTGTCGGTGTGGACACCGATGCGCGCGTTGAGGGCCTTCTGCATGCGGAACAATTCACGGAGCTGGTCAGGTGATTCCATGGCCGCGAAGGGTGGCGGGCGAAGCCGGTCGGGCAAGGCACAATTCGTCCGCGGCCATCAACGGGGCGCCGGTCCCGGAGCCCGCCGCGGCAGCGGTCGCCAGTTCCCCTGCCAGTCAAACCACTCGGAACCGGCGAACTGCTTCTTGTAGTCCATCTCCGAAGGTTCGTGGAACGCATAGCCCGGATGGTAGTGGGAACAGCCCCGATCCACGGCGTGGCGGATTTCCCACAACATCGTCGCGATCCCCAGGCTGCGCCGCGCCTCGGCCGGGTCGAAGAGCGCATAGACGCTGGAGGCGCACGTCACCCCGACGTCCAGGTAACTCGCGGCCACGAGGACGCCATTCCGGCGGGCGGCGACCTCGACCATCGGGCAAGGATACTGTTCCAGATCGTCCCCGAGGAAATCCGAGAGTCGGTCGGGCACGTTGGTGGAAAAACGGGTGCGATGCCGGAGAAACAGGTCCTGGTGTTCCGCATCCGCCACCGGCTGGCCCACCGAGACGGTAAGGTTCCCGTTGCGCCGGAGAATTCGTCGTTGGCTGGTGGACAGGGTCAGGTGCGGCAGATTGACCCGCACCGGTTGCACCCAGTGCATCCGGTTTTCGCCCAGGAAGAGCGAATAGCGGAAGAAATGCCGGCCAAAGTGCCGCCAGCCGAGATTCAGCAGCGAATCCAATTGTTCCGGCAACACCACCGACCGCGTGAACTCCTCCATGAGCAGCGGAAACCGCAGCGGCGCATCGCGCGCCACTTGTGGATCCATCTCAGGGCCAGTCACCGGGCCAGCGTCACGCGGGAGTCGGTCGTTTCACAAGCCGCCAAACCAGGGCCGGCCCGATTCACGGCGCCACGATCCGGAAGAAACGGGTCTCCGCGGAGGGAAGTTGCACGGATACGGACTCGGTCTCTGAACTCAGGGTCACTTCCTGCTCCAGCTTCCAGCCGATGAGGTCCGGAGACGATTCCACCCGATAGGCCACACCGGCCCGGCCTCGGACGGCCAGTGTCACGCCGTTGGCCGCCGGCCCGGAGCCGAGGGTCAACGTCGGTGGCACCGCCGGCACCACGGCCGCCTGCACGGCGTCGATCGCCGCCCGGAAATCAGCCACAGGAAAGACCGTCTGGCCGTAACCTTGGCGGGCATAAATCAGCTCCCATGGCCGGTGGCTGGGTGAGTTGGTGACGCCATTGATGATGGCAAACAGCGGCTGGCCGCCGGTCGGAAAGAACCGGTTCGCCACCGCCCGGTTGAAGTCCTGCCAGACGAACTCGTATTCCGCCCGGTTGACGAAGTTCTGCGTCTGCGCTTCCTGGTTGGCCTGCAAGTTCACCCCGACGCTGACCACGGGGATGCCAGCCGGATTGCCGGCGCGGGCGGCGTAGTGCTCATGCACCCCGTCCAGCAACTGCGGCGCGGCGGCCTGGCAGAACGGGCACCACCAAGCAAACCAGTCGAGCAAAACGATCTTGCCCGCAAAGTCCGTAAGCGCCATCGGCTGGCCGGTGGCCCGGTTGACCAGCGAGAAGTTTTCAACCGTGTCACCGACGCGGTAGGCTGCGCCTTGGGCACGCACCAGGAACAGCAGCCCGGCGAGGGAGAGTTGAAGCAGGGTTTTCATGGGTTTTCAGAAATCAGCCGCATAGGCCAACTGCACCAGGGCCCAATCGCGGCCCCGGTAAAGGTTTTGGAAGAAGGCGGTGCCAATGCCGGCCGGCTCGAAGCGGGTCTGGTAGGGCGCGGCGGCAATGCGGAACGAATGCACGCCCCACGAGCGGTGCAGACTCAGCCCGGCCTGCCAAGCCGACAGCCCCGGCGCGGCGGACGAGAAGAGCGAATTCTCAATCTCACCGGAATCCGCGTAACTCCGGCCGAACACGCCCACGGTCCAACCCTCGGCCGGTTCAAAGTCGAGGGCGCCGCCGTAATAGTGCGCCCCAAACGTGGGCGCCTCCTCGGTATAACCGCCGAACAGCCGGGCTACCCACCGTTCCCCGAGGGCGACGTTGAGCGAACCCTGATAGGCGTAACGCAATTCACGCTCCGTGGTGCCGGTCAGGCGAAATTCGTTCCGCACCCGGACCCGGCGCGACAGCACGTTCTCGAACGCGAGCTGGTAGGCCAATGTGTCGAGATGATGCCGGTCACGCCGCAGCCCCGCGAAGTCGATCTCGTAGCCCGGCGCGATTTCATCGTGCAGATAGCTGACCGTGCCCTCCACGAAGGCCGAGGCCGGCAGGTATTCCCAGCGCACGCCGGCGGCCACGTTTTCGCCTCGGGGACTGGCCGACACGTATTCGGGCAGCGTGGAGAATTGCTGCCGGAAGTATTCGTTCAGCCAGACACTCCGGTAGTTGGCGAATCCATCGTAGACGCCCGCGCTGCCAAGCAGCGAGACGGACTCGCCCCAACGAAACCGGCCATTCGCCTGCGCGGCGATGCGGCCTTCTTCCAGCGCGCGGTCAGCGCCCAGGAAATCGAAGGGCGCCGGCCGGTAATCGAGCGCGAAGGTTTGGTAGGCGAGGCTGGCCGTCCACTCGAACCGGCCATGCTTCTGACCGTAGGCAAGGCCGCCTTGGAGCAATTGGATATCGTCCGCAACTAGCGCCTCAAAGTCGGCCTCGAACTGCTGCGAAACGAGCGTGCTCGCCCGCGCCTCCTCGACCGTCTTGGGCGCGTCTTCGCCCTGAACGGATCCCGCCGTCAGGCCCAGCAGCGCCAACATGATGGTCTGGGTTTTCATC
>JBEISV010000666.1:0-2003 GCA_040375265.1 Verrucomicrobiales bacterium
ACCATGACCGGATCGTCATCCACGTCGCGGTAGCTGAAATCAATCAGTCCGGCGGAGGCGTAACGCGAACGCACCAGCCGGCGGAGCAACTCGGGATCGTAGATCACGTCGCCGTCCATGAGCAGCACCGTTTCGCGCGACGGCTCCAAGACGCCCAACGAAACGTGCATCGACACCACGCTGCCCTCGGTGAAGTCCGGGTTGTGCAGTTCATAGATCCGGAGGCCATGCTTGGCGGAAAGCTCCGGCAACACCGCGGCGATTTGCTCGCGCCGGTGGCCGGTCACCAGATACAGGTTCTCGACGCCCACTTCGGCCAGTCGTTCCGCGTGCCAGTCCAGCAACGTGCGCCCGCCCACTTCGAGCAGGATCTTCGGACGTTCGGCAAAGGCCGGCCCGAGGCGCGTCGCGCGGCCGGCGGCGTAGATGATCGCGTTCACGGGGCGGGAGCGTAGCGGGGGAATTGGCGGTTGGCTACCGGGGCCAGCTCGGCACGGCGTCCGTCGGATCGAACGGCACATTACCGGCCCCCACCAGACCCGAATCGAAGCGGGTGACCGGGACACCGACCACACACAGGGAAGGCCGGCCTTGCGGGCCGGGAAGGCGCAACGGAGACGGACCGGAAAGGAAACCAGAAGGAGCCCAGTCGGAGGCCTGGCTGAGCTGCAAAAACGTCGCCCGCCTCCAGCACGCCGCCGCCGCCCTCGGCTTCACCCTCGTTCTAGCCCAATGACTTCCACGGGTAGTTTCTCAGGAGGCCGTGGTGTCATCTGTCTCACTATCCCCGAGGAAATACAGATCGAAGTCGAGAACCAAGCCGAGGGCGGCGACTCTGGCTGTAATTTTCTCGGAAAGCTGGAAGCCGGGGTTGTGGGTGCGGAAATAAACCGCACAGCCAATGTGTGCCGGGAATCGGGACCGAACTGCGCGAACTCCCGCAGCGTTCGGCTCCAGAGCGGACAACAACGCATCGAGATGCTCCTCCACCGATGCGGATAGTGTTAGTGGACTCTTGAATGTCCAACGACTGAACCGGTGAGGAACGTCTGCTCGCTGGCGCATAGGCTGTCCGACAACCCAAGATTCCGTTGGCTCGAAGCCAGCCAGCGCGGTAACAACGCTGTCCTCCTGACCGAACTCGAAGACCGCAAAGAAAACATGTGCTTTATGCTGCATGGCGTGTGAAGCGGACTACCGACCCAAGCTCAGCGCGGCGGCCCACGAGATGCGTCGATTGGAACAGTAGCGCGCCAGCCGGGTTAGATGCCATGAAAGGTTGCGCGGCCCGGCGGCGACCGGCATCCGGGCCGAGATTTGAACGACGAAGCGCCCCCGCATGACCGCCCGACTGCAACCGCAACCCCGGCCGCTGGCAAGCACGGCGCACGGCGCCGCCACGTCCTGTGGCTGGACATGGACCGCAACGGGTTTTTCAACCCGTGAGCAGCGCGCCTTGCCGAGCGGCGCGGTTCCACCAAGTTCGCAGCCCGACGTATGGCTGTTCAACTTCACTCCTTCGCCGCCGATGCCGACCTCGCCCAGCAAGCCGCCCGCGCTTGGCTCGACTCGTTGGCCGCGCTGGCCGGCACAGGGCGGGCTCCGACCGTGGCGTTGGCTGGCGGGCGCATTACCGGGACGTTTTACGATGCGGTGGTGAAGCTGGCCACGCCCGCCGAGGTCGCCCTCGTGCACGGCGTGGAGTTCTTCTGGGGCGACGAACGCTGTGTGCCGCCGGACAGTGCGGACAGCAACTTCAAGCTGGCGAAGGACCGCCTCTTCGACCCCCTCGCGGTGCCGGCGGCCCGCCAACATCGGGTTCGGGGCGAACTGAATCCGGACGTCGCCGCGGAGCGCGTGACGGCCGAGCTTCGCCAACTCGCCCCTTTTTCCGCCGCCGGCCACCCCATCCTCGACCTCGTCCTGCTGGGCATGGGCGAGGATGGCCACGTGGCCTCGCTCTTTCCGGGCGCCCCGTCGGAAGTGCTCGAATCACAGGCGGT
>JBEISV010000651.1:0-2120 GCA_040375265.1 Verrucomicrobiales bacterium
CAGGTCCGGCTCGCCGCGGTGGACTGCTACAAGCGACTCGTCGGTTTCGCCATCGAGGCCGAGGTGCGCATCGAGGCCAAGAAGCGCGCCGACATCGAGGCGATCCGCGTCTTCGCCGAAAACCTCCGCGAACTGCTGCTGGCGCCCGCGCTCGGCCAGAAAAACGTGCTCGCGCTGGATCCCGGCTTCCGCACCGGCTGCAAGACCGTGGTGCTCGACCGCCAGGGCAAGCTGCTCCACCACGACGTCGTCTACGCGACCGCCGGCGGCGCAATGCAGTTACGCGAGGCGGCGGAGATCATCCGCGGGCTCGTGGCGAAGTTCTCCGTCGAGGCCATCGCCATCGGCAACGGCACCGCGAGCCGCGAGACCGAACAGTTCGTCAAGGCGCTGAAGCTGCCGGCGAGCATCGTGATCGTGTTGGTCAACGAAAGCGGCGCGTCCATCTACTCGGCGAGCGAGGTGGCCCGTGAGGAGTTCCCGAACGAAGACCTCACGGTCCGCGGCGCGGTCAGCATCGGCCGCCGCCTCATGGACCCGCTGGCGGAGCTCGTGAAGCTTGATCCCAAGTCCATCGGCGTCGGCCAGTATCAGCACGACGTGGACCAGGGCGCCCTCAAGCGCGGCCTCGATGACACCGTGATCTCCTGCGTGAACCGCGTGGGCGTGGAGCTGAACACCGCCAGCAAGCAGTTGCTCAGCTACGTGTCCGGCCTCGGCCCGGCGCTCGCGGCGAACATCGTCACGCACCGCAACGAGAACGGCCCGTTCCGCTCGCGCCGCGAATTGCTCAAGGTCGCGCGCCTCGGTCCGAAAGCGTTCGAGCAGTGCGCCGGCTTCCTCCGCATCCGCGACGCCGAGAACCCGCTCGACGCCAGCGGCGTGCATCCCGAACGCTACGAACTCGTGGACCGCATGGCCCATGATCTAGGCTGCGACCTCGGCGGACTCGTCCGTGACGGCGGCCTGCGCGCGCGCATCCAGCCGGAGAAATACGTCACCGAAACGGTCGGCCTGCCCACGCTGAAGGACATCCTGGACGAACTCGCCAAGCCCGGCCGCGACCCGCGCCAGAAGTTCGAGGTGTTCGCCTTCCAGGAAGGCGTCGAGAAGATGGAAGACCTGAAGCCCGGCATGAAGCTGCCCGGCATTGTCACCAACGTGACCGCGTTCGGCGCATTCGTGGACATCGGCGTGCACCAGGACGGCCTCGTCCACGTAAGTCAGCTCGCGGACCGTTTCGTGAAGGACCCCGCGGAAGTCGTGAAAGTCGGCCAGCGGGTTTACGCGACCGTCACCGAGGTGGATCTCGAACGGAAGCGCATCGCCCTCTCGCTCCGCGCCGCCCCGCAGATCGGTGCCGCCAAGGAACAGCGCACGTCCCCCGGCGGCCCGCGTCCGCCAGGCGCCGGTCCGCGTCCCGGCCAGGGCCCGAAGCCATCCTTCAATCCGGCGGCCGGCGGTTGGAACGCGCTGTCCGATGCCTTCGACAAGGCCAGCGGGAAGAAGTAGGCGGCGCGATGCCATTGCGCCGCGAAACACAGATGCAGCCCATGCCGAAGGGCGCAGCTTCAATCCTTGAGTGAGCCGGTGGCGTAGCCCCGACGGGAGCGCGGCTCTCCGAGCCGCGTGTCGGACTCCTGGGCTTGGAGTGAGTGGACGACTCGCGACTCGGAGAGTCGCGCTCCCGCCCGAAGTTCCCGGCGGAACGCCCTTGAATCCCGGAAATCGGCCGGAAAATGCTCCGCCGTGTTCCCGCAGACAACCTTCCCGAGACTCCTGACCCTGGCCGCGGCCTGCCTGTCCTGCGTCGCCGTGTGGGCCCAAACGCGGCTGGTATTCACGGACGCCTTCCCGACCGGATCTCCGGCCACGATGACGCCCACCACGTTGTCGGCCACCGGTTTCGCCACTGCGACCGCGGAGG
The DNA here is from genome assembly GCA_040375265.1 of Verrucomicrobiales bacterium. Lineage (GTDB taxonomy): Bacteria > Verrucomicrobiota > Verrucomicrobiia > Limisphaerales > UBA9464 > CAIWAH01. Next base: position 1,928 of record JBEISV010000651.1, read on the forward strand.
CCGGTGAGCCGGCGCACGACGGAACGCCAGCGCGCAACTCGCTCTGGGCGCACTTCACGGCCAACCAGAGCGGACTCATCCGGCTGAGCCGCAGCCTGGATATCACCCAGCCGCTGCGGGTCGCGGTTTATACCAACGAATCACTGCCGACGTTGGGCCGGGTGGCTTCCACTACCCTGGTCGGTGAAACGAA
>JBEISV010000541.1:0-3099 GCA_040375265.1 Verrucomicrobiales bacterium
CCCGCAGCGCGAGCAGGTGCCGGCACGGACCCATGCGCAGGCCCGCCTTCTGGTGATGCCCGCACAGGCAACGGCCGCGCTTGATCCGGCCGTCCGCATCGAGCAGGACCTCCACCGGCTTGTGGTCGGCCACGCCAGTGAGCACCGATCCGCCCGCGGGCGCCGCCAGACGCGACTCCACGCGGACCTGGCCACCGCGCAGCAGTTCCTGGGCGCCGGCGGCTTCGGGTTTCGGCGGACCCAACTGCTCCTCGCCCAACGCCAGCGGCATGATTTGCCGCCAACGGGACACGCCGCCGGCGAGGTCGTGGATGAGTTGGCCCGTGTGGGCCAACCGCCGCAGCGCCGAGGCGGCGAGCGCGGTCTGGTGACCGCACTGGGCCACAATCGTCGCGAAGTCCGCCCGCCGCGACTGCTGCATGAATCCGGCGACTTGCCGGACCATTTCCGGCGCGGCTTCCGGCACCGGCGCGAGCAGGTCGAGCGCGGAGGCGCGGGTCCAATCGTTCGCGGTCCAGCCGGACAGCCCGAGCGTGAGTGTCATCTCACCCATGCGCGCCACCCAGAACGACGGCAGGCCGGTGCCGAGCAGGTAGACGTCGATGCGCTCGACCAGCGGCAAGACACGGGCGAGGGCGAGCAACCGTTGCCGACCCCAGATGCGGATCGGTTCCGGGCCGAGCATACCGGGTTCGCCATGCAGCTGGATCCGCTCCTCCCACGGCTCAAGCACCAGTGCCGGCGAGGCGTCGGCGCGCAGCTCGAAGCGCAGCGCGCGGGGACTCTTCTGGGCCTTGTGTCGGCGCAGGAAGGCCAGCAGCGAATAGACTGCCTCCCGACCCAGCGTCAGCCGTTGCGCTGGAAGGCCCATCGCGGCCTGGATCTGCATGAAACCGCGCAGCCACCCGGCCGGCAGATCAATCTTCTCTTCCCGGAAATCCGGCCGATCGGACGTCGCGACGCTGAAGCCAGCGGGATCAATCCGGAACCGGGTTTCACGGTAGGAACGCAGGCTCTGGAAGTGGTCGAACAGGCCCCACGAGTAGTCCACGTTGGTCGTGCCGAACTTCGTTTCCGCGCTCGCCCCGAAGCCGGCGTCGCGGTCGACACTCAGGCAGCCGTAGCTGCTTTCGTCCGCCGAGAAGCATTCGAAGAAGACAACGTCGTCGGCCACCGTGATGACCGGGTCGCACGGCATCAGTTGCCGCCACAGGGCCACGTCGTGCTTGAGGAGGTAATTCGAGTAAGCCTGCCGGGCGTTCCAGTAACGCTTCCGGCTGGCAGAGAACTGGCGTTCAAGGTCCGGCGGCAGCGGCTCGTCGCGCCGGGTTTCGATAGCCTTGACCGCTTGTGTGTAGGCGTTGCTTCGCACTTCCGCGAGCCGGCGACGTTCGTTCGCCTTCCACTCCTCGTAGGCGGTCTTGTCCCGTGGCTTGAACCGCAGGTCGGAGATGACGATGTCGTGCAGCGCGGACATCGCCTCGCGGAAACGCAGTGGCTGCCGGAGCGCGGCGTCGAAGGCCACGGGCTCACGCGCCAGGTTGGGCGCCAGGCTGAGCAGCTGCGCGGTCGGCCCGGCCTGCAGTTCGCTTCGGCCCAGATAGGCAAAACGCAGATTCACGCCGCCACCTCCGTCCATTTCAGTTCGGGCAGGAACCGGCGCACGGCCGGGGTCAGTTCGGGCCGCTGGGCCAGGAGCGTCATCACGGCGGCGAGGCCGGCGCGGGCTTCCGGCCGGCGAACCGACCGCACCGCCACCGCGAGCACGGGCAGCAGCGCCTCGGATTGGGCCGGATCGGCACCGATTGCCTCGCCGAGCTGGCGCACCGCCTTCGCCTTTTGGCGGCCGCCCCGGTGGACGCCGAGCAGCACGGAGGTCCAGACGGCGCGGAGATCGTGGGCCAGTCCGGCGCGTTGTTCGGCCTCGCGTTCGAGGTGATCCACCAGACGCAGGCGCAGGTCGTCGAAGGGAGTCTCGATGAGCCGGCTCCACAGGACCGAATCCGCAAGGCCGGGCGAACCGTCGGCGATGAGCCAGGCCCACGCCGCGTCGCGTGAACCGGGGCGCAGGCTGTCGAAGAAACGGATGACGAGGTCGGTCTGGTAAACGTCCGTCCGTCCCAAATGGCCTAGCGCCCAGTGCGTCAAGTCGCCGGCGAGGGCTTCGCAGCGAGTGTCGGCCACCGCGGCGATTGCGACCCGGTCCGCTGCGGAGTCCACCGTCCGACTCTGCAAGAACATCAGCGCCAGCCGCGCGACCGCGACGGATTGGGCACCGGCCAGTTCCAGGACTTGCGTGAGGCTCAGCCGCTCACCGGTCACGTGCCGGGCGAACAGTTCGCAAATCGTCGCGAGGGCCTCCGGGTTGCGGGTGGCCAGCAGGCGCAGCCAGGCGGTGACGGGCAGCGTCGGCAGGCCCGGCGTGTTGGCGAGCAGCCGGGCGCCGAGTTGCTGGATGTCCCCGTCATCGTGATCAAGCAACTGGAGCAGCTCGTCCACCGAAGCCGCGTAGGCGGGATGTTCGCGCTCGAACGTCTGTTTCGCCCACACGCGAACCAGCCGGGATTGGGCGCGGAATAGCAGCGAAAACAGCAGCGCCCCGGCGGCCGGCGCCTTCCAGGTCGCGCCAAAGGCCGGCGCACTTGCGAGTTCGCCGAAGGAGCGGTTCGCCTTCAACCGCGGATGGACCGGCCCGAACTCCAGCGCGTCGTGTTCGCCGAAGCACGCGTGCAGCAGGCCCCAGGAATCCAAGATGTTTTCCCCTTTGGCGAAGTCGGAGTCGCGATAAGCGATCAACGCCCGGGCGATGGCGGCGGGATAGGCTGCGGGCTGGCCAAAGCCCAGCTTGCGGAAATAACGCCAGGCCCGGCGTCGCAGGTAGTAGCGTGTCCGGTATTTGAACAGCCCGGGATTCGTCGGCAGCGCCATGGGCACGGGGCGGCCGGTGACCGGATCCCGCTGCACCGAACTCGGGCCGGGGATCGCATTGCGGGGAGTCGACAGCGCCTCGACCCGCAGGCCACCGCGGAAGGAGGCGCTCCAAGTCCAGCGCTGCGTGATCACCCGTCGCACCTGCCGGTCGAAGGCGACGAGAAACAG
>JBEISV010000615.1:0-2485 GCA_040375265.1 Verrucomicrobiales bacterium
CCGCAGCTTCGACACGCCCACGCCGCAGCACTTCTCGTTCAATTCGCCCAAGGGCGCCTGCACGGTCTGCCACGGGCTTGGGCAAAAGCTGGTGTTCGACCCCACGCTCATCGTGCCGGACGAAACTAAGTCGCTCGAAGACGGCGCGGTGAAGCCGTATCGCGGCCTGGGCGGGAAGAAGATGGTGGTTTACTACAAGGGCCTGCTCAAAGGCGTGGCGACGCACTACGGCGCGCCGCTCGACACGCCATGGAAGGACCTGAAACCGGAGTTCAAGGATCGGCTGCTGAATGGCACCGGCGCGGACGAGATCGAGTTCTGGTTCATGCACGCGGGCGCGCCGCGCAAGACGAAGAAGATCTTCGAAGGCGTGCTGCCGAACCTGCAACGCCTCTACGCCGAGAGCGAAAGCGAGTTCACCCGCAACCGGCTGAAAAACTACATGACGCTCTCGCCGTGCGACGCCTGCGGCGGCCGGCGCCTGAAGCCGGACGTGTTGGCCATTACCTTGCCGCGGGGTGGGGAGAGTAATCAGTGGTCAGTGGTCAGTAATCAGTCCGGGAGCGCCCCGGTTCCAGTGAAAACTGACGCACTGACTACTGATCACTCCGCGGTCCCCGGGGTGAGCATTGCCGACTTCGGACGGCTTTCCATCGCCGAGGCCGACACGTTCCTCGCCGGGCTGCCGCTGACCGAGTTCCAGCGCAAGGTCGCCGGCGATGTCATCCGTGAGGTGCGCGCCCGGTTGGGATTCCTGCTCGAAGTCGGCCTCGGCTACCTGACCTTGGACCGGGAAAGCGGCACGTTGAGCGGCGGCGAGGCGCAACGCATCCGCCTAGCGACGCAGATCGGCGCCGGCTTGATGGGCGTGCTCTACGTGCTCGACGAACCCAGCATCGGCCTGCACCAGCGCGACAACGACCGACTGTTGGCCACGCTGAAGCACCTGCGCGACCTCGGGAACACCGTGCTCGTGGTCGAGCACGACGAGGACACGATCCGTGCGGCCGACCACGTCGTGGACATGGGGCCCGGCGCTGGTATCAACGGCGGGGAGATCGTCGCGCAAGGCACCGTGGCGGAGATTCTCGCGCACCCGAAGTCCACCACCGGGCGTTACCTGCGGGGTGACCTGAAGATCGAGGTGCCGCGGCAGCGGAATGCGCCCCGCGAGGACAAGGGCTGGATCGAGGTCGTCGGCGCGCGGGAAAACAACCTCCGGAACGTCCACGCCCGGTTTCCGCTGGGCCTCTTCACCTGCGTGACCGGCGTCAGCGGCAGCGGCAAATCCACGTTGGTCGATGACATCCTGCGCCGCGCGATCTTCCGGCAATGGTATGGCTCGAAGGAAAAGCCTGGCCTGCACGACGAACTGCGCGGCCTGGAGTTGTTCGAGAAATGCGTGGTCGTGGACCAGTCACCCATCGGCCGCACGCCGCGGAGCAATCCGGCGACGTTCACCGGCATGTTCAACGAGATCCGCGACCTGTTCGCCTCGTTGCCGGCGGCCCGCGTGCGCGGCTACGAGACGGGGCGATTCAGCTTCAACGTGAAGGGTGGCCGCTGCGAAAAGTGCGAGGGCGACGGCCTGCTGAAGATCGAGATGCATTTCCTGCCGCCGGTGTTCGTCACCTGCGAGGCGTGCGGTGGCAAACGCTACAACCGCGAGACGCTGGAGATCACTTACAAGGGCCTGAACATCGCCGACGTGCTGAACATGACGGTGGACGAGGCGGTCCACTTTTTCCGCGCCGTGCCCAAGCTCCATGAGGTGACCCAGACGCTGGCCGAAGTCGGCCTCGGTTACATCCGGCTCGGACAGTCCGCCACGACGCTTTCCGGCGGCGAAGCCCAACGCCTCAAGCTGGCCGCCGAACTCAGCCGGCGGCAGACCGGCCGGACGCTCTACCTCCTCGACGAGCCGACGACCGGGCTGCACTTCGCCGACGTGGCCAAGCTGCTGGAAGTGCTCTTCCGCCTGCGCGCCAGCGGCAACACGCTGATCGTCATCGAGCACAACCTCGACGTGATCAAGACCGCCGACTGGGTGATCGACCTCGGCCCGGAAGGCGGCGGCCGCGGCGGACAAATCGTCGCCGAAGGTCCACCGGAACGCATCGCGGCGACGCCGGCGAGCCACACGGGAAGTTATCTGGCGCGGATGCTTCGGTGAGGTGTTTGGCACTGAACCTGCCAAAACTGCTACCATGAACGTTTTGTTTTCCACCGCTTGGGAGCCGTCACCGACCTTGGCGACACCACTGACTTGTGGCGTCTTTGTCGGCATTGCAGTGGTGGTCGTTGCCCAACCGTGGCTACGAAGCAAAGGCAGGCGTGCCTCGGACTGGATGGTCATCTTGGGCGCACCGTTCCTTTCTTGGCTGACCTACTTTTTCTGGGGCGCAAACTTCCTGCTAAAGGATGGTAGGCAGTATGGCCTGCCAATTTACATTCGGTCATTCCCCAGCGCCGCCGATTTTCTTTC
>JBEISV010000098.1:0-12215 GCA_040375265.1 Verrucomicrobiales bacterium
CGACCCGCGGATGGTCCGTCCGTCGCGGCGACAACCGGCTGAGCGTGGACTGCGCGTCGCGGAAGAAGCCGGCCAACCGCTGCACGCCGCATTCGCGGAAGGCCTCGGGCAAAATGCGCGAGGTGACGAGCCGGTCGGCCAAGGTGTAGCCGGTGCCGGTGGGAATCTGCGTGCGGTCGGAGATGACCCACCATTGCCCGTCGGGCGAACGGGCAAGGTCAGCGGCGTAAAAGTGAAGGAAACTTCCGTCGGCGGGCCGGCTATTGTGCAGCGGTCGCAGGAAGTCGGGCTGCGCGAACACCAACGCCGGCGGTAACCAGGCGCTGCGGATCAGTTCCTGCGGGCCGTAACAGTCGGCCAGCACCCGGTCCAGCAGCGTCGCCCGCTGCACCAAGCCGGCTTCCAGCTTCCGCCATTCGTCGGCCCCGAGAATGAATGGCACCGGGTCCAGTTGCCACGGCCGTTCCATGCCGAGCGGGTCGCCATACACGTTGTAGGTGATTCCCTGTTCGTGAACCAGCCGACGGCTGGTGTCGGTCCGGCGCCTCATTTCTTCTGCCCCGAGCAATTCCAACCCGCGGACCAGCGTCTCGTAATGCGGGCGCACGCGGCCCGCCCCATCCAGCAATTCGTCGTAACTACCAGCCTCGACCCGGTAGCGGGCGAGCAGCGCGGCCCGCTGGGCGGCAGCGGATGATTTGACGGCGGCGTCAGTCACGTGGGCCAAGTGTGCGAACGAAGCCGGCGGAAGGCCAGCGGGGAAGCGGATTTCATGCGGGCCGGCCCGCACGGCGATAGTGTAGGTGCCAATGTGTCTCCAGGCCCCGGCCAACGGGCGTTCGGCGCGGTCCGAAGGCACTGATTGCGCTGCTACTGATGGTGCAAAAGCCCCAAACCGGGGACGGCTGGCGCCTGCGCGCGCGGCGAACGGCGTTTTCCTCCCTTTTCCCGGCCGCCGCGGCCTTCCATACTCGGCTCGTGATTCAACGCTATTCGCGCCCCGAGATGCGCGCCATCTGGACCGACGAGAACAAGCTCAAGATCTGGCTCCAGATCGAACTGCTGGCCAGCGAGGCGCTCGTCGCCGACGGCGTTGTGCCCAAGAAGGATTTCGCCGAGATGAAGGCCGGCGCCGACAAGTGCTTCGCCGACACCAAGGCCCTGACCGAACGTGCCAAGGAACTGGAAAAGACGCTCAACCACGACGTCATCGGCTTCACCACGGCCGTTGCCGAACAGATCAATGACCAAGCCTCACGCTGGTTGCACTTCGGCCTGACCAGCTCCGACATCGTGGACACGGCTTTCGCCGTCCAGATGGTCCAGAGCGCCGACATCCTGATCAAGGACGTCGAGACCTTGCTGCCCGTCATCGCGCGCCGGGCCAAAGAGCACATGCTCACGCCCTGCATCGGCCGCAGCCACGGCATCCACGGCGAACCGACCACCTTCGGCCTCAAGCTCGCGCTGATGCACGAGGAGTTCGTCCGGGCCTTGTCCCGCTTCAAGCATGTCCGCGACGTCGTCGCCATCGGCAAGCTCAGCGGCGCGGTCGGCACCAACGCCCACCTCTCGCCCAAGATCGAGGCCTACGTCTGCAAGAAGATGGGCCTCGAACCGGCCTCAATCGCCACTCAGGTCGTCCAGCGCGACATTCACGCCGAGTTCATGAACTGCCTCGCGCTCGTCGCCGCCAGCTTTGAGCACTGGGCCGTCGAGTTCCGCCACCTCCAGCGCACCGAAGTGCTGGAAGCCGAGGAACCCTTCACCAAGGGGCAGAAGGGCAGCAGCGCCATGCCGCACAAGCGTAACCCCATCACCTGGGAACGCCTCACCGGCCTCGCCCGCGTCATCCGCGGCAACGCCGTCGCCGGCATGGAGAACGTCGCCCTCTGGCACGAGCGCGACATCAGCCACAGCTCGGTCGAGCGCATCATCTTCCCCGACTCCTGCACGCTGCTCGACTACATGTTCGGCCTGCTCACGCGCCTGATGGAAGGCCTGCTCGTCTATCCCGAGAACATGAAGAAAAACCTCGGGCTCAGCCTCGGCATGTGGAACAGCCAGACCGTGCTGCTCGCGCTCATCCGCAAGGGCCTGACCCGCGAGGACGCCTACGCGCTCGTCCAGCGCAACGCCATGAAGACCTGGGAAGTGAAGCACGCCGGCCGCGACGACGCTGACTTCCTCGAAGTCCTCAAGTCCGACGCCGACGTGGCGAAGCACTTCAAGAAGGGCGAACTGGAGAAGCTCTGCTCGCTCGACTTCCACCTGAAGGAAGTGAAGAACCGCTTCAAGCGGCTTGGGCTGTAAAACACACGTTATGAAGTGCTTCCTTAGTGTCCGGGGCCGGGATTTCGATATCGACAAATTCCTGTCGAAATCACCGTGGGGCCCCGCCGTCCATTGTTGGCGGCGAGCTGCCCCCATCGAGAGCGAGGTGGGGCAGAAGCTCGCCGGCAGGAAAACGCTGCGTGATTCCGGATTCCAGCTGGCCGCTTCTCAGGAGGGCGACGACTCAGAGATCAAGACGCAGGTGAGGCAGGTGGTGCGTTTTCTCGAACGTCACAGCCGTGAACTCCGCCGGCTGAAGCGCGCAAAAGGGGTGGAGAGCAAACAGCTTAACTTCGGCATCATCTGGCCACGGAACGCGGCCATCGTTTGGCGGCTCTTTTCGGCTGAACTGATCCGGTCCGCTGGCAAATTCGACCTTGAAATCGAGTTTTCAGTCTATGGGGCCACGCAATTCCGACCGCTCCGCAAGAAACCAAGGGCGTCTTCACCAAAGAAAAAGTCCTCCCTGAAGGGCAGCCCAGCCACGAACGCCTGATACCGTAGCTTTCGGGCTACCGCGCGGCCTCCAACCGCACCAAGGGCGCGTCCTTTTTGTCCGCCTAGTTGGTGCCCCATCCGAGCAGGTAGAGCGCGCCGTCGGGGCTCGACTTGAGGCAGCTGGGGCGCTTGAACTTCACGTCGGCCAGGAACGGCTTCAGTGCGTAGAGTTGGCCATCGTGGTCGAGCCAAGGGCGGAGCGAACTGGGTTTTCCTCACCGTCAGCACGCGCAGGCGGGACCGCTGGCTGGCGCAGGCCTCCGGCCGATGGGGGCGCAAGGAATCTGGGAACACTCAGTCAGTGGAAATTCTGACAGTGCCTTGACCAACAGTTTCTCGGCATGCTCTCCTCTTCCGCGTCTGCGGAGAGGTGGCCGAGTGGCTGAAGGCGCTGGTTTGCTAAACCGGTTTACGGTCAAAAGCCGTAACGGGGGTTCGAATCCCCCCCTCTCCGCCATTTGCCTGTCTGGGACAGGACCGGCCAAAACGTGACTTTGGCCTTTTTTCAAGGGTTTCCTTCGCTTCCACGGAGCCGTTTCGCGTCCCACCGTGTGCCCCGTTTTGACCCTCCGGTCCTAAACTTTGTGTCCATACAATGCCGCCGTCCCCCCCTCCCATTTGAGCGAGGCAACGGCGTCGAAGGTCGGGAGCAGGCATGTGTCCGTGTAGGTCTGGGCCGTCAGGTTGGCGTCCTGATGGCGAATGAGTTTCTGCGTCAGGTGTTGCCGCACACTGCTGCCGGCCAGCTGCGTGGCGGAGGTTGTCCGCAGCGCTTGAGAGTCCAGATTGGGGCTAAAATCATTCACCGTGGCGACGTCTGCGAGCTGGGAATCCCAGCGCCGGCTTCGACTCGTGCTATTACCCAGCTGCAGGCGCGGGCCGCATCGAAGGCGGGCGGCGCCATTGCGGCGAACAGCTCATTCGCGAAACCGGGACGGAGTGGAAATTGGCTGTTGCGACCATGGGGGGCACTCCTATCCTGCCCGCATGAAGCAGCGCTACGCCGTTCGGGTTGCGGGACTGATGGGGCTTGTAGCCGTCTTGACCGGCTGCGGCGGCGTGCAGGGCTCCCACAGTGTTTCGCCGGCGACGTTTTTGCTGCCGGGCTTGATGAAGGTGGAACCGAAGCGTTCTCCGATCGAGCCGCCCAAGCCCGAAATGGCTGCCACTGACCTCGTTTCGCCCGCAGCGACGACTTTCTAAGTTCATTCCTATCCGACCATGCGTTTTCCGCTGGCCCTGACGGTCAAGATTGCCCGTCACATTGTTAAACATAAGCTCAAGGGCACACCCCGTTTCTCGATGGTGTTGCAATTGGAGCCGCTTCACACCTGCAACCTGACCTGCACCGGGTGCGGTCGCATCCGCGAATACAGCACCAGCCTGAAGGACATGGTGCCGCTGGAACAGTGCCTTGCTGCGGCGGCGGAATGTGACGCCCCGATGGTTTCGATCTGCGGCGGTGAGCCGCTCATTTACCCCAAGATCGAGGAATTGGTAGCGGGTCTGCGGGCGCAGGGGCGAATCATCTACATTTGCACGAACGGCGTGTTCATGCGGAAGAAGATGCGGGAATACATGGCGGCCAACTGGTCCCCGTCATTGGCGCCAAAATTGAGCCGGTTGGTGGCGGAAGGCTTGGTCTCGGAAAAGGAAGCCGAGCAGATTCGCAATGCCGATGCCGCCGCCCGGTCGAAGGTGACCATTCCGCCCAGCAAGTGGCATTACTGGAATGTCCACGTGGATGGCCTCGAATACACCCACGACCTCATCGTGGAGCGGGAAGGCGTCTTTAAGGAGTGCGTTGCGGCCATCAAGATGGCGAAGATCCTCGGTTACCAGTGTGCGACGAACACCACGGTTTACCGCGAGACGGACCCCAAGGAAATCGAGGATATGTTCAAGTTCCTCAGCGCCCTTGAAGTGGACGGCCACACCATCTCACCCGGCTACGATTACGACTCCGCCAAGAAGGACATGGTCAAGCGGTTGGGGCGTGACCCGAAGGAATTCTTCCTGACCCGGGAAATGACCCGCAAGAAATTCGCCGACATCGAGAAATGGGCTAAGGCGTTCACGATTTTCGGAACGCCTGCCTATCAGGAGTTTCTGTCCGGAAAACGCGAGCTTACCTGCACGGCGTGGGCGATTCCGACCTACAATGTTCGGGGCTGGAAGGCGCCCTGCTACCTGATGACGGACGGGCACTATCCGACCTACGAGGAGATGCTCGGCAAAGTTAACTGGGAGAAATACGGCGTGGTTGACGGCGTGGCCCGCGATCCAAGGTGTGAGAACTGCATGGTCCACTGCGGCTACGATCCAAGTGGAGCCCTGAGCACGAAGCCGCGCGACACTTGGCAGAATTTCAAATTCAACTTCGGTGCCAAACCGGCCCCGTTTTCCTATTCCACCGACTTGGAAAAGCGCGCCTACAATGGCTTCACCGTAGGCAAAGGTCACTTGGCCGAAGCCAAGGCTACGGTTAATCGTGAGATGGGTGGCGCCAAGTCTGCCTTTGCGCGTGGTGGAAACGGATTGGCTGACGACCACGAGGCGCACGACCACTCCGCCGGTGGCGGTTGTGGCTCCGGTGATTCGCAGCAGCGCGACGAATTGTTGGCCAAAATCAAGGACGGCAAAAAGATCGAGATGAAGGCGGACTAGCTGCCGAGCCCAGTTTACGGAATGGAATCCGCGCCTGCCTCGGCGCGGATTTTCGTTTCGAAGGGCGTGGCCAAGGCGCCGCTTAACTCCCGGCAGAAATCCGACGATAGGCGATTGGAGCTTATCGTATGAATTAGATGTTTGCCGGAGGGTTTGTCCGGGTGACGGACCAGAATTTCGCCAGCCAAGTGCTGGCCTCGGAAAAGCCCGTGCTGGTCGATTTTTGGGCGCCGTGGGGGGCAGCCTGCAGTCGGCTGGGACGGGAATTGGAACAGGTTGCCGAAGGAATCGCCGACCGTGCCATGGTGGCCACCCTGAACGTTGCGGAGAATCCGGCCACCGCATCCCATTACGGCATTGCCAGCGTGCCCACGCTGCTGCTGTTCAAGGGCGGGCGGGTGGTGGCTCAGGTCATTGGCTTGGCGCAAAAGCAGGCTATCGAGGCTAAACTTTGCCGCCAGTTAGGCTGATTCGTGCGGAAAATCTGCCGCAATGCATTGGGAAAAGACGCGGCCGGAATTCGAGTTTCGTGAGATTCGGCCGGACGAGGCGACCTTGCCGTCATCGCGTTGGAGTCATTCCCAAGCGCGACTGCGGCCGGTGTAGGGCCATTCGCGAGTTCAAGCCAGTCCCACAAGCTGGAATCGTTCGCCCTGCCGAGAGAATTTCGTCACGCGGAATGTCCGCCCGGACGCATGCGTGGCCTCTGAACGCCCTTTTCTTGGACAACAAACTATGGCCGGCCTTTGACAGACGTTTGACCCAGTTTGCACTTTGCGGTCGGTCTCTTCGGGAATACTTTCTGCCCGGATTGTTGCCGTTGGGTAACAATCTGATGATTTCGGTCAGGAGCCTTCAGCCGCATCCAACATGAGCGCCTCGGTCGCCTCCACTTCAGAGCAATATCAGGTTCATTCCGACCTGAACTTGGAATCGTTGCCCAAGTCCAACCGCGACCCGCAGCGAAAGGTCTGGTGGATGAATTCAGTAGCGGCCTCGGTGCTCGGAATCGGCGTGTTTCTGACCAAGGAACCCGCCGAATTTGTTTTTAAGCCGGTGGCTCCAGACGCCCCGATGATCATCGAGGTGGTCCCTCCATCCGTGGAGGTCATTCCGCAGGTGGAACAGGTCAGGGAGCAGGACGAAGTTGTCGAAGAAGTGGATGTGGCGGTGATTCAGCCGGTGGTGGTGGCGGCTGACCCGTCCAAGGTGGCGTTTGCCATCGAAGTCAAGGGGCCGACCGTGACGTCGGCCGACCTGCGAAAGGTTTCGCCTCCGCCCGCGGTCATCCAGCGCCCGAAGGCTGCCCAGCAGTTTGGCCCGGTGGTGATTCGCGCGGGCCAAGAGGGCATTCCGACCATGCAATACCCGGTGGAAGCCGCGAGGACCGGTCTGGAGGGCAGCTTCACGCTCAAGGTCATGGTGGCGCCGGATGGCACGATTGACGACATCTCGGTAATCAAGTCCACCGGGGCCTCCTTGCTGGAGCGGGCCGCCAAGGAACACATTCGCCGCTTTGCCCGCCTCGGAAACGGCGAGAAGCGGGAAATTCACGTGCCGTTTGACTTTAAGCTCAAGTAGCCCAACTGCAGTTCAGATTCATTCCAGATCAACCTGAAGTCCCATGCTCCTCGCAAACCTCATCGTAGAAAAATACAAGGATGGCGGTCCGATCATGCATCCGATTCTGGTGGTGGCGATTGTCGCCCTCGCCGTCGTGACCGAACGCGCGTTCTGGTGGATTCGCGAATCATTCAAGCGCGATTCGGATACGTTGGAAAAGGTCCTGGCTGCCATGGAAAATGGAGATTTCCGGGCCGCCTTGAATTTGGCACAAGATTCGGCGGATCCGGTGATTCGCATGATCTATCGCGGATTGAGCCACGTTCATGGTTCGCTGACCGGGGCACTTCAAGTGGCCGCCGGGGCTGAACTGAAGCGCGCCGGCCGGTTTCTCATGCTGATTGATACCTGCATCACCGTCGCCCCGCTGCTGGGGTTGCTCGGCACGGTGACCGGCATCATGGGCGCCTTCAGCGCGGTCGGCGGCAATGAACTTGCCGTCGAGGCGGTTTCCGGTGGCATTGGCGAGGCGCTGATCGCCACTGCGGCGGGACTGGGTATCGCCATCTTCTGCCTGCTGCCGTTCAACTACTTCAATGAACGCCTGGCCAAGCTCCAGTTCGAACTGGAGACCGCTGCCACCAACGTCGAGGTAATGGTCACCAAGGCAAAGCAGGACGGCTTTGATACCATGACCTTCCGTCGTGAAAACGCAGCCATCATCCGCTGACCTATGGCTGTCGGCGGCGGGGGTGGCGCTCAACCCACCCACAAAAGCAAGTTCAGTTCGCCGGTGCCTCGGCGCCGGGCGCGGATTGAGATCATCCCGTTGATCGACGTGATGTTCTTCCTGCTGGCTGCGTTCATGATGGTCAGCCTCTCGATGCAGAAGCTGAAGACGCCCAAGATGGAATTGCCCGCAACGGTCCATGCCAGTAGCGACTTCAAGCCCAATGCCATCAACGTGGCCGTGGATCGCCAGGGACAGATCTCCGTTGGCAAGACCAACATCCCGCTGGATCGGCTCGATGAGATGTTGTCGACCGCCTACAAGCGCAACACGAACAACCCCGTGTTCGTGAGCGCGGATCGCGAGACGACCCAAGGGGACGTCAACCGCGCGCTGTTCCACATCCGCACGGCTGGTTTCCAGCGCGTCTCATTCTCAGTGACGGAAGCCAAGGGCAGATAATCCTCGAAACGACCTCCACCATGCATCTGGGTTCCCCGGTCAAACGCAAGAAGGCCCGCATCGAGATCATCCCGCTGATTGACGTGATGTTCTTCCTGCTGGCCGCGTTCATGATGGTCAGCCTCACGCTACAGAAACTGAAGACGCTGAAGATGGATTTGCCCAGCTCGGTGGCGGCCAAATCCGACAAGAAGCCCGACATCGTCACGGTGGACATTACCAAGGCTGGCGACCTCAAGGTGGAGGGCAAACCCGTGACGCTGATCGAGCTGGAGGAGTTGGTGAAAAAACGTTTCGAGGCGAATACCAATCTGCCGGTTTACTTGAAGCCGGACCAGGGCACTCCCTACGGTCGGACGGTCGCCATCTTGGACACGGTCAAGTCTCTCGGCATCTCCAAGGTGTCCTTCAACATCGACCCGCCCAAAGACGGCGTGACCAAGTAGCCCGGCCAGAGACCGAATCATCATGCGCCGGATCGTATTTAGGCTGGCGAATCTGCTGGTCGGTGTTTCCACGTTCGCGGCGGATTGGCCCCAGCTTCTCGGACCCAATCGCGATGGGACTACCTCTGAATCCTTGGGCTCGATTACGGCCGAACCTCGGCCGATTTGGAAGGTGCCCGCCGGCAGTGGCTTCGCCGGGCCGTCCGTGTCCGGCGGTCGGGCCTATCTGTTTCATCGCCGTCAAGACGCCGAAGTCCTTACCTGTGTTGATGCGAAGACTGGCAAAACAGCCTGGGAGAAATCCCTCCCGACGGATTACGAAGACGACTTCGGCTTCGACAATGGTCCCCGGGCGGTTCCGGCCGTCGCCGGCGATCGGGTGATTACCTTCGGTGCCCACGGCCTGCTGGTAGCCCGAACGGCGGTGACCGGAGACATAGTGTGGCAATTCGACGCCCGGAAACAGGCGGGAGCAGGGAAGGGTTTCTTCGGTTTCGCCTGTTCTCCGTTGGCAGTCGGCGATTTGGTCCTGATGAACCTGGGTGGTTCTGCCGGGACTGGTGTCGTCGCTCTGGCGGTGGATACGGGCAAGATTCGTTGGCAGTCGACGGACCATGAAGCCGGTTACGCCTCACCAGTTGCGGCCGCCATTGGCGGAAAATCGACGGGCGTATTTTTCACGCGGGAGGGTATGGTGGGCGTTGAACTGCCGAGTGGCCGGGAACGATTCGCCTACCCTTGGCGAGCCAGGATGAGCGCTTCGGTGAACGCGGCCAGTCCATTGGTCCGCGGTGACGAAATCCTCCTCACGTCCAGCTACGGTGTCGGCGCGATCCTGCTGGATTGTTCCGGCGCGAAGCCGCGGGAGATCTGGTCCGGCGACGACGCGATTTCGGCCCACTACGCGACGCCGGTTCGCCGCGGTGACCTGCTGTTCGGATTCCACGGCCGGCAGGAGCAGCGCCCCGCGCTGCGCTGCGTTGAATGGACGACCGGCAAGGTTCGCTGGAGCGAAGAATCCTTCGGCGCGGGCACGCTCGCCCTGGCCGGCGATCAATTGGTGATCCTACGCGAAAGCGGCGAATTGGTGGTCGCGGCCGCCACCGCTGCCGGCTTCAAACCGGTCAATCGCACCCAGGTGATGGGTAGCAACCGGGCGGCCTTTGCGTTGGCGGACGGAATGATCTTCGGCCGCGACAAGGCCAACTGGATCGCCGCGGCACTGCTGCCTCCGAAATGAAAACGCGCAGCTCCGTCATGGGGCTGCGCGTTTTGCCGGGTTCAACCGCCCGAAACTTACTTGCCGAGCAAGTGCTCAATTACCAACTGGTCGAGATCCTGATAGTTGCGGTCGGCAATCAGGGCATCGGCTTGTTTGGTGGGATACGAGCGAGCTTTCTCGACCAGTTTGAGGAAGGTCTTCCGGGAATTGTCGAGGTGCTTGAGGAAGTGCTCTTCCCGGGTAGTGCGGAACGGATGCACGTCAAAGCACACATACTCGCCCTTCTTGCCGTAGCCATTGCGTTCTAGGGCGCGGACCTGGTTGAAGGCCACGCGCAGGTTCGATGAGCCGAAGGGTTTGTCCTGGTCGAACTTGAGACCGTTCTGGTCGTTCAGGTGCAGGGACCAGAGTTTGCCGAAGCTCATCACGAAATCGATTTCGTCGGCCGGATCCAGGCCGGCGAGGATGGCGTGGGCGGATTCGATCAGGGCGCCGACGCGTTTCGGATCGCGGGTCAGGGAGGCGATGGCCAACGCATGCCCGATGGTCGGGATGTAGGCGTGGTCCATCGGCTCGTTCGGTTTCGGCTCAATGCAGAGGCGCGCCTTCTTGTCGTGGGCGAGCATCGCGTCGAGGGCTTCGACGAGCAGCTCGGTGGAGCGGGCGCCCGACTTGGACTCGCGGACATAGGTGCCTTCGCGGGCGAGCCAGAGGACTATCAGGTCGGTGCCGAGCACGCGGGCGATGTCGATGGTCTGCTTCGAACGGTCGATGGCGTATTGGCGGTCCTTCTTGCTGTTGGAGGTATAGCCACCGTCCACGGTCTGCGGCGCGAACCACAGGCGGGGCGCGACCATTTCGGCGGCGATCCCCTCGCCGTCGAGGCGCTTCTTGAGCTCCTTTGCCTCCTTGAGGACCTGCGCAGCGGACTTGGAGTCGATGTTCGGCACGGCATCGTCGTCGTGGAACATCATCGCGTCGAAGCCGAGCTTCTTCAGGGCATCGAGCTTCCAGTCAAACGTCTGGGCGGCCCGGGTCGTCGGACCGTAGGGATCGCCGCCTTCGCTGAAGTTCCAGGGACCGACGCAGAAACGATATTGGGATTTGGCCATAAAAACGGTGCGGCAAGGCTAGGCGCGGAGCGGCGGGGAAGGGGAGGGGAAAATGCGCTTCGGCGTTCAGCCCAGTTTGTCTGTGGAACGAAGCGGTCGAAGCGCCGTCACGTTCCCAATACCCGCTTCACGAATTCCCGGCTGCGGGCGTGGTTCGCCACGGCGTCGCGGGTGACCTTGGTGCCGCCTTCCAGGGCGAGTTCCACGGTAAAGAAACGCGGTAGGCGTTTTTCCCGGACAACGTTGGCGATGGCAGCGTAGTCGATGTCGCCGGCATCCAAGTCTTCCCACCATATTTTCTCCCGGCTTTGGCGCAGGTGCCACGAAACGATCCGGTCGGCGTATTGCCGGAGGCAGTCGGCCGGCGTGATGCCGCCGCGGTATACCCAGTGGACATCGTAACAGAAGCCGACTTGGTGGGCCGGGCATTCCTTGAAATTGTGGTGGAACTCCTTCGCGCCGTTGGCGAGTTCGGGCGTGTGGTGATGCAGGCCGAGGCGAACCCCGATCTTCTCCATTTCAACGCCCAGTTCCCGGAGGGCGTCCGCCTGGATCGCCAATTCGGCGTCCGTCTTGTTCCGCCCGATCGGATCAGGGTTGAAGTTGACGATGCCGAAACCGGACTTCGCGGCCTCCTTCGCGGCGGCGGCGATCCGTTCCGCGGTCTGGCTCGCCACCCCGAGGACGTGCATGGCGCCGCCCGTGTAGAGACTCACCGGCTTGAGGCCCTTCTTCTTGAGGCGTTCGGCGAACTTGGCGTTGTTCTCCGGATTGGCGGTGTCGAGCGAGCCTTCCGCGTAGTCGTAACCGGCGTCACGCAGGGCTGACAGGACCTCGTCAAGGTGGTCGTCGAGATTCTTGCCGGCGCGTTGGTAATACTGGCCCCAGCCGAATAGCTGCGAACCGACCAGCGGCGGAGTCAGGACCGGCGGCACGTATTTGGCGTCGGCGGCGAGCGCGGGACCGGCAACCGCTACGGCGGCGGCACTCCGGAGAAATTGGCGGCGGTTCATGCGGCAATGAAGTCACACCCGCCGGCCGGCCGCAAGCGGGCCGACGCGGCCATTGCCACCGCCCGGGATTGCTGCCCAGACTCCGCGCTTTCAATGGCAGCAGGACCCATTCTTCCCGGCGCCACGCTTGGCGTGCTGGGCAGCGGACAACTTGGCCGGATGTTCACC
>JBEISV010000086.1:0-13166 GCA_040375265.1 Verrucomicrobiales bacterium
CGGGCAACTTCAGCTTCCGGTTTGATCCCCAGGGCGATGCCCACTTCTACCGGGTGGTGACGCCATGAAGACTCCGTGGTTGAAGGGAATCCGCGCCGTGACGTTTGACGTCGGCGGGACGCTGATCGAGCCGAATCCGTCCGTCGGCCACGTGTATGCGGCAACGGCCGCGGCCGAAGGATTCGGCCCGTGGGATCCGCAGGCGTTGAATGTCCGGTTTTACGCGGCGTGGCAGCGGCACTCAGCCACCTTTGATTTTGCCAAGTCGTCCTGGGCCGAGTTGGTCGGGGAGGCATTGTCTGATCTCGGTGCCGGCGCCCATTCGCCGGAGCTGTTTGAGGCGATCTGGCGCGCCTTCCAGCAGGTTGCGGCCTGGCAGATTTTCCCCGACGTGACGCCGTGCCTCGCGGCGATGAAGGCGCGCGGCGTCCGGTGCGCGGTCATTTCCAATTGGGATGAACGGTTAGTCCCGACGCTGCGAAACTTGGGCCTGCTCGCCGAGTTTGAGTTTGTCCTGGCCTCGGCGGAGGTCGGCTGTGCCAAGCCGGCACCGGAGATTTTCCAGCGGGCGCAGCAGACCCTGCGTTTGCCGGCGCATGAAATCCTCCACATCGGCGATGGGCGCCGCGAAGACCGGGATGGAGCCGCCGCCGTTGGAATGCGGGGTGTTTGGTTGGATCGAAGCGGTTCGTCGGCCGAAGGCGGAATCACCCGCCTTACGGACCTCCTTGATTGAAGACTGCGGCCCGGCCAACTGGTTGCCAGCTAACTCTCCGGGCAAGCGCCCCTTATACCCGCATGGCTTCGGTTGACGCTGCCACCCTTCGGGCCGTTTGATTGCCCAGCTTTGGCGGAGGTCCCTCCGCTTTTTGCCATGAATCTCCTCCAACGTATCTGGGGCTCGTCGCTCGGGAAGAAATACGTGATGGCCCTGACCGGCGTCGCGCTGTTCCTGTTCGTCATCGGGCATCTCGTCGGCAATCTGCAAGTCTTCGGCCCGCCCGAAGCCATCAATACCTACGCCCACTTCCTCCAAAGCAAACCCGGCTTGGTTTGGGGTGCCCGGTTGAGCCTGTTGGCGACGGTGGGCCTGCATATCGCCGCTGCCCTGACGCTGACCGCTGCGAACAAGGCGGCCCGCCCGGTCCAATATGCCAAGGGTGACGGTTACGCGGCCTCGGTCCGATCCCGCTACATGGTGGTCAGCGGGCTCGTGATCCTTGCCTTCGTGATCTATCACCTGCTGCACTTCACCGCCCGGATGCCAGGCATCAATGGCTATGGGGACTTCACCCAGCTGAAGACGGAATTGAAGGGCATCGGCGCCGTGCCGGACGTGTATGCGATGATGATTCTTGGGTTCAGGGTTTGGTGGGTTTCCGCGTTCTACCTCATCGCCCAAGGGTTGCTGTTCCTGCATCTCGGCCACGGGCTTTCCTCGATGTTCCAGTCCCTGGGGTTCCGCAACCACGTCTGGTGGCCGCGCATTACGGCTTTCGCCCAGGTGGCGAGCATCCTCATTTTCCTCGGTTACGCCTCGATCCCGCTCGCCGTGCTGGTCGGTGGCTTGGGCAACGACTACGTGAACAAGGCGGCCAAGACGGCGCTGGTCGAAGCCGCGGCAAAGGAGGCCAAATAACATGGCGACGCTCAATTCCAACATCCCCGCCGGCCCGCTCGCCTCGAAGTGGGAGAAGCACAAGTTCAGCTCCAAGCTGATCAACCCGGCCAACAAGCGGAAATACAAGGTCATCGTCGTCGGAGCCGGTCTCGCCGGCGCCAGCGCTTCGGCCACGCTCGCCGAGCTGGGCTACGAGGTGCACAACTTCGTCTTCCACGATTCCCCCCGCCGCGCCCATTCCGTGGCCGCGCAGGGCGGCATCAACGCCGCGAAGAACTACCAGAACGACGGCGACTCCGTTCATCGCCTCTTCTACGACACGATCAAGGGCGGCGACTACCGCGCCCGGGAATCAAACGTCCATCGGCTCGCCGAAGTCTCGGTCAACATCATCGACCAATGCGCAGCGCAGGGCGTGCCCTTCGCCCGCGAATACGGCGGCCTGCTTGATAACCGCTCGTTCGGCGGCGCGCAGGTTTCGCGGACGTTCTACGCGCGCGGCCAGACCGGTCAGCAGTTGCTGCTCGGCGCCTATTCCGCGTTGAACAAGATGATCGGCGCCGGGGCCGTGAAGTCCTACACGCACTCCGAGATGCTGGATCTCGTGGTCGTGGACGGACACGCCAAAGGCATCATCGTCCGCAACCTCCAGACCGGCGAGATCACCCGGCACAGCGCCGACGCCGTCGTCCTCGCGACGGGCGGTTACGGCAACGTCTACAACCTCTCCACCTACGCCCGCGGCTCGAACGTCACGGCCAGTTGGCGCGCCTACAAGCGCGGCGCGACCTTCGCCAATCCCTGCTACACGCAGATCCATCCGACCTGCATTCCCGTCTCCGGCGACTACCAGTCGAAGCTGACGCTGATGTCGGAATCGCTCCGCAACGACGGCCGTATCTGGGTTCCGAAGAAGAAGGAAGACTGCAAAAAGAACCCGGCCGACATAGCCGAAGGCGACCGCGACTACTACCTCGAGCGGATGTATTCCGCGTTCGGCAACCTGGCGCCGCGCGACATCGCCAGCCGCGCCGCGAAGTATGTCTGCGACGAGGGCCGCGGGGTGGGCGAGACGGGCTTGGGCGTCTATCTCGACTTCGCTGAATCCATCAAGCGGTTGGGTGAAAGCAAGGTGCGCGAGCGCTACGGCAACCTGTTCTCGATGTATCACGAGATCACGAACGAGGACGCCTACAAGACGCCGATGCGGATCTATCCGGCGGTCCATTACACGATGGGCGGCCTCTGGGTGGACTACAACCTGATGAGCAACATCCCCGGCCTGTTCGTGCTGGGTGAAGCCAACTTCTCCGACCACGGCGCGAACCGTCTCGGTGCGAGCGCTCTCATGCAGGGCCTGAGCGACGGCTACTTCGTCCTGCCCGCGACCATTTCCACCTACCTCGCGACCGTGAAGGCCGGCCAGCGGCCCACGGCGGATAAGGCCGAATTCAAGGAAGCCGAGGACAGCGTCAGCGGCTTCATCAAGCGCGTCACCAGCGGCAACGGCAAACGCAGCCCGGACAGCTTCCTCAAGGAACTCGGCAAGGTCATGTGGGACCATTGCGGCATGGCGCGGACGGCGGATGGGCTGCAGAAAGGCATCCAGCTCATCGGTAACTTGCGTGAGGAATACCGGACCAATCTCAAGGTCCTCGGCGACATCGACGGCTGGAACCAGTCCATCGAAAAGGCCGGCCGCGTGGCCGACTTCATCGAACTCGGCGAGCTCATGTGCCGCGACGCCTTGATGCGCGAAGAGAGCTGCGGCGGCCATTTCCGCGAGGAATACCAATACACCGCCGCCGATCCCGAAGTGCAGCAGGGCATCGTAAACGCCGGCGACGTGAAGCGCCGCGACGACCAGTTCGCCTTCGTGGCCGCCTGGGAATACGCCGGCGCCCCCGACAAGGCGCCGATCCTGAACAAGGAAGACCTCAAGTATGAGGAAGTGAAGATGTCCACCCGCAGCTACAAGTGAGATCGCCAGCGAACAAGAGCCTATGAAAGTGACCCTCAAAGTCTGGCGGCAGAAGAACGCGACCTCCGCCGGCGAGTTCAAGACCTACTCATCCCCCGAGCTGAACGAGAACATGTCGTTCCTCGAGATGCTCGACGTGATCAACGAGGACCTGGCCAACAAGGGCGAGGAGCCAATCGCCTTTGACCACGACTGCCGCGAAGGCATCTGCGGCACCTGCTCGCTCGTCATCGACGGTAAACCGCACGGTCCGCACAAGGGCGTCGCCACGTGCCAGACCTACATGCGCTCGTTCAAGAACGGCGACGAAATCGTCATCGAACCGTGGCGCGCCAAGGCCTTCCCGATCATCAAGGACCTCGTCTGCGACCGTAAGGCGTTCGACCGCATCCAGCACGCCGGCGGTTTCATCAGTGTCCGCACCGGTGCGGCGCCCGATGCGAACAGCATCCCGGTCCCGAAGGAGGATGCCGACCTCGCGATGGATGCCGCCCAGTGCATCGGCTGCGGCGCGTGCGTGGCCGCGTGCAAGAACGCCAGCGCCATGCTCTTCGTCGCCGCCAAGGTCTCGCACCTCGGCCTCATGCCCCAAGGCCAGCCCGAGCGCTACAAGCGCGTGAAGGCGATGGTCGACCAGATGGACGCCGAAGGCTTCGGCAGCTGCACGATCACCGGCAGCTGCGAGGCGGTCTGCCCGAAGGAAATCTCCCTCGACTTCATCGCCCGCATGAACCGCGACTACGCCGTGGCTTTGCTCAAGGGCGAGCCCAAGAAGGTGGCCGGCGGCGGCGCTGGCTGAGAAGCGGTGAAAGCAATTTGCGAGGCGGCGGGACTTTCCCGCCGCCTTTTTTGTTTTCGCCGCCTGAAGCCCGACCCTCGGGCAGCAAAAAGCGGCGGATACTGATCCGCCGCCGCGCGATAGTCCTATGTCCGAAGCTTAGAACCGCCAAGCCACGTCCACCGTGATGCGGTCGTCAAAAATGTCGGCACCGTCCTCGATGATTCCGGTCTCGTAGGCGAAACCGAGGTCAAGGTTCTCAAGAAGACGTGAGCGGAAACCGAAGCCGATGGCGCCCTGGGTCGAACCGCTGGCGTTGGCTGAGCCGAAGTTGATCAGGTCAAAGCCCTCGGTGGTGATGCCCAGGCCGGCGCCGTCACTCAGGGTCGTGAACGCATTGAACGCCACGAACGGGATGAACCACTTGCAGGTGTAGTAGTCCAGCATCAGGCTATAGTGGAGATTGGACGTGTCCTTGTCGTCATCGAACGGCATCTGGACACCGACGTTTCCGGTCAGGTGGAGATTGTCCCAACCTTTCATGGCCGAAACGAACGCGTTCATGACGCCGCTGCCGTCGCCTTGGAAGACGTCGGAATTGCCCGTGGGCAGGCTGACCGTCACCCCTGGGGTGATGACCAACTGTTTTTCGTCGTCCTTGTAAATGGCATATTTGACGCCGGCGGCGAGGTCCGCGAAGCCGTCACGGTCGCCGATTCCCGGCGTGTCGGTGTCGATGTAGCCATCTTTCGTGGCGATGATGGCGAGCCGGTCGTTTACCGCGTAGCGGAGCTGGACCGCATACACGTTGACGGAGCCGCCACCGACAAACCCGTCATCCAGGTTATGGTGGATGAAGATCGGGCGAACTTCGCTCTGGGCCAGGGGGCTTTCGAAGAAGATCGGGTTGGCGACGGGAGCGATGGCCTTGGCCGTCCAATCCTGCGCGACGGCAGTGGCGGCGAGACCGACGGTGGCGAGGGTAGCTGTAGCTAGGGAAATGCGAGAAGCATTCATGACGGACGTGGTTCTAATGCATTTCGGCCATGCTGCTTTGCACCGATTGCCATCTGTAGGGCAAATGTTGGTCGCCGTGGAATCGGGTTCGGGACGCGCGGCACCGCGATCGAAGCTCCTCCGGGACACGAAAAACGCGCAGCCCGGTCTTGGGCTGCGCGTGGGCGCGGACGGGTTGGCAGAGCAGATTATTCCTTCACGTTCACGAGCTTCAGGGCGCCGACATCGCCCGGATTCCACGGAGTGAAGACGACATAGACCTCGCGCTGCGCGCCTTTGCCGGTGACATACCAGCAGGCGTCGTGGATGTGCTGGGCCGTGGCGTAGCCGAGGTCTTCCTTCGGCTTCAGGGTGCTCACGATGGAGCGGGTCTTCATGTTGACGATGTAGATCGGGCCGGGCTTGCCGTCCGGGCCGTTGAGGCACGGGGCCAAGGCGTAATCGCCCCAGACATCCACGTCGCACACGGTGCTGCCCTTGGGCAGGCCGCCGATTTCCGTGAAGTGCTCATGCTGCCGGTCCCAGCGCTTGATCTCGCCCTCGGGCCGCGCGGAGACGAGCAGTGACTTGTCCCGCTTGTCGTAGGTGATGCCGTGCGGCGTGTTGGAGATTTTCTTCCCGCCGTAGAATTTGCCGGTGTAGGCGAGGGGCGTCGTTTTGGCGGGCAGGAAGTAGGCCTTGCCGTAACCATCGGTGACGAACAGATCCTTGGCCCCGGTGAACGCCACGTCGGTCGGCGCCCAGCCCTTCTTGTCGGCATAGGGCTCAACCGGCGGGATGCTCAAGGTCTCGGCCTTCTGGAACGTCGTGTCCGTCAGGTAGACGTGGCCCTCGTTGTTGTCGGCTGCAGCCACCAGCGGCGCCTTGCCTTTGCGCGGCCAGATATCGGCCCCGTGGAGATTTCCCTTCGCGAACGCGGGGTCGCCCTGCACGATCCACGACGCGCTCAGCTTGTTGCTGAAGCCGATCCAACCCACGTTTTCGAGGCCCCAGTAAACGACGTCGGTCGACGGGTCGACGATCAGGGTGCCGTGCGCGCCCTTGAGCTTGGGCACTGCGTCCGGGGGGACAGGGGTAAGGTCGCGGGCCGCGGCAAACTTCCAGAAGCCTTGTCCCGTCGTGGCGGTGCCGGCGTGCAGCACCGTGGCCTTGGGCGCGCGGATCGGGCCCTTGGCTTCCACCGCGAATGCCAAGGGTGTGGCCGCGGTCACTTCGCCGTGGGGCGTGCCGGTTTCGTGGGCCAGGGTTGGAGTCGCGGTGGCGGCCAGCAGGCTGGCGGCAAGAAAAGGTAGGGCATTTGTTTTCATGCGGAGGTAATGCTGCGTCAGGCTTCCCAAACTGAGGGCGGAAGGGAAGCGGAAGTTGGCAATCCCGCAGTCCCGGATCCGGCCAGCGACCGGGTGGCATCATATCTTCATCCGATGGCAGGGCTATCCGCCGGGGTGATAGAATGACCGGGAATGAACCTCAGGATTGCTTGCCTTCGTCGGTTTTGGAACGGCTGCTTCGGGCCGGTGTTTGTCGTCCTGATGTTGGCGGCCATGGGGCTGACTGAGGCGCGGGCGCAGTTCACCACCCGGATTGTGGATGGCACCGTCACCATCACCGGATACACCGGGACGGCGACAGTGGTCACAATTCCGGCGGCGATCGGAGGACTTCCCGTCACGCGCATCGGCACCAATGCGTTTGAGTTCAGCGACATTACCCGGGTGAACTTTCCGCCGGGTCTCCTGAGCATCGACGACGAAGCGTTCTGGTGGTGTAGCCTCACGAACCTTGCGTTGCCGAGTTCGCTGACCCGAATCGGCGATCGGGCCTTCGGGTTCTGCGAGCTGACTTCGGTCCATCTTCCCGCCGGCTTGACCGAGCTGGGGGCCGGCGCATTTTCGGTCAATACCGATCTGAGGACCATCACGGTGGATCCGCTGAACACCGCGTTTTCCAGCATTGATGGGGTCCTGTTTGGAAACGACCAAACGCGGCTTGTGCTTTATCCCCGAGGCCGGGTCCAGACCGCCTATTCGGTTCCTGGTAGCGTGGTTTCCATCGAGCGCGAGGCGTTCCGGTCGGCCGATCGGCTCCGCATCATTTCCCTCCCCGAGGGCCTGGTGAACATCGGAACCAACGCGTTCGCTTTCTGTGTGGGACTTACCGGCATGGCCATTCCAGCGACGGTCAACGAGATCGGCGACCGGGCCTTCTTTGCCTGTGATGGATTGCGCTCTATCGAGGTTGCCGGGGGCAATCTGGACTTCCAGAGCCTCGACGGGGTGTTGTTTGACCGGCCTCTGAAGCGGCTTATCCACTATCCGAGATCGCGCAGTGCGACCGTGTATTCGGTTCCGGACGGAGTGGTCGAGATTCCCGCCGGCACGTTCTTCGACCGCCTGAACCTGAGGCAAGTCTCGCTTCCCGGCTCCGTGACCATGCTCGGTGCTAACGCCTTCATCGGCTGTGAATCGCTGGTCCAAATCAATCTTCCTGACGGCATCACCCGGATTGAAGACGACACCTTTGCCTATTGTTCGAGTCTCGTGCGAATTAGTTTGCCTGCGAACATCACGCGGATCGGTGCCGGCGCCTTCGCGGAGTGTCCTAAGCTGAGGGAGGTCTATTTCGCCGGGAATCGCCCGGAGAACGGAAACCTGCCGTTCGAGAACTCGACCTTGGCCACGGTCTTCAATCTCCCCGGAACCACCGGGTGGGGCACGCAGTTCGGCGGTCGGCCGGTCCGCCTGTGGAATCCCCAGATTCAAGTCACCGACGCCGACTTCGGCATCCAGTCGGGGCGGTTCGGATTCAAGGTGACGAGCGTCCTGGCCGTCGTGGTTGTCATCGAGGCCTGTGACGATTTGGGGACCGCGGCCTGGACCGCGCTTTCAACCAATACGGTGTCCGGCGCCGGGACTTTCTATGCCGATCCGCAGTGGGAACTGCGTCCCCATCGCCATTACCGGCTGCGGACGCCGTAACCCGCCCAAATTTTGGGGCGAAAGCCGGTCATCGTGACCGCCCCCCACCTTGGGCCCTGGCACGCTGCCTGGCGGTAAATCACCGCCTCCAGACATGAAGACTAGGAACGTAAAACCGGCGCAGGGAATCCCTGCGCCGGTTGGCTGCCCATTCCTCGCCAAGGGCGAGGGGGCGGATTGACTCGGCCGCTTACTTCAGCACGGCCTGGTGGAACTCGAACCAGTCGTCGAGGTTGTTCAGGCTGATGGCATCGGGCAGCACCGAGCCGTCGTCATTCAGCCCATTGGCGGCGAGGATGTTCTTCCGGGTCTCGTCGGCATGGATGTAGCCGGCGATGCTGACGTTCAGCTTGTGGATGTTGGCCTTGGTCAGCTTCACGCCGGGCTGGGCCTTGATCCAGGCCTCGAACTGCGGGTAGGTCGGCTTGCTCTCGGTGATGAAGGCGCGGACGGCGTCGGCGGTCAGGCCGAGGGCGCTGATCACCATGCTGTCGTAGCCTTGGCCGATGCCCGGATAACCGGCGGCGAGCTTGGCGCGGGCTTCGAGGGAAGCCTTCTGCCAGAGGCGCGGGAGGTGGAGGACGCCCAGCGGACCGGCGACGCCGGAGCTGATGAGAGGAACGTAGGTATCGCTCATGGTAAAAGTGATCTCGTCTGCGGAGATGAATCGGCGGCGAAGCTAGTTTCCCGGTCGTGGGTCGCGCAAACAGTTTTCCCCGGGGCGGATGGTTCTTGGACTGGGCTCGCAAGTTCGGCGCAGGATTCGGCAACGTCCGGAGTGCGGATTCGCGGGACTGACCGACGTTTTAAGCAGGCAAAAAGGCCGATGCTCATGAAACCCTTCCCCGCAAACCTGATCCGCTGGGCTGTCGTCGCGGTCATCCTATTGGCCGCACCGGCCCCGACCGACAAGGACGACGCCACCGCGGTGGCCATGCGGCGCAAGCTGAAGCACGCGGAAAAGATCCTCCCGGGACTGGCGCTGCATGATTTCCCGGCGTTGGTGACCAACGCCGGGAAGCTCGTCGAACTGAGCCGGGGCAGTGGGTGGCTGGCCCGCCAAACGCCCGAATACGGGCTGTTCCTGACGGAGTTCCAGCGCGCCGCGTCCGAACTCGCGAAGTCGGCCGCGGCCAAGGACATTGACGGTGCGGCCGCGGCCTACAACGCCATGACGACCAGTTGCGTGGCCTGCCACAAATACATCCGAGGCGACGCGGCCAAACCTTGAGCCGGGCGTCCGCCCCTTGCCCGGAGGGCGGCGGTCCCGCACCTTCCGCCGCATGAGTTTGCTGCCGTTTGGGGAATTGCCTGTCCACAGCCCGCGCCGCTTTGTGCCGGCGCAGATCGACCTAGGCGACTGGAGCCAGGTCGCACCGTTGTTCGACGCGCTGGTCGCCCGGGCGCCGCAGTGCGCCACGGTGGCGGAGTTTGAACGCTGGTTGCTCGACGGCGGGGAACTGGCGGCGGCGTTGGACGAGGAAAGCGCGAAACGCTACATCGCGATGACCTGCCACACGGAGTCAAAGGAGGCGGAGGCGGCCTACCTGCATTTCGTGGAGAAGCTCGAACCGGAGCTGAAGCCGCGCCGCTTCGAGCAGGCGAAGCTTTACCTCGCGCACCCGCTGCGGACGCAGTTGCCGAAGGCCCGTTACGAGGTCTTCGACCGCGACCAAGCGCTGCTCGTGGAGCTGTATCGGGACGAAAACGTGCCGCTGGAGACCGAGGACGCGAAGCTGGGCAACGAGTTCAACAAGCTGAGCGGCTCGCTGACCGTGAGTTTTCGCGGCGAGGAAAAGACGCTGACCCAGATGGGCCGGTTGCAGGAAGATCCCGACCGGGCGCTGCGGGAAGAGGCCTGGAAGCTCGTCGCGGATCGCCGCCTGGCGGAGGCGGACAAGTTCGACGAACTGATGGACGGCCTCGTGAAGCTACGCCACCGCATGGCGCTGAACGCCGGTTTCGCCAACTACCGCGACTATGCGTTCCGGATGCGCGGCCGCTTCGATTACACGCCGGCCGACTGCGAACGCTTCCATGACGCCATTGCCGCCGAGGTCATGCCAGTGCAACGGGAATTGCAGCGCCGCCGCCGGGAGCAACTGGCCGTTCCCGCCCTGCGGCCGTGGGACCTGTCGGTGGACCCCCTGAACCGGCCCGCGTTGAAGCCCTTCGCCGACACCGCGGAGATGGAGCGCGGTTCGCAGGTCATCTTCGACCGGCTGGACCCGGAACTGGCCCGCGGCTTCGCCACCATGCGCGAACTGCGCCTGCTGGACCTCGCCAACCGCAAGGGCAAGGCGCCCGGCGGCTACCAGAGCACGCTCAGCGAATCGCGCCTTCCGTTCATCTTCATGAATTCGGTCGGGCTCCAGCGCGACGTGGAGACCATCCTGCACGAGGCCGGCCATGCGTTCCACGCGCTGGCGACCCGCGACGAGGACCTCTACGCCTACCGCGGCGCGCCCATCGAGTTCTGCGAAGTCGCCTCGATGGCGATGGAACTCCTTGCCGCCCCGCACCTCGACGTCTTCTACAGCGAGGCTGACGCGAAGCGCGCCCGCCGGGTGCATCTGGAAGGCATTGTCGGCGTGTTCCCCTGGATCGCGACCGTGGACGCCTTCCAGCATTGGCTCTACACCCATCCGGAACACACCCGCGCCGAACGTCGGGCCGCCTGGCTCGCGCTGATGGACCGCTTCGGCGGCGACGTGGATTGGACCGGCTTCGAATCGGCGCGCGCCAACCTCTGGCACAAGCAACTGCACATCTTCCTCTACCCGTTCTACTACGTGGAATACGGCATCGCGCAGTTGGGCGCCTTGCAAGTGTGGGCCAATTCCCGACGGGACCCAGTCCGGGCTCTGGCCGACTATAAGGCGGGCCTCGCGCTTGGCGGTTCCCGGCCCCTGCCGGAACTATTCGCGAAGGCTGGCTGCCGGTTCGACTTCAGCCGCGAGACGTTGAAGCCGCTGACCGAACTCGTGCAGGACGAACTCGCCAAACTGGACTGACCGACGTGAGCCCAGCCACTCCCAATGATCGTCCCTCGGCCCCGCCGGTCACGACCACGCTGATCGTCCTCAACGTGCTGGTGTTCCTGTGGGAATACCGGCTGCCGTATTTCCAGAAGCTCTCGCTGCTGCACCAATATGCGTTGCAGTTGGTGACCGTGCAGCAGGGCATGTGGTGGCAGTTCCTGTCGTATCAGTTCCTGCACGGCGGGCTGTTGCACCTGCTCTTCAACCTGCTGTTCCTGCATTCCATCGGGCCGCTGCTGGAGCAGACACTGGGTGCGCGCCGTTACCTCGGGCTCTATCTCGTGAGCGGGGCGTTCGGCGGCGGTTTGTATGTGCTGGTGGCGTGGCTGTCCCCCGGCCACTTCGCCACTCCGGTCGTGGGCGCCTCCGCCGGCCTGTGCGGCATCCTAGCCGCCGTCTGCGCCCTCTACGCGGAGGAGAAGGTGGACGTGAAGCTCTTCTACGTGATCCCGCTGCGGATGCGGGCCAAATTCCTCCTGCTCGCCGTGGCGCTGGTGACCATGGGCGGAGCCCTGTTCCCGTTCGGCAACGTCGCGCACCTGGCCCATCTCGGCGGCCTGGTGGGCGGCCTAGTCGCGCTGAACTTCATGGACGTGAAGCCGCTGCCGCCGGTGGACGACCCGGTGGTTGAACAACCCCGCCGTTGAAATGGTCCGCCACCTCACTAGCTTGCCACCGTGTTAAGTGATCGCGACTACATGCGGGACTCCGACGAGCGGCCGCCGCTTTCGATGACGGTGCGGCTGATGATCGCCTTGGTCGCGGTGTTTGCCGTCGTCCAGATTGCGATGGTCTATTTCAACGGCCGCTGGCTGGAAAACCTGCCGCTGAGCTACGACGGCCTGCGGAGGGGCTTTGTCTGGCAGTTGCTGACATTCCAGTTTGTTCACGTCGGCCTGTTTCACCTCGCCGGCAACTTGCTCGGGCTTTGGTTCTGCGGGCGTTTTGCCGAACAGGTGCTTGGTCGCGGGCGGTTCCTCGCGTTCTACCTAGGCACGGGCGTCGTGGGCGGCCTGTTCCACGTGGCGCTGGCGGCGGCACTGCCGAAGGTCTTCGGAGCGCCGGTTTACGGGGCGTCGGCCGGGGTGATGGCGCTGGTGGCGCTTTTTTGCCTGCTGCAACCGGAGGCCGAGTTCCTTTTCATGTTCGTGGTCCGGATCAAGGCAAAGGTCCTGCTGATCGCCGAAACAGCCATCGCGCTGTTCTTCACGCTAGTCCCCTCCGATCCCGGCGTGGCCCACGCAGCGCATCTGGGCGGTATCGTCGCCGCAATCGTCTTCTTCCGGTTGCGCTGGCACGACGAGATGATGCCGTTGCCCGGGGCGGATTGGTTTGGCCGCATCAAGTCGTTGTTCCGCCGTCAACCGGTTCGCCGTCCCCAACCTTCGTTGGCCCGCAAGCCGGTGGAAAGCCGCCGCGAGCCGGCCAAGGTCATCGAAGTTACTCCGGAGGAATTCATGGCGCGCGAGGTGGACCCCATCCTGGAAAAGATTGCGGCGCACGGCATTCACAGCCTGACCGCCCGCGAAAAGGAAACCCTCGAACGCGCCCGGTCGAAGATGACGAAACGCTGAACCGCGGCTGCACGGCGTAAGGCTAGGCTTGGGACGATTCCGTGCGGTGCCGGAACATTCCCACCAGCAACGCCCCGCCACAGAGCAGGGCCATTCCGCTGGCCAACCACCGCAGCGTGCCTTCGCCGGCCGGATGATAGGCGAGCCGGACCGTTCCTTGGGCCGCCGGGAGTTGGACC
>JBEISV010000106.1:0-11629 GCA_040375265.1 Verrucomicrobiales bacterium
CTGGCCGCGGATCTGGGGGGTGTCGGTGTAGCCAACGCCTTGGGCGAAGGCGGCGGTGCCGGCGAGCAACGCGCCGAGGGAGAGCAACTGGATGCGTTTCATGGAAAACGGGTGACGGGGAAAGCGTTCGCGGGCTCGGACGCGGAAGGCAAGTGCGGGCTTCAACCGGCTTCCGATCGCGCCGAAGGAGCCGGCGCCGGTCACCGTCCGGTTACGAGCTCGCGCTTGTGTATTGCCGGAGGGCGCGGCGCCAGACCCATTCGCTGAGGTCGAATCCGGCCAGGGCCATTGCCACGAGCAGGACCATTTCCCAGGGCGAACTCAGGCGGCCAACGAGCAGCTTCGACGGCACGTTGGAGACGAGCAGCATCGGCAACGCGAAGGTAAACACGGCCTTGAACACGCCGCGCGGAAAGGCCGAGTCAGGCAGGCGGGCGATGTTGAAGAGGTTGTAGTAGCCCCAGACGATGCCCTGTGAGCGCACCGTCCAGAAGGCGGTCGTGGCCAGCAGGCACATGAGCGAATAGTGGATCACGACGCCGGCGCCGCAGAGCGCCGCGAAGCCGAACATCTGCGCCGCGGTGGGCTGGTAGTTGAGCTTCACCAGCGCCCACACGATGACCGCGAGACCGAGGAGCGCGTTGATGCAGTTGCCGACCTCGAACTTGCGGGTGGAGATCAGGAAGCGGGCGTTCACCGGCAGGAGCAGGAAGAAGTCGAGTTTCCCGGTGCGGATCAGCTCGGAGAGGTTCGTCAGGTTGGTCATGAAGAAGATGCTGACCAACTGCATGAGGAACTGGCTGCACCCGGAGAGCAGGATGACCTCCCACTTGGTCCAGCCGCCGATGCTCTCGGTGTGGCTGTAAAGCATGCCGATGAACGCGAGTTGGAGGGCGAACCACAGTGCCTCGACGACGATCCAGAGGAGGAAGTTCAGCTTGAACATCATTTCCTGCACCAGCGAGATGCGGCACAGGTCGAGCCAGAGCGAAGCGTAGCGGCGCAGGGTGTTCATGCGGGCGGGTTGAACGAACAGCGACGACGCGAAGGCGCGAAGACGGTCAGAATTTGGAAAGCAGGAAAGCAGGAAAACGTGGACGCGGAGGGCTGGCGCAGAAGGGTGATCCTGTTCCACGGCCGTCCCCTTCGCGTCTTCGCGCCCTCGCTGTTCTTTTCCATTGCCTCCATCTTCATCCCCCTGCGGCGGAATACCGCCGGATACCACGCGACCACACGAAGCGCGCCAGTCCGTAGCCCAGCCCCACCCAGAGTGCCTGGATCGCCAGGCCCTGCCACAGGTCCGCACCCGTCACCCGGCCGAGATAGACGCTGACCGGGAAATGGCAGAGGTAAGGATACGGCGTGAGCATCAGCACCTTGGTCAGCAGCGGCGGCAGCAGGTCGAGCGGGAACAGGTGGCCGCTGGCGATGTATTCGAAGGCGAACAGGATAAAGATGAACGTGCTCACATCCAGCACCCAGAAGGCGAGCAGTGCGCTGGTGTAGGCGATGAAGAACTGCAGCAGCCCCGCCATCAGCGTCGAGCCGATGAAGGCCACCGTCGCCGTCAGGTCGGCCGGACCGACCAGATACTCCCGCTGCGCCCACGCAAAGATCGCCACCGGCACGAGCGCGACGGTCGTATAGATCGCCCGACCCGAAACGTAGAGGCAGAAGCGATACGTGAGGTAGTCCACCGGCTTCAGCAGGAACTGGCTGATGTTCCCGTCCTTGATGTCGGCGGCGATCTGCCAGTCGTCCTCGGCGACGGCCGTGAGCGCGTCCACGAACGTGACCAGCAGGTAATAGCTGACCATCGCCACGAGCGTGTAGCTGCCGACGAGTTCGCCCGGCGCCTTGTCGCCGTAGATGGTGCGCCAGACAAACAGCGTGCCCATCAGCGGGATGAGCCCAAGCGCGGCCCGGAACAGAAAGTTCACGCGATAGACCAGCGTGTTCTGGATGCCGATGCCGAGGACGTGGAGGTATTTGCGCACGCGCGGCGGGAGGATGGCGGAAATCATCCGAAAGGGAAATCGCCCCGGTTCGGCCCGCCCGCTTTCCCGTTCCTGGGGCTTCCCTTGATCCGTCGCGTCGTGCCACCGTTGTGCGTCCCATGAATCCCACGGATTGGAAGCTCATCGTGCTCGCCCTGGCCGCCATCGGCGTGCTGGTGCTGCTCGTCACCCGGCTTAAGGTCAACGCCTTCATCTCGCTGGTGATCGCCTCGCTGCTCGTGGGCGGCGGCGCCGTGCTCATGGAGATTCCGTTCAAGGACGCCACCGGCAAGGTCGCGCCCTACACCATGCTCGGCGTGGCGAAGTCCATCCAGGACGGCCTCGGGGCGACCTTGGGCGGGATTGCCGCCGTGCTCGGGTTGGGCGCGATGCTGGGCAAGCTGCTGGCGGAATCCGGCGGCGCCGAGGTGCTCGCGAAGCGTTTCGCCGCGATGTTCGGCCCGAAGAACATCCAGTGGTGCATCATGGCGCTGGCGCTGGCCGTGGGCCTGACGACGTGGTTCGCCGTCGGCCTGGTGCTGCTGTTGCCAATCCTGCTGACGCTGACCCACGAAACCAAACAACCCTTCCTCAAGCTCACGCTCCCGCTGCTCGCCTGCCTTTCGGTGATGCACGGCGTCATGCCGCCGCACCCGGGACCGGTCGTGGCGATGGAGGCATTGAAGGCCAATATGGGGCTGGTGCTCTTCTGGGGCTTCGTCATCGGCATCCCCACGGCGGCGGTCGCGGGGCCGATCTTTGCGCGGCTCGCGGTGAAACGGGTGGAAGCCAAGCCGCCGGCCGTCGTCCAGAACGTCGCCCGCGATCCCAAGCTGAAGGCACCCGGCTTTGGGATGACGTTGCTGTCGATCCTCCTGCCGGTGGTGCTGATGCTCATTTCAACGCTGGCCGAACTGACGCTGCCCAAGGGCAACCACACGCGGGAAATCGCCACCTTCATCGGCAATCCCAGCATCGCGCTGCTGGTGTCGGTGGTCTTTGCCACCTGGTCGCTCGGCACGAATTGCGGTTACCAGCTGCCGCAACTGCTCAAGTTCACCGAATCGAGCGTGGGCGCCATCGGCATGACGATCCTTGTGGTCGGCGGCGGTGGTGGGTTCGCTAGGGTGCTGCGCGACAGCGGCGTGGCGGAGTCCATCGGCCGGATTGCCGAGGCGGCGCACCTGCCGCCCTTGCTCTACGGCTGGCTGATCTCGGCTTTCATCCGGGTGGCGACGGGTTCGGCCACGGTGTCCATCGTGACGGCGTCGGGCCTGCTGGTGCCGGTGCTGGCGGCGCATCCCGAGTTTTCGCCGCACCAGGTGGCGCTGATCATCTGCGCGATCGGCTGCGGCTCACTGTTCCTGTCGCACCTGAACGACGCCGGCTTCTGGATCGTGAAGGACTGTCTCGGCCTCACGGTGGGCCAGACGCTCCGCACTTGGACGGTCTGCGAAACCATCGTGGGCATCGCCGGCATGCTGTTTTCGCTGGTGGCGTTCTACGCGGTGGGTTCGCTGGGGAAGATGTGAGCGGAGTTGGCGGGCATGGTTGGGTTTGTCGAAGGCGCTTCACCTGCCTTCCGAGGCGACGGCTCGGAGGTTGAGAGATGAGTTCTCCACAGCGTTCCTCAACCAACCATGGGAGGGCGTCAGAAACCCTCCCTCCCTACTACGACCTCATCGCCTTCTTGTAGCCGTAGCGCCAGAGAATCCTGCCATGGAACATTCCTGAACGAAGTCAGGCGCTCCCCTCGTTTCAGGAAGGACAAAGTTCGCGTTGAATACACGCCCCGACCACCAGCGGCATCAATTGCTCTGCCGACCGTTGCGCCAAGCGGGAGGATTACCATTCCTGGCTTCTTGACCTCGCCAGTAACGAAAACTCGGATCGTTTGCTGATCCGAACCTTCCGCAGCCTCATGCCCCTGAGGGATTACCCAAGTTGTCTCAACCTTAGCCGGCGTTTCCCTTCGCGCCGTGGCGCAGGAAATCAGCACATTCCCACACGCGACCACACATAGGTATCGACTCGTCGAACGGAGGAATCGGCTCTTGGTCGTCGTTGGCGCCAGCATTGCCGCGGATAGAAACCGGGTTCCGGACTCCGTTCAATCCCCGCCCTTGGCGCCTTCTGCCGCGCACGGCGATGCCCGGTGATTGCCAGCCCGCCGGTTTCCCGGGCAAGCTCGCCGGGACGTCAGGACGCCATGCATCATCTCATCCAAAACATCGCGATGTGCATCGCCGCCGCGTGGCTGCTGGGCATGGTCGCCCAATGGCTGCGGCAGCCCGTGCTGCTGGCCTATCTGGTCGGCGGTTTCCTGTTGGGGCCGTATTGCCTGAAGTGGGTCGTGGACCCCGAATCCATCGAGACCATCTCGGAACTCGGCCTGATTTTCCTGCTGTTCATGATCGGGCTGGAGATCGACCTGAAGAAGATCATCGCGGCCGGCAGCCGGATCAGCGTGACGGCGATGGTCCAGATCGTGGGCGGTTGCCTGCTGGGCGTGGCCGGGTTTTCTCTCGGTGGCTTCAAGCTCGGCGGTCCGTCGTGGGATGCCTTGTATCTGGCCGTGGCGGCGGCGCTTTCCAGCACCGTCATCATCGTCAAGGTGCTCTACGAGAAGCGTGAATTGGATACCTTGGCCGGCCGCGTGACGCTTGGCGTGCTCGTCTTGCAGGACCTGTTCGCGATCCTGTTCCTCGCCATCCAGCCCAGTTTGGATGACCTGAAGTTGTCCGTGCTCGGCATGTCCGCCCTGCGCGTGGTGACGTTGGTGGCGGCGGCACTGGCGTTCAGCCGATATGTGTTGCCGCCGCTCTTTCGCAGTGTGGCCCGGCTGCCGGAACTGGTGTTGGTCGGCGCGTTGGGCTGGTGTTTCCTGGTCGGGCAATTGGGCGAATGGCTCCATCTGTCGCGCGAAATGGGCGCCCTCGTGGCCGGCGTGGCGTTGTCCACGTTTCCCTACGCGCTGGACGTCACGGCCAAGGTCACGAGCCTGCGGGATTTCTTTGTGACGCTATTTTTCGTGGGCTTGGGAATGAAGATTCCCGTGCCCGGCGCCGCGGAAATCACGATGGCGCTGGGAATCATGCTGTTCACGGTCGCCAGCCGGCTGGCGACGACCTTCACCCCGCTTTACCTGCTCAAGTCGGGACTCCGGGTCAGCCTGCTGCCGGCCATCAATCTCTGCCAGATCAGCGAATTCTCGTTGGTGGTCATGGAATTGGGCTCCAAGTCGGGCCACGTGAGCCCGCGCAGCACGGCCGGCATCTCGCTGGCGTTTGTGGCGCTGGCGGTCGGCTCCACGTTTGCGATGACCCGGTCCGATGGAATGGTCCGCGGCCTCATCCCGTGGCTGAAGCGGCAGGGCTTCCGCGATCTCGACTCCGGGGAGCCCGGTCCCGGCGCGGAAGGACACGGCCACGGCGCGCGGATCTTGGTGCTCGGGTTCTTCCGCACGGCCAGTTCCCTGTTGGAAGAATTGGCCCAGAAGGCGCCCAACCTGCTTCCGGAGGTGGCGGTGGTGGACTTCAACCCCGTGGTCCACGCGCAGCTCAAGGTGCGCGGCATCCGGGTGATCTACGGCGACATCAGCCAGCGCGACACCTTGGCCCATGCCGGCGTCTCGGCGGCCGAGGTGCTCGTCTGCACGATTCCCGACTCGTTGCTCAAGGGCTCGAATAATGAACGCCTGGTTCGCCAACTGCGCGACCTCAACCCGTCGGCAAAGATCATTGCCCCGGCGGAAACCATCGCCGACGTCGCCCGCCTGCGCGCGGCCGGTGCCGACTACGTCAGCTTGCCGCGCCTGAGCGAGGCCAGCGACCTGAGCGAGGCGGTCCAGGCCGCCCACGAAGGCTTGCTGGAGCAAAAGCAATCCCGCCTCGATGGCCGACTGGCGGTTCGAACGGAAGTGCTGCCGTAGCCAGAAGCGGCTTGGGCGGACGCGGACGGGGTATCACCCCGCCGAATACCGAAACGACGCCTCGCGGCATCTCGCCTGCGCCCGCCCCAATCCGGGCCGCCATCCGCGACTTGTTCCCGGTAGTTTCCCTTTGTTACGGTCACGACACGTTCCGCGGCGAATCACTCTGACGCCGCCCCATCGTATGCCCGTGATCACCGGGGCCGAGCGCCCCACCGAAAACTTCCTTCATCGCCGCCACACGCTGAACGCAAACCGTTCAGCCCTCGAATCCCTCGGGGTTGGCGTGCAAAACTTGCTCGAATGGGGCGTGGCCCGCGTCTCCCGGCATGGCGAACCGCACATCTACGACACCTGCCTGTTTCCTTGGGCGGCGGAGATCGAACGGGAGTGGCACCTCGTCCGGAAGGAATTGGACGCCGTGATGACCTTCCGGGACCAGATGCCCAGCTTCCAGGATATCCTCAAGGAGGTCGGCGCCATCCAGTCCGACCAGAATTGGAAGACCTTCTTCCTCGCGGGCATCGGCATGGATTGTGCCGAAAACGCGAAGCGGTGCCCGGAAACGATGCGATTGCTGGGCAAGATGCCCGGCATGACCACGGCGTTTTTCAGCATCCTCTCCCCGGGCAAACACATCCCGGCCCACCGCGGTGCCTGGAACGGCATCCTCCGCTTTCACCTGGGCCTTATGGTCCCGCAGCCCCACGAGCGGGTGAAAATCCGGATCGGCAACGACTACTACTCCTGGCGCGAGGGTGAGGCCCTGATCTTCGACGACACGTTCAACCACGAGGTATGGAACGACACCGCCGGCTACCGCGTGGTGCTTTTCGTGGACTTCGCCCGCCCGCTGGTGCAGCCGTTCCACTGGTTGAACGAGCGTTTCATCAACTTGGGCGCCTTGGCGCCGTTCCTCCGCGAGGCCGGGGAGAAACAGAAACGCTGGCAGGATGCGTTTTGGAAGAGCTAGCCACCTGCGGTTTAAGTCCAAGCGCGTTCCCCCCGACCGAACAACCCAAACTTGTTTTGCAAATCAGTTTGACGGGAATAACCAGCTTTGGTTACTTGGCCGGGCTTTAAAGGAGTGGAGATCAAAATGAATTCTAAACTGACACTAATTTCGGCGGTTGCGTCCGCGAGCATTGGAATGGCCTACGGGGCGTCCAATATCGTTGTTGACAACTTCAACACCCCGGCTTTTTCCATAACGAGCGCTGGAACTGATCTGGGGGATACTGTTCCTGGAACGGATACTTCATTGACGGGAACCGTCCTGCGTGATGTGGCGCTAACAAGTGGTGGTGGGTCAGGTTCGTTTAGCGCGAACAATGACGCGGGATACGTCGAATGGTCGAATGGTCCGCTTCGTGAGAGCAATTTGACGATCAGCTACACGTTTCCGAGCCAGAATATTACCGGAAGCGCGTTCAGTTTCTTGATTGTCGGTTCAGACTCAATCGCTGCGTCAACCACGGTTACCATTACGACGACGGCGGGCACGCTTACGAGTCCGGTTACGGCTGTGCCGACCACCGCGGGATTGTTCAATATTCTGCTCAGCTCATTCACCGGGCCCGGTGATCTAAATTTTGCCACGGGGATCACCTTTTCATTCGTAACCGCTAGCCCTGGCTCGGACCGTGCGATTGATGCTTTCGGTATTGATTTGCCGCAGGTTCCCGAGGCTAGCACTTATGCTGCGGTTGGCTTCATGTCCATCGCTGCTTTCGGTGCCTATCGTCGGGTTCGGAAGTAATCACAGTCTTTTACAAGGGCGGCCACATGGGTGGCCGCCTTTTTCGTTTTGCAGAACCTTTTCGGACCCAGTTTTCATCCTAGTCGAAATGCAAAAATCCACTTCTCTGCATCCCTATTTCGCAATCAAAGCCGGAAGATTTCCAGAGGTTCAGGCTCTCTTGCGCGAATTCGTGGCACAAACTGCCAACGAGGCAGGGATGCTCTGCTACGAGTTCACCCTCAGCGGGGAGGTCGTCTTCTGCCGGGAGGCCTATCTCCATGCCGAAGCCGTGCTCGCCCACTTGGCCAACGTGGGTCCGCTGCTGGACCGAATGCTGGGATTGGCCGAGTTGGTGCGACTGGAAATCCACGGCCCCGCCGCCGAATTGGATAAGCTGCGGGCGCCTCTTTCGGCATTGAATCCGACTTGGTTCACCTACGAGTGCGGAGTCACTCGCTAAGGCGTGAGGGATCGCCGGCGCAAAACCCGGTGCCAAGTTCAGCGGGCCGGAGTTAGGGCCCATTCCTTGAACTGTTCCTTCATCTCGTGGGCAACGCGAACATAGCGTTGGTGGGTGGTCACTGAGATCACCGATTTAAACGCCCCGGGCTCCAAACCTCGGGCGAGAACGCCGGCCGAGACATCCAGCGGGAATGGAAGCTGGCAAATGATCTGTCCGGCCCGCTTGATCCGTTGATCTAGCGCCGACACTTCGTCCGCCCGTCCCGCCTCCCGGGCCGCGAACAGCCCGCTCAGCAGGTCAGGAGTCAGGTTAGCCAATCCGCTGATCGTTCCGGCGCAACCCAGGTCCAAGGTTTCCGGCAGCCGGAGATCCGCCCCGGTAAAGATGGGGAAACCGCGCTGGCGGCCCAAGGCGATCAATTCGCGGTGATACTCGAACTCCGCGCCACTCTGCTTCACGCCCGCCATCCGCGCCCGGTCGGTGAAGGCGGCGATTGTTTCAAGTGCGATCCGGTTTCCAGTCCGTTCCGGGAAATTGTAGAGCAGGGCAGGCAGGGAGGTGGCGTCGGCAACATGTAGGAAAAACGCCAGCAGATCGTCCTGGCCGACGG
Source organism: Verrucomicrobiales bacterium (assembly GCA_040375265.1). Classification (GTDB taxonomy): domain Bacteria; phylum Verrucomicrobiota; class Verrucomicrobiia; order Limisphaerales; family UBA9464; genus CAIWAH01. Next base: position 8,743 of record JBEISV010000106.1, read on the forward strand.
CAAAATACCAAGGGGGCAGCACGGCGATGGCGGCGCACCCGGCCTGTTCCGCGACCTTGGCGAGATGCCGCGCGACCCGCGGGCTGACGTCCGACACGTTGGCCATCACCGGCAACGGCGCCGCCAATTCGACGATCCGCCCCAGCAATCGGGCCCTTTCCAACTCCGAGAAATGGACGAACTCGCCGGTGCTGCCGAGGGCGAGGATGGCGTGGCAGCCGTTGGCCTTGATGAAGTCAATCTGGCGGGCGAGGGCGAGGTCGAGCACCTGCCCGTTGGCATCGGTAGGAATCCAGAGTGCAGCCACGATGCCGCGATTGATGGCGAGGGAAGACATGGGAAACAAAAAGGCCGGGCACCTTTGTGCCCGGCCTAGTTCGTGGTGGTCAACTCATTGATACCGAATCACCACATTGCCGCCGACAATCTGGATGCTCGTCGGGGTGCCGCCGGACACCCGGTAGAACGCCGTGTCACCGCCCAGCGGGGCGGTGAGGGTCTTGGCGCCGACATCAAGGACCGCATTGGCAACGGCCGAGAAGGCGCCGTTGACGGTGCTGGAGGACAGCAGTTGAACTGCCGGGGCGGCCACCGCCGACGTGTAGGCCGCGATGCCGCCCGTTGCATTCACCAGCGTGCGATCACCGGTGGACCGGTTGACGGTGAACCACTCCACATGGGCACCACCGCCGCGTTCATACCAGACGAACCGGAAGGCATAGACGCCGGCCTGCGGCACGACGACATCCACCGTTTCGTTGGCCGGGCTGTTGTTGAAGGCCAGCGGAGTCGTGTTGCGATCCGGAGCGAGTCCGCTGGTCAGCTTGTAGCCGTCGTCACAGACCACGCCGAACCGGGTGATTCCGGCCGGCAGGTCCAGGAACGCAGTGGCCTCGAGCGCGAAGTTGTCGCTCCCGAAGTCCGCCGTCTGGCCGGGAATTGCCTCGTCGCCTTCGAAACTCCCGGCGGAACCGCCGTCGAGCACATCCTGGGAGAAGTTGATGGCCGTCGCAGTGACCGTGACGTCGAAGTTCTTGGCGATTGTGGAGCCGGCCGCGAGCTGGTCTTCAGCCCGGTCAAGGCCACCGTTGGGATCCTGCTCCGTTGCCTGGGTGACCCGGGTCTTGATGCCACGCTCGGGGCCGGGGCCGGTGAACCGGGTAGAAGGATCCAAGGACAGGTAGGTGATGGTGAAGCTCCAGTCATTGGTCTGCTTCACACCGGCGGTGTCGGCAAAGATGACCCGGGCATTTTGGACCACGTCCTTCGGCGGCAACGTGGCGAATGGATAACTCACGGTCGCGCCCGTTCCGTTGGGCGCGACGGTGGCCGAAACCTCGGCGCCGTTGACCAGCAGCTTGACCGAATCCACCGCCACCGCGGTGTCCCGGTTTTGAACAACCACGTCGATCTTCGGTTCGACGGTCATTAAGGTCGAATTATTGGCCGGCGACAGCGACGTGACCGTGGCTCGTTGGACGCCCGGATCGGCCACCGGGAGGAACGCGAGATAGTTTTGCGCCCGGCTGCCTGCGCCGTCGGAGGTTCTCTGGCGGATCCGAAGCGTCGTGACGCCGCCGAGCCGGAGCACGGTCTTGGCCACGCCGGCGCCGTCGGTCAGCGGGGTGTTGCGATATTTGAAACCGGATTTGGTGGCGAGGAAGGAGCCCAGCACCCGGACCAATTGATTTTGCTGAGTCCGATCACCGGTGACCTCTTCGAGCACGCTTTCGCCCGCGTCCAAATTGACCACGGATTGCCGCAGGTAGACCTCGTAAGTGCCGGGCGCGAAGGTCCGGGTGTAGTTCAGCCATTCGCCCGCCTCGATGTCGATCACAGCGTAGTCATACACGCTGTTGGCCGCGCCGCCGGCGGCGGTGATTTTTGCCCGTTCATAGTCGAGGGTGCGATTCATCCGAACGGCATCTTGGGTGCGCCACGGGGCGTCCTCCGTGCGCGGTGAAGTCCGGGTTTCGTTGAAGTCGATGTCCTGGAGACCTACCTGATTGGCGTAGCTGTCGCCTTGAGGGCCACCGCCTTCCGCGATCAGGACCGGGTTGTCCACGAACGAGCCGCCGTCGAAGTTGTAGTCTTCGCTTTCGATGACGAAGACGCTCGAGTTGAACGTGTCGAAATCCAGTTTCGCCGTGGTTTTCACGCCGTCAGCATCCTCGACTTCCAGCACCGCGTTGTAGTTCTGGTTGGCGGCCAGCCCGCCGAGTGATGCCGTCTTCGAGCTGCCCGAACCGGCGATCGTCAGTCCGTTGGCGGTGGTGCGGCGGGTGCCGTTCAGCACGATGGCAAACTTGTCGTTCGCGATTTCCTTGTCGTCGTTGGCCTTGAACGAAATCTGCGTAGTTGCCGGCAGGAAGTTGCCGAACTCGACCGGCAGAACGTCCGAAATGATCGGGGCCGTATTGGCCGCGACAGGTGGAGCGGAAACGACGGCATTGTCGTAGATGGCGCGATAGGGGTCCTCGGGCAGGTTTTTGTCGAAGTCCTGGTAGAGGTAGAGGGTGAAGTAGCCGCTGGTGATGTAGGGGGCGGGCGGGACGTCTTGGCCGCCGACCATGACGTCGGCGCCGGGACCATCCACGACGGTCTTTTCCCAGAGCACGGCGTTGTTGGCGTCCTTGTCGAGGACCTTGGTGTTCACGGTCACGCTGCCGTTCCGGGCGGTCAACGCGAGGACCATCGTGATGTTGTCCTGCTTCAGGTGGACCGTCGGGCCGTCGTCGGCGACGAAGTAGTTGCCGATGCCCTTGGTGATCAGCACGTCCGTCGCGGACTTCGCGAAGCCGTAGCCCTCCAGCGTGCCCGGTGACTTGCCCGTCGGAATGAAGCCCAGGATCGCAAACGAGTCCTTCGCCCCGCCCTGGATCACGTC
>JBEISV010000508.1:0-3401 GCA_040375265.1 Verrucomicrobiales bacterium
ATGATCCGCATCGACATGTCGGAATACATGGAGAAGCACACCGTCGCCCGGCTCGTCGGCGCGCCTCCGGGTTATGTCGGCTACGAGGAAGGCGGCCAGCTCAGTGAGGCGGTCCGCCGCCGGCCGTATTCCGTGGTGCTCTTCGACGAGATCGAGAAGGCCCACGGCGATGTCTTCAACGTGCTGCTCCAGGTGCTCGACGACGGCCGCCTCACCGACGGGCAGGGCCGCACCGTGGACTTCAAGAACACCATCGTCATCATGACGTCGAACATCGGCTCGCCGATCATCCAGGAATACTTCCTCGACGGCCGCACGACGGTCGGGGCGCGCTCGGCGATGGAGGACAAGGTCATGGGCGAACTGAAGCGGCACTTCCGGCCCGAGTTCCTGAACCGCGTGGACGACACGATCATCTTCCACAGCCTCGACGAGGCCGAACTGACCCGGATAGTGGACATCCAGCTCGTCCGCGTGGTGAAGCGCCTCGCCGACCAGCACCTCACGCTGGAGGTGGACACCGCCGCCAAGCAGTTGCTCGCCCGCGAAGGCTACGACCCGCAGTTCGGCGCCCGCCCGCTCAAGCGCGCGATCCAGGACAAACTCCTGAACCCGCTCGCCCAACGCCTGCTCGCCGGCGACTTCAAACCCGGTGATACGGTAAAGGTTACCCAGGCCCGGGAGGACGAGCTGGAGTTTGCGAAGGGCTGAAGCGCAAGGACGTAACACCTTCGGGGCGCAGCGCAGATTGAACGCCTCCCAAGCCCTGGTTTCTGGACGGCCGACTGCATGCCTGGTTAGGCGGCAGGCCGAACCGCGGGGTGAGGGTTGAGGACTTGGGACTGGCGTCGGGGAGGCTCGCCGCTTGCGACGGCGACTCAGGTGTCGCTACTTTCGCCGGATGATGACTCCGCGGTGGCTCTTGACGACGTTGTTGGCGCTGGGATTCGCCGCTAGGCTATTTGCGGGTGAGAACGCCGCAGCGCTTGCGACCGTGGCGGCAGGCTTTGTGACCGGCATCACCGTGACCTCCGGTGGCTCTGGCTATGTCACGGAACCGGTCGTTGCCATCAGTGGCGGTGGCGGCAGTGGGGCGACAGCCAAGGCGGTTCTCGCCGGCGACCGGGTTGGCCTAATCGTCGTGCTCACCGCGGGAAGCGGCTATACGTCGGCACCGACTGTAACTATCGAGGCGCCACCGAAGGCAGTGGGCGTCCGGTTGGAGCTAGTGCCGAAGCTGACGGTGGAGGGCCCCGCGGGAAGCCTGGTCCGGGTGGAGTCCGGGGAAACTCTGATGGGGCCGTGGACGACGTGGACGAACGTGACCGTCGGAGGCGACGGGACCGTGCTCGTGGACCTGCGGGCCGGCACGAAGACCCGCTTCTATCGGGCGGAGGAAGTGCCGGTCGGCCCACCGGGCTTCGTGTGGATTCCGCCGGGGACTTTCGTCATGGGCAGCCCGTTGACCGGAGAGGCCGATCTTTTCGATGAGTGGCAGCACACCGTGACCCTGACGCGGGGATACTGGATGAGTGACCACGAAACCACGCAGGCGGAATACGAGGCGATGATCGGTAGCAACCCCGCGGGATTCAAGGGCGCGGACCGGCCGGTGGAGCAGGTGGGTTGGAATGACGCGGTGGAGTATTGCCGGCGGTTGACGGAGCAGGAACGGGCGGCGGGCCGGATCACGGGTCAGCAGGCATACCGCCTCCCGACCGAGGCGGAGTGGGAGTATGCGGCAAGGGCAGGAACGACGGGGCCACGGTATGGGGAGTTGGATGCGATCGCGTGGCACTCTGGAAACGCGGGAGGCCAGACGCATGCGGTGAAAGCGAAGCAGGCGAATCCGTGGGGCCTGCACGACATGATCGGAAACGTGTTTGAGTGGTGTGCCGACTGGTTCGGAGATTACCCCACCGGTGCGGTGAGCGATCCGACCGGCTCCACTTCGGGTTTTGTCCGCGTCTGCCGCGGAGGCAGTTGGCGCTTCGATACCGATGCCTGGCGTGCCGCCGACCGGACCGCGTTTCACCCGGACAACAACTTCAGCGGCTACATTGGCTTCCGCCCGGTGCTCGGCCCTGTCCGGTAGGCTCGCGACCAGCCTGTTCCCGCAGCGAGCTCGATCCGTAGCGTCCGGCCCGTGTTCCCACTTGCGTGAGATCGTTGAGTTCCATTGAGGTTGGCCCGCGATGACGCTCCAGCTTTCCGGTCTTGCCCGCCTTTGTTTCCTGCCGCTGTTGTGGGTGGCGCTTCACCGCGCCTCCGCCGCCGACTGGCCGCAATGGCTGGGGCCGCAGCGGGACGCCGTGTGGTGGGAGACGGGCATCGTGGAGAAGTTTCCCGAGGGCGGACCGAAGCGGGTTTGGCGCATTGAACTGGGCGCGGGTTATTCGGGTCCGGCGGTCGTGGGCGGCAAGGTGTTCGTGATGGACCGGCTGGTGCCCACCAATGCGCCGAAGCCGAAGAGCGTCTTCGAGGCGTCGCAGATTCCCGGCAACGAACGCGTGCTGTGCTTCAACGAGGCGGACGGGAAGCTGCTCTGGCAGCATGCCTACGATTGTCCCTACAACGTGAGCTACGCCGCCGGGCCGCGCACGACCCCGCTGGTCGCCGGCGGACGCGTGTTCGCGCTCGGCACCATGGGCAACCTCAAGTGCCTGGAGGCCGCCACCGGGCGTGTGGTGTGGGAACGGGATTTCCAGAAGGACTTCGGCCTGAAGATTCCGCACTGGGGCGTGTCGGCGAACCCGTTGCTCGACGGGCAGAAGCTCATCTGCGTGGTGGGTGGCGAGGGCAGCGTGGCGGTGGCATTTGACAAGGACACGGGCAAGGAACTCTGGCGCGCGCTGTCGGCGAATGAACCCGGCTACGCGCCGCCGATGATCTACGAGTTTGGCGGCAAGCGGCAGGTCATCCTCTGGCACGCGGAGGCGGTGAACGGCCTCGATCCCGAGACAGGGCGCGTGCTGTGGACGGAGCCGTGGAAGCTGAACTACGGCATGGCCATCGCCACGCCGCGCAAGCTGGGCGAGCAGCTTTACCTCAGCTGCTTCTACAACGGCTCGCTGATGCTGCGTTTCGAGGCCGGCAAGGACGCGCCCGTAGTCGCCTGGCGCACGGCGAAGATGAGCGAACGCGACACGGCGCACCTGAATTGCACGATGAACACGCCCTTCATCGAGGACGGCCACATCTACGGCGCGTGCAGCTACGGGCAATACCGCTGCCTGCGCGCCGACACGGGCGAGCGGCTCTGGGAGACCTTCGCGCCGACGAGCGGCAAGTCCGAGCGCTGGGGCAACTGCTTCACGGTGAAGCAGGGCAACCGCTTCTTCCTCTTCAGCGAGAAGGGCGACCTGATCATCGCGAAGCTATCACCGCAGGGCTACGAGGAG